>JAUVIR010000020.1 GCA_030592645.1 Candidatus Fermentibacterota bacterium | reverse complement strand
GCTGATCCTGTTCACTTTTCTTGAACGAGTTCGGGAAGTAATAACTAATCTGGTACCCCGTAGTGGAGGTATTTCGAACCGTTTCTGTGACTGGAAATGGGATCTAAATTCTGAAATCTGGTACCCCCGACGGGATTCGAACCCATGCTTCCGGCTCCGGAGGCCGACGCTCTATCCAGCTGAGCTACGGGGGCACCTAAAGTAACTTAGATCAATATGTGGGCGCTATTCAGCGTCCTTTGTCCAGGTAAGCTCTATAGTCATGATGTTGCCGGTATCAAACCAGCCGTGAACCAGAATGTGGTCGGTTCCCTGAGTAAGAGGTACGTTGAAAGACATGGACGTGAGTACGCAGTCCATGTTGTCCTCTGACGCGACGCTCCAGTTTTCCATATTGTCCCTGAAGAAGTAACCCAGGTCCCAGACACCCGGACGGTCAGTTCCCTCGGGTACAGCAGCTATGAGAACCTGGTTACCATCTTCATTGACTTCGTTGGAGATAACTTCGAAGCAATCTGCGACAGGAAAATCCACTGGCCATGGTTCGGGGAGTGCGGTAATGGGAATTGTCTCGGTGAAGTCGGGCTCTACAGTGGTTGCTGTTTCCTCAACTGTCTCCGTCACTTCTTCGACTTCCGATGTTTCATCTGTGTCTTCTACCGGAGCGGGCTCGGTATCACCGCAGGATGCGGCCATAACTGCGACTAGTATCAGTATAACTGTCAATATATAACTTTTCATTTCAATCTCCTTGCCGCATAGGGCATTAGAAAAGTATCTTTTCGACTTCAGGTTCTCTATCCATTTCAAGTGTAAGAAGGGCCATCGTTCTGTTTCCAATTGATCCGGAGGCTGCTCCTGGATTCAATCTCAATACACCATCTTTGACATCATCATTGAATACGTGCGAATGGCCAAATATGATTATATCCGGTTTTTTGGACTTGAATCTCTTGAGAATCCTGTTCTCTATTCCGAATCTTGCGCCAGTACCGTGTGTCATGCATATCCTGTGCCCTTCCAGTTCCAGTTCAAGGCTTTCAGGGTATCTTCTGATTATATCGAATGGATCCATGTTACCATGTACCGCTTTTACAGGGGCAAATCTTTGAAGGTCGGTTATTACACTCAAATCAACCATGTCTCCGGAATGCAGAATAAGATCTGATTCTGCACAAATCTCATATACCCGGCCGGGGATTGCCCCCAGCCTTGTGGGTATATGAGTATCTGAAAGAACAGCTATTTTCAATTACTTATTCTTCTTCTTATGCCTGTTTGCGCGGCGCCTTTTCTTCAGCTTGTGCTTTGCGATCTTCTTGCGCTTCTTCTTCTTACCGTTCGGCATCTATTTGGCGACCTTATTCTTAACGAGTCTTGAAGGCTTGAATACTGGGACTTTCCTTCTTGGAACTTCAACAGCTGCGCCCGTGTGAGGATTCCGTGCAATGCGCTTCTTGCGATCAACAACCTTGAATGTACCGAAACGTCTGATCTCAACATGCTCATTATTGTAAAGGGCTTCTCTTATTTCATCAAGAAATCCATCGACCACTGCAGCGATATCCTTTTTATTCAGATCGATACTACTACGTGATGCGATCTTGGATACGATATCTGCCTTTGTCATTTTTTCCTCCGTTTTGTTTTGTGTTAACCGGTAAACATAATTCCGGTTCGGTTAGTTACTTTATTCTTACTGCTTTCCGCAGAACGGTTAAGATAGACAATATCAACTAGTTCGGCAAGGGGCGCAATGAAATCATACAATTATGCACTTATGTTCGTATTATTTCTTATTACCATTAATATAATCTCATACTATTTATTTCTTCATGCAAAGCGTACGGAAACTACTTCTTAGTACTCTCCATCTTACAGGAGAAAAAGCGGAGAGCATAACTCTCCGCCTTTTTGGTGGAGCTGACGGGAGTCGAACCCGTGACCCCCTGACTGCCAGTCAGGTGCTCATACCAACTGAGCTACAGCCCCTCTGAAGTAGGGGTACACTACGATAATGGCGGAAAAAGTCAATAGGGATTTATTCAATCCTCCGGTATATCCAGCCTCCAGAAAGTTCCTCCTGAGGGGATCCTTACGAATCTGGAAGACAATTCAAGCATAACGAGTTCTATTGTCATTGAAACCGTTCCATTGAAAAGATGTCCCCCTCTTGCAGACATATTCTCATCCGCAAGACTAACATGAAGATGAACGAACGGTTTTCCCTCCTTCATCGATACATTACCCTGAAGTGATAGTATTTCCGAAGATGGTTCTACTATTTCAGTTATGTATTCCTTACCGTCATATCTACCTATCTCAATGTTTTCTAGCATTCCTATACCGGCTACAATTGCAGCTGCCTGAACACTTTCCTTTTCGCACCAGTCTGCAAGTTTCTGTGGGAACTTCTCTCCTACATCAAACCTGATAACTGTTCTATCGGCATTCCTGTAAAGAATTTTCATTTCAGTTTCCTCCAGTCCAGCTTCTTCTTCCCGTCTCTATTGATCCGTGTTCAGCTGGACATCTAATTACATATCCGCAATCTGATAATTCGAGAATATACTCCTCAGCGCTTTCCGGACAGGTCAGCGGTCTTGTTCTTCTCGCGAACTGATTCAGTTGCTCCATATCAGGCGCCCATTCACCATTAGAATCACAGTAACTTGCCTGATCAGTGCATAGTGTGTTCATATTTGCTCTGCATTGTCTTCTCTTTGAGATATCGCTGATGCTCTCCGAATCGCTTCCCCCGCACCCTGAAAATATGATAATAGTCAGAGTACAAATTGCGATCCTGCATACCATTGAGATTCTATTCATTATTGATAACAATCATCTGCCTGGTCACAGGCTCTATCCCGGTTGCAACGAATCTCGCGAAATACAGTCCGGCAGGTACTCGTTTTCCCTCTTCATCGGTACAGTTCCAGACGAGTGTTCCCGTCACTGAAGCACCAATATCCACGATTTTCACTACTCTTCCTGCGAAATCAAAGATCCTCAGTTCTGCAGAACCATCGGGATTACCCCAATAGAATGTGACTGCAGTTATAGCTGGATTCGGATGAGGTTCGGATATAAAGGGAAGTATCGCATGAGTATGAGGAGATGTTATCCCTGTACCCGATACGGGTATCTCTATAGTCTGAAGTACATGATTCCGGCTCCACACTGTTAATGCCGCTGTATCATACTGATCGGTTGCAGTTATATCCATCTGAACTTGCCCTGAGGCATCCGTATAATCAATTTCGTACATTTCGGTGTTATCCCATTCGCCCTGCATGAAACAAACCCTTGCATTCTCCAGGGGGCCTGAATTATCCTGTACCGAAACTGTAACGCTGTTCAATCCAATTGAAAGAGTATCGGGTCCGCTGATCTGCAGCGGGCCATCGGGAGCTTCGGACCACATAGGGAGTTCCGGATCACCGAACAGGGTAATCGATTTAGCTATCCAGTCGTAATGAGTATCAGTGGGTATCAGTGGTATAAACTCGTTCCATGCCATTGCATGGGCAACACCAAGGTTGTAAAGATCTTCAGTGAAAAAGTTTGCAAAGAATTCCTGATCAACCAGTTCACTCCATTGATCACCAGGTTCCGAAGGCTCTCCCCAGCCGTATCTTGAATTCATCATGCAGAAGCCGCCTCCACCCGGTGATCTGATCCAGGCTTCCGCAAGACAGGTGCCTGTATCAAATGAACCGGAAAGGCAGGCTATGGTATTCCAGATAGATACCCTTCCATGAGCTGATATGTTGGTAAGACCCAGGAAATCACCGCTTCCAAGGCTTCCTGTACCAATTGACACGCTTCCTTCGCTACCGTGACCCGCATGATTTACAAGCTGCATGCCCATGTTCAGCATCTGCATAGTCGCGGTGTAGCTCTGAGAACCGTTGCTCTGGTAGTGTTTTACTACAGGCTGCCAGATTGCAGGAGCATAGAGAGTATCTACTTTTTCCTTACCGGCGCTTCCAGGGCAGTAGGGGCTGCTCCAGAGGATACCAGTTGTGAACCCCATGGACGTGAACCATGGGTCCGTGTCCTTCCCATCAGTCAGGGAAGGCATTTCAAAGGCGAGAACCTTGTTCACGAAGATATCAGCCTGAGGAGCATTCTCTACAGAAGCCCTTCCTATGAAATAATCAGGATTGTAATCCATTACATCACCGCTGAGTTCTCCCCATACACCGTTGTTATTAGCATCCCACATATCTGAACCTACCGCAGAGTCATTCATGTCCTGAAAGTAGATATCAGCTGCGGGGTCTCCAGTATAACCTTCAGCTGTTGCGTAGCAGTTTCTGTGCGGTACAAGCGGCGTATCTCCACCCAGAAGAACGTAAGTCGGTGGATTGAGGCTGTATATATCCCTGAGAAAGAACCTGAGTTTCTGCGCAGCATCCACGCCTGAATAATTCGATTCTATGTACTCCATAGTAACTATTGCAGCAGGTATACCCTTCATGGTCTTGAACTGAGCAAGTGGCTCAAAGACCGAAACCAGTGAATCCCTTGTTACAATGAGGTATTCCCCCCATGGAAGATCATCCGCATCCGTAACCGGTATACTGTTGAGTCTAAGTTCTTCAGGATTAAGTACCTGGCTTCTGATGATGTCCTCGAGGACTCTGATCCCTTCTCTCCCCCTGCCGAGGGGAACACAACCGTTACCTTCAGAATGGTAATGTATGCGCATTGTAATGGAACCTGTGAGAACGGCTCTGCCTGTAGACGGGTTCCATGCCATTGGAGATATTGTCATGCTCAGGATACTGTATCCCATAAGCTGACCCTGAGATACCATGGTAACGAGCGGATTTTCCGCAGGTTCACTGTAGGAGAGTGCATTCCTTGGGGTCGGTGAATAAAGTTCGGGACTTGAAATGGGAACTCCATGCTGAACAGGTTTAAGATCGTACAAACCCGGCAGTACGGTCTCAGTTCTGGACACGATGGTTATCGAATCCGCTTGTACGCCAAACGGAAGGAGTACTGAAACAGGGAATATCGGAAGTGCAGGATCACCTGGAACACCGGTATTTACTGCACCGGGCAGAGAGAAATACTCACCTAAGGTGCTTTCCCTTAGTTCCAGGCCTGTCGCAGGGGTTTCCCATTCAATGAGCATCTCGTCAGCGGATGCTATAGATACAAACATCAATAGAGCTAATACGATTCCTTTTGTCATTTCTATCCCAACTTTATCAGGTTTCCATTAAAGCGGTCATCCAGCCTTTGCCGTTAATCTCCTCAAGCATTACTTTCATCATAATGGTTATCGGTACTGCGAGTATCATACCCCACGCTCCCCACAGCCATGCCCATGCAATAACCGCCAGAAGGACGGTAACGGGGCCAATCGGCAGGGAGAACTGCATCAGTCTGGGTTCTATGGCATTTGATATTGCTATGTTTATGGTCATTACAACGATAATCACGGGCCATGCGTCAAGAAAACTGCCGTGTTCAAAAACCGCCATCGTATAAAGAACTGCACCCATACCAGCTATCAGTGAGCCGTAAATGGGAATGAAGTTCATTACAAAATATATTGATCCCCATATAAAAGCGTCCTGCGGTTCCAGAAATATCATCAGACCCAGACCAACAAAAACACCTGTAAGAGTACTTGTAATCAGCTTGGTCAGAATGAACTTACGAGTATTCGATTCTATTTTGTCTGAAATATGCAGTATCCTTTTGTAATTTGGTCCTGTCAGGTTTTTTTCCAGGTTATCCTCAAGCCTCCTTCTTCCGATCATGAGAAAGGTGGTGAGAAAGAGTATCATTATAAATGTGAATACACCTGAAATAATCGGTTTAGCAGCGTTGGGGACTATGCTCATAGCCGATTCTGCCAATCCATTTATGTAACTGGTTACACCAGCTGAATCTCCGAAGATACCGCTGGAAACCATATAGCTCTTGATCGGTTCCACGATATTACTCATGATCTCGCTGCTTTTTCCAATAATAAGAGCGATCTGTCCTCTAATCAGAATGTATATTCCAAGTGAAAGACTTACGAAAAGCAGTAGTACCAGAATAACCGAGAATATGGTCGCTAACTTCGATTCTTCGCTTTTATGTTCCCTGCCGAATTTCCCTTTTATCCTGAACAGCATATTGTCAACAATGCTTGCTGTTCTTTTCGCCACCGGCTGAAGAAGCAGCATGATGAAGAAAGCAACTGTAAGCGGCATAAAGACTCCAGAAGCACTTTTTAGTATTGTCCCGGCTGCGACAATGCCCAGAAGTCCAATAGCCATTTTGAAGATACGGCTTCCATAATTATCTGTCACTGGTATCCTCTCTTCCCGCTTAACGTACCATACTCCTGCGGCCTGCGATCCTCAAGACAGTTTATGTGTTTTTTCATTTCTTCCACATCAGTCAGATCTATCTCGAAATCAGTAATGCCAGGCATAACACTGTGTCCCTTGATCATTTTCCCCCCTGGATGAGCTACTCCGCCGGAGCCACCGAAAATAATGCCCAGATGCTCACCCCCCAGATTACATCCTACTGTGAATATCTGAGCTTCAGCAGACCTGGCTCTTAGCAGTGATCTGAACAGCTCCATCCTTCCGATGGGCCATTGAGCCGGTACGAAGAGGATCTCTGCTCCAGCCAGAACCAGCCTCCTGCTCAGCTCTGGAAATCTCAGATCGTAGCAGACTATACCGGCGCCTGTTGTCCCCATGAATGAAAATGTACCGCCGCATCTACCGGGGATAAACGCTCTATCCTCCCCCATCTGTTTGAAAAGGTGAACTTTTTCCGTCTGATACGAAAGCGTTCCTTCCGGTGAGTAGACAACCATTCTATTCACCACTCCGTCATCGGTTTTAACAGGCACGGTTCCGCCTATTATCCATAAGCTGTTCTCCCTTGCAGTAGAAGCTGCGGGAAGATCACTCAGTTCTTCAGTGGAGAAGGCAAGTGAATTTATGTCGTCAAGTACGAACCCGGTTGAATACAGCTCTGGAAATACCGCCGCATCCGGGACAGGTGGTATAACGGCAGCCTCGGAGAACTTGTGCATATTTTCAGTTGGAGAACCCTCTATGCTGAGCTCCACTAGCCTGATAATCATCGAATCTCCATATCGGGTTTCTTCAGTGAATTTGTAATATAGTATCAATGTTAATCTCAGTATAATATATTGATTCGCGGCAACATTGAAACAATGTAATCTTTCTGGAGGGTAATCAGCTATGGCAACTCCCAAAATTAGCAGAAGAGGCGATCAGATTCAGGAATCACCTATTCGTAAACTGGCTCCCATGGCGCTTGATGCGGTTAAGAGGGGTATAAGCATTCACCATCTGAACATAGGTCAGCCTGATATTCCCACTCCAATTGAATTCTGGGATGCGGTTAAATGCAATATGCACACCGTGCTTGCATACGGACCAAGTATAGGCATCCCTGCTCTGAGGGAATCTATATGCGGTTACTATTCCAGATCAGGAATCTCCATTGAACCGGATCAGGTGATGATAACCACCGGAGGTTCAGAGGCAGTAATTTTCTCAATGATGGCAACCTGTGATCCTGGTGATGAAATTATCTGTTTTGAGCCTTTCTATGCAAATTACAACGGTTTCGCTACTCTCTCCGATGTGAAGCTTGTACCTATCACATCCTCAGCCGAGAATGGCTTCCATCTTCCTCCTTCGGAGGAGATAACTTCAAAAATTACGGATAGAACAAAAGCAATACTTATATGCAATCCAAACAATCCCACAGGCACGATACTCACTGATGGGGAGATAGCACAACTTGCCGATATAGTATCCCGTCACAATATCTATCTTCTTGCCGATGAAGTGTACAGGGATTTTGTCTTCGATGGAAGAGAACATTCCTCTATACTGGAATATCCGGAGATCGCAGACAAAGCTGTGGTGATGGATTCGATCTCCAAGAGGTTCAGCTCATGCGGTGCCAGACTTGGCAACATTGTTACCCGCAACAAGTCACTTATGAAAACGTTCGTTAAATTCGGTCAGGCGAGACTCTGCCCTCCCACTCTTTCACAGTACGGCGCTACAGAGATGTACAAATCCATGACGGATGATTATTTCACTTCGATGGTATCCAAGTATCAGAATAGGCGTGACATACTCATGCATGAGCTGCACGGTCAGGAAGGGATATTCTTCCTGAAGCCTGAGGGTGCTTTCTATGCTACTATTAAGATACCGGTTGAAAACACCGATCACTTCGCCGCCTGGATGCTAACGGATTTCTCCATTGACGGGTGGACTACAATGGTCGCCCCGGCTGAAGGATTCTATGCCACTCCGGGACTGGGACTTGATGAGATAAGGATTGCTTACGTCCTTGAGGAAGACCGTATGAGGTCCGCCCTCGAGATTCTTAAGGCAGGTCTGCAGGAATACAAAACCCTCTGATTCCCTAAGTGTTGCAAGTGACGTCCGGCCCCTAGTAGGATACGGCGTCTGGAGAGAGACTGTCCTCTTCACTTGATATAACGATAAAAACACCTGAGGGGACGCATACGGCAAGATCGCCCGGTTTATTGATCCAGCTCTGTCTGACGCAATCCTGACCCGGGCAAGGGGAACGTGCTATCCGGGCCATCCCGTTCTCGATGATTATTTCCATCTCACCAAGGTTTCCAGCAACAGAGAATGTCGAATCCACTTCCAGCTGATACCAGAGAGTATTCCCCTCTGTATGAACCTCCAGCCGGGATTCGGACGTATTCTCCCCCCTTCCGGGTAAGCTCAGGACAAGAAGGAAAAGGACCACCGGTATTGCCAGGTCATTAAGACGGAAATAACGATATTTCTTATCCGATTTCATGGACAATGTTCAGTGAATAGCCGCAGGAAGCGCATTTTCCGTTTAACATGCCATCGGTACTGACTTTCCATTGCGACCGTTCAATGCAGAGCGCGCCGCAGGAGGGACAGACCGTATCGGATCTTTCAATTGATACGTTTCCTATGTACACGTGACTGAGTTTTTCGGAAAAAACCTCTCTGGCATTCATTAGCGTCTCTATCAGTGTAGGCTGCTGTCTTAGTTTATACCTCGGGAAGTACCTTGAGATGTGAAGAACTGTATCTGCCCCGCATTCACCTGAGATCCATTTCGCCATCTCCCTCCATTCCGCCGGATCGTCGTTCTCCTTCGGAATGATGAGGAATGTAATCTCGAGGTGGCATGATGAACCTGCAAGTGTTTTTATACTCTGCAGAACAGTCTCCCTGTTTCCACCGCAGTGCCTTTTGTAGAAATCATCCGACCATGATTTAAGATCTACATTCCAGGCATCTGTGATTTCGATGAGCTTTCCGAGGGGATCGAGGTTGATCTCACCATTTGAGACCATTACTACAGCTCCCCCCCTTTCACGTACCAGGGGAGCCGAATCGGCTATATACTCGAACCAGATGGTTGGCTCTGTGTATGTATAAGCGATGCCTCTGCTGTTCCCTGCCATCGACAGATCAGCAAGATCGCCAGGTGAGACATACCTTGTCGGAACACTGCTGTTCTGTGAGATCGACCAGTTCTGACAGAAATCGCAGCTGAGATTGCATCCTGCGGGACCTGTGGAAAGAATACTCGAACCGGGAAGAAAATGGTAAAGGGGTTTCTTCTCTATAGGATCAACCACCAGGGAGACGCATTCTCCGTACCCGGGAAGATATGGTCTGCCCTCTTGCAGACCTCTGACTCTGCAGTACCCGAGAGACGATGAGTTGCTCTCAAAAGAGCAATTCTGCGGGCAGAGAAGGCATTTCCAACCTTTTTCATCTTCTACGAACCATTGGGGTTCCCTCATAGACTGCCCCTTCTCCATTCGGTTATCTCCCCGTTCTCATCTTCAATCACTACAATGATAAGGCTGAAAAGAGAATCAGGTATATCGGCAGCGGTGTCAATGCCTCCCACTGAAACAGCTGTCGCAAGGGCATCACCAAAGGCTGCATCAGCGCAAACAACCGTTACTGACGCTGTTCCGGATTCCGGATACCCTGTCCTTGGGTCCAGAATATGGCAGAAACGTGTCCCTTTACTGAAGAAGTAATTTTCGTAATCCCCTGAAGTCGCAACCGCCCCGTTTTCGATCTCTATCATCTCCATGATATCGTCACCCCTGGGATTCCTCACTGCGAGCGTCCATAGCCTGCCGATTTCAGGGTCGCCTCCGCAGCGTATCTCTCCGCCTATCTCAACCAGGACAGCCCTGGCTCCCATCTCGCGGGCGAGTGTGTAAATTCTGTCAGCGGTGTAACCTTTCGCAATGGCTCCGAAATCAAGAAGAGTGCCGCTTGTCAATAACAGAGTATCTCCGGATATCCTGACATTCGAAAGGCCGGAGCTGGCAAGTGCAGCGTCTATATCTGAGCTGTCCGGAAGATGAGGGTCGGAGGGAAACCCCCATAATTCCACCAGAACACCCATTGCCGGATCAAATAGAGAATCGGTGATAGATGCGATGAAAAGAGAATTTTCGAGGAGGTAAATAATATCTGAAGATAGTTCAGGTATAAGAGCGTATCCCCTCATGTTAAGGTCAGATAACTCTCCTGAACCAAAGACGCCAAGCTCGTTGTCAAGATGTCTTGCAAGTGAATCCATCGAAGAGAGAATCAAGCCTGCAGCTTCGGTTTCCGCTATTACAATGTAAGTTGCGAAGGTGCCGAGTACTGGAGTTCTGTTCTTCATCTCCAGCAGCTCGGTTGTGCCGACAAGGAATACTCGTACAAGCAGCGCTGCTGCGAGACTTCCGATCAGGATGATAAGTAGAATACCGGAATTCAGTTTTCTGCGGAAGAGATTCACCTTGCGGAAGGACCGTGCTCCTCGCTGATAAGATCATGATGGTATCTGCAGTATTCTGATCCGGGAATCGACGGTCTGCCGCATTTGATGCACTTCAGCGTTTCTCCGGCCCTCCGTCTTTTTTCTTCATGCGATGCGCCTACTCCGGTCAACAGCATTACCAGAAGAATAACACCGGATATCGGAGCCAGATAAACAGCTAAACTCGCAAGATTCCAGGTAAGAGACACTCCTTTTCCCAGAAGGAATCCCAGTGTCCAGACAAGTATACTGGTAAAAAGCAGGATTTTTAGAATATTTCTGAATTTTCTCATTTGATTGTCTCCTTCCCTTAGAACAGGTCAATAAAACTGATGAAGTGATTAACGCCCAATACAGCGATGCCTGTCTCGTCTTCGCCGGTGGCTATAAGAGCGATTCCACCTGCCTCGACTATGATATTCAGCCATCCTATCCCTCTACCTGCCGATAACTGTCCCCATCCGGGAAGAAGTAATGATTTCCATGGCTGAGTTGAGCGTTCAACTATCACATCGGTCTCAAGGGGTATGATTTCACCTGAAATGCTCCAATCCGGGACAAGGGGTCTTCTCATTTCTGTCGGGAAAGCGGCGGTACCCACTTCGAATTCTCTGAGTTCAGCATTACGCCAGAAGACCTCATGGCTCAGTGTTCCATCGAGTACACTGTCCATACTTGCTATACTGCATCTTATGCCGATCCAGCTCAGATCGCTCGTGTCAACAACATCGAGGGCAAGATCTGTAATCCCCATTCCGGGAAAGCGGTCCATGCAGTCCGATAGAACGGAGAATATGCGGTCAACCGTAAATACCGGTACCTGTGCCGTATATTCCACAAGCCCCGAGAACCGCACAAAGCTCGGTGTAGAGGAATCCGGGTAGACTGCATGGGAGCCTTCTATCATCATTCCCGCTCTTGTTGTGAGCTCGAGCTGTGTATGCCCTGATTCAGGCACGCCTGAATTGATCTTTATCCTGATTATGCTGATGAACGGTTCGCCTCCAACCAGTTCCTGCACAACCGCGAATTCGAACGGTGTCTGAGCCGAAGCAAGAGATACAAGAATCATTATTGCAAGGATGAAACGCATTTATCCGGTCTCCATTTCAATTATTGAGAAACACTCTTTTCCAGTTCCTGTCCGCCACTGAAGCAATATCATCACAGCTCCAGCCTCTTTTATCAAATATTTCCAGCAGATCCGGCCAGCTGGTGCAGTCCTTCATACCGGTTGGCAGATCCTTAACACCATCGAAATCGCTTCCAAAACCCGCGGAGCTTATACCTGTCAGTTCAACAAGATGTTCTATGTGATCGGCAATAGTATCGAGTGAAGCGTTGCTGCCTAGAAAATACGGTACGAAAGTTATTCCAACTACTCCTCCGGAAGCGGCAATCTCCTTTATGTCATCGTCGGGTAGATTCCTCTGTACATCATGAACTGCCCTGCAGTTGCAATGTGTAGCTACCGTTCGAAGTCCCAGTGAGAGAATATCCCTTCTTGAACGGTCACAGAGATGAGATACATCCAGAATAATACCGGATCTATCGAGTTCAACCGCAAACTGTTTTCCCTTCTCTGTCAGGCCTGTATCCGTCCCTATCCCCCCCCCGAGACTGTTCTGTCCATTCCATGTGAGAGAAATAACCGAGAGCATTTCGATTATCTCATTCATTCGGGGCAGGTCAACAAGCGGCTGGCATCCCTCGAGCATCAGATGGAGCTCGATAGATGAATTGTGAACTATCTCTTTGTACATGGAGATACCTCTTTGAAGGGCGGCATCAGGTTCCTTTTCAGCCTCTGCGCATATTGCTGTTACAAGGTGAGATACGGAACCATTCATAGCTCTGGGCATATCCAGTTGTGTTCTGGAATTTCCCTCAAGATACTCCTGCGGGGAAGACAATCTCATCAAAGTGTCAACGTGAGCATCGAACACAGGATATTTCATCTGGGGCTGCTCTCCTCTGTACTGTCAGAAGAGAAGAATATATTGGAGAAACCACTGACAAATGCATCAGCTTTAAACATCATGAATATGATCATAACAAGCAAAAATATGTAGAGTATCAGGCGACCCTTGCCGGATTTGCTGGAGTGTTTCTCCTGCCAGTGATCAATAATAGGCATTGATCTTAGCGCCTCATGGGTTTCTCTATACGGAACTCACGGTGCAATGTGGGAAATCCCGGGAACTCGATTGAATCTGCATAGGTTACTATGTACGAATTACCTTCAAAGCCATTCCCGGAGTACGTCTGTGATGCGGAAACAGCTTCGGAACACTCAGCGGATCGACGATACTCACCCCACTCTATGAGGAATTGAACTTTCACCCTCTCAGTGGTTCCGATACCCTCCACCGAGCAGAAGATCTCCTCCAGTTCGGAACTCACCTTCGCAGGCGTAAGTGTAACCATGCTAACATATTTAATCACTACACTGATAATCAATAAAAAGACAACAAGAATAAAAGCATAAAGACCACTTCTACCTGAAAACATATCTGACATATCCACCTACCATCCTGAAAGGCATCTTCTGACAATATCTTCTGCGGATTCTTCAAGAAGCCTGTTGCGGGCTTCAATTTCTGATTCGGCATCCGGGTCGTAAACCAGCCATGTACTCACGCTTTCTGAAGCGATGATATCCCTCTCCTGAAGAAGATCAGCAAATGAGATCTCAACCCTTATCTCCAATTTGTATTCCTCGACCACTTCCGCTGATGTATACGAATAAGGGGTTTTGATGTATTGCGCGACTGTACCCTCGATCTCCGAATCCTGATTTTCAATTGCAATTGAGAGCCTTCCATCCCGGATTATCATCTCAACGATCCGTGACGTTATATCCTGTTCGAGACCGTACTGAGTAACTCTGCTGCGGAAATGAATAACCTTGACCGACTGGATATGTTCAGGAAGGCTGCCGCGAAATCCGTAGCTGCAGGACATTCCAACTGCGAATATTATGAGCAGAGCTGCTCTTATGCTCCTATATACCGGAATGACCGAACCCCCCTTCACCTCTGAGGGTTCCAGGTACGTTCTTCACTACTCTGAATCTCGGATATACTACAGGTGCTAAAACCGCCTGGGCTATCCTGTCACCACGGTGTATCCCGAATGGATTCTCACCCAGATTAGACAGAATAACCTTCACTTCTCCCCTGTAGTCCGAATCAATTGTCCCGGGGCTGTTCAATACAGTTATACCGTGTTTCAGGGCATTACCGCTTCTCGGGCGGATCTGCCATTCGTATCCGGGCGGTATGGATACCTTAAGCCCGGTTGGAATCAGCTCAGTGGTTCCCGGGAGCAGGATGATATCCTTTTCTATCGCAGCCGTAAGATCAACACCGCTTGAACCGGACGTGGCTCGCGATGGAATGGGAAGATCCGATGCGTGCTCAAGAATTTCAAGCAGTACATCAATCTCCATCTCTTCCCATCCTTCCAGTTGTTTATTTTTCCGGGTTCTGGTCGATGCCCTTCATCGTCAGATCGATCTTACCATTACTCTTAATCTCAGTTACTTTAACCCGCACGTGCTGACCGCGCTTGAGGACATCTTCAACCTTTTCCACACGATCCCGGCTTATCTGGCTTATATGTACAAGACCATCGGTTCCGGGCATTATTTCAACAAAGGCTCCGAAGTTCATGATATTAGCTACAACTCCGTCATATATCTGTCCCAGCTTAGGCTTTCCTGTTGAAAGCTCTATCAGCTCAAGGGTTCTGTTCGCAGCTTCCGCGTCGTCTGAGAGGACAACTACCGTGCCGTCATCATCGATATTGATATCGGCGCCTGTTTCTTCGGTAATGGCTCTGATGTTCTTGCCTCCGGGGCCAATCAGTTTACCGATCATGTCCTTTTCTATCTGAACCGTATAAACCCTTGGCGCGAATTCACTGAGCTCCTCGCGGTTAGTGCTTATGACGGAATTCATCTCACCGAGTATGTATTCCCTGTTCTCTTTCGCTCTGGTGAGAGCTTCACTTAGAATATCAAGTGAGATACCCTCAACTTTAAGGTCCATCTGTATTGCTGTTATACCTTTGACAGTTCCAGCGATTTTAAGGTCCATATCACCCAGATGGTCTTCTACTCCTGCAATGTCCGACAGAATAACATAATCCCTGCCGTCGGTTACAAGCCCGAGAGCCACGCCTGCGACAGCATCTGTTATAGGAACTCCAGCATGCATCAGACTGAGTGAGGCGCCGCATATCGTAGCCTGACTGGATGATCCGTTCGATTCAAGTATATCCGATACTACTCTTACCGTATAATTAAAATCAAGCTTTTCTTTCGGCATAACGCGGGAAAGAGCCATCTCGGCAAGATGACCGTGACCGATTTCTCTTCTTCCCGGTCCGCGGTCAGGTCTGACCTCTCCTACACTGAAGGAGGGAAAATTGTAATGGAGCATGAAATCCTTGGTGTATTCACCCATTAGAGCGTCTATTCTCTGCTCATCCCTGGCTCCTCCAAGAGTGACAGCAACGAGAGCCTGTGTTTCGCCCCTTGTAAAGAGAGCTGAACCATGCGGACGCGGTAATACGCCGACCTCACAGGTTATTTTCCTTACATCGCCTTCTCCACGTCCATCCGGACGCTGATGGTCCAGGAGTTTCTTCCTGGCGACAAGTTTTTCAGCTTCGTTGACTGCCTTTGAGATCAATTTCTTCAGTTGATCATCATCAAGGTCTGTATACTTGCCGGAAAGCTGATCAAGAGCAATCTCTTTCGCTGTCGCACCCGCGTCTGAGAGAGCGTTCTTGATCCCGTTTCCGTATACCTTTTCGAATTCAGGGACAGCGATTACGTTTACAGCATCCTGAAAACCGTCTGGAATCTCGATGTTTCTCTCGATATCGCGTTTTTCTCTCCCAACGGCTTCCCTCAGTTCCACCTGAAGCTCGTTTATCATGGCGGCTGCATCGGCAGCTATTCTTATAGCTTCCATAACTTCGGCTTCTGTGAGCTGTGCAGTCGAACCCTCCAGCATCACCACATCAGTGCCCTTTACCGCAACTGTAAGATCAAGGTCGCTATCAATCTGCTGCTCGAGGGTGGGATTCACTATGAACTCACCGTCCAGCCTGCCTATTTTCACGGAGGAGACAGGACCGTCCCATGGAATGTCCGAGATCATCAGAGCCGCAGACGCACCAAGCATTCCAAGCAGACTTGGATCGTTCTGACCGTCGGAACTGAGTACGAGGATATATACCTGGGTCTCTTCCATATAATCTGAAGGAAAAAGAGGCCTCAGAGGTCTGTCAATAAGCCTGGCGGTAAGTGTTGCGGCTTCCTGAGGTCTGCCCTCTCTCTTAAAGAATCCACCTGGTATCTTGCCGGCAGCATAAGTTCTTTCGCGGTATTCTATTGTCAGGGGAAAGAACGGCAGGTCTCTTAATCCGCCTGAAGTTGCGGCAACAAGCACTGCTGAGCCGCCATATGTAACGTAGACGGCACCATCGGCCTGTTTTGCCATTCGCCCGGTCTCAACTGTAAGTGTTCTGCCTGCTATTTCTCTTTCAATTACTTTTATCATTTTTCTATTTTCTTCCTTTTTAACTCCTCTGCCCGGACTCCCTGCCCGGACAGTTTACTACAAGCACCACTTCAATTGAAATCCTTCAGTCCCATCAGTGTGCTTAATAAAGCCGAGATTCAACTATCTCCTGAGGCCGAGGTCTTTAACTATCTTTCTGTAACGATCTATATCTTTGTTGGTAAGGTAATTTAGGAGTCTTCTCCTTTGTCCAACAAGCATAAGAAGACCTCTATTGCAGTTATTGTCCTTCTTGTGAATTTTCCTGTGCTCGGTGAGGTTCCTTATCCTCTCCGTAAGGATAGCTATCTGTACTTCCGACTTTCCGGAATCGTTTTCACTGTCTCCGAATTTCGCGATTAACTCTGCCTTTTTATCGGCTGTTATGCTCATCTTTTCCGATCCTCCATTCGTTCTTCGCGTACTGCCTAACATTTTCCACATCAATGGCAATAAGTTCCTTAACCTCTTCAATGCTTACTGAAGACGCTACATCCCTCAATCTTTTCCTGAAACCAACGCTCACTGCACTTCCGTAGACATCCCCGACCCGGTGATTCAGCATATACGCTTCAACAGGCCCTGCATCGCTGCCCGGAACGAATACTGCAGCAGGGAAAGGTCTGCTTCCGCGGCCGGTATGCACATAACCCGCGTAACTGCCCGGTTTCGGAAGCAGTTTGCATCCGGGAACCCTGACATTCAATGTGGGAAATCCGATCTGTCTGCCCTGACCCTTGCCCCTCGAGACTGCTCCTGTTGCCGAATAATGCCTGCCAAGGAGTTCTTCAGCGTTCAGGAGATCTCCTTCTTCCAGAAGGAGCCGGATCTTTTCACTTTTAACAGGTCCGCCTCCGCAATTCAGCGGAGGTACAATAATAGTATCAATCTCTCTTGAAGTACACCACTGATACAGGTATTCCACTGTACCTGACCTGTTTCTGCCGAAATGGAAATCGTATCCCACTACTATCCTGCTGAATTTCTCCGTTTCGAGAAGTTCAGATAGAAATTCATCGGGTGTTTTTTCAACCGTCTCCGCGTCGAAAGGAATGATCATTATCTTATTCATTCCAAGTTTCCCCAGAATCTCAGCCCTTTCGGATACTGTAGTAAGCCTTCTTCTCCAGGGTCTATCCGAGAAGTACTGACGGGCCACAGGTTCAAAACAGACAAGGCATGCGTCGCCATCGAAAGATCTGGCCTTTTCAATCACCTTCAGATGTCCCGAGTGTATACCGTCAAAGTTTCCAAGTGTAATTGTATCCATGATTCTCAGTTTCCGGCAAACACGCAGAGTGGTTTCAGAATACTCCCATCCCCCTGGGCTACAGCGAGTAGATTATCATCCTTATCCACAAGGGCTACTGTACCGGTCTGCGAACCGCTCACGTTTCCTCCATTGGACACTATAGTCCTCTGCTCGTCGTCCAGCACTGCTTTGCTGTAATCCCGGAGAAGATCTGACATCGTCAAAAGAGAGCCAGCATTGCGGGTCTCCTTTGAAGCTTCTGAAATATCGAATATCCCTATGGATGTTCTTCTTATATCGAAAGCTGCACCTCCTGTGCCCAGTTCGTTCCCTATATCGCGAGCAAGTGCTCTGACATAAGTTCCAGAGCTTACGGTTACCGAGAGATGGATATCCGATCCATTGAATTCTTCGAGTTTCCAGTTCCCGGTATGCACCTCTCTTACAGGAGTAGATGGTTTCAATCCTTTTCGTGCCAGTGAATACGCACGTTCACCATCAACCCTGACTGCAGAATACTCCGGTACTTTCTGGCTGATGGTACCGGTATAGTTTGAAATGACCTTAAGAATATCCTCCCGGGCGATGGGCGGAACGGAAATTGTTTCCAGAATTGAACCGCCTGTATCGTCCGTATCCGTTCTTATGCCCAGCTTAATTCCGAAACTGTAGGTTTTTTCCGAAGATATGATGAACCTGGATAGTCTGGTTGCTCTTCCCAGAAGAATAATAAGGAGTCCTGTTGCATCGGGATCCAGGGTTCCTGCATGTCCGTATTTCCTGTAACCCCATTGTTTTGCAACTCTCGATGCTGCTCTGCGCGAGTAAATGCCGGCTGATTTATCAAGAAGATATGCCGCACCTGTCATGCGGGGGACTGTCAATCGTTACTCAGCTCCCTCATGATATTCAGAATCCTGTCACCTTTTTCGCCGGATTCATCTTTCACCAGTGAGATAGCTGGAACCGTACGCATCTTTATCCTGGATGCCAGCTGAGATCTCAGGTAACCCCTGGCTGATTTCATAGCTTTAAAAGCTTCCTGTCTCTCGGTTTCGGTTCCTGCAGCCTCATAGAACAGGGTTGCATGCGAACCGTCACGGGAGAGCTTAACCCTGGTTATGCTGACGTTACGCAGCCTTTCATCAGATACACTCCTGGACAGTGTTTCTCCAACAATCTGCCGTATATCTACTTCCAGCCTGGCTCTTCTTCTGTCATCCATAGGGTATTCCTCCGCAAAGCCGTCAGAGTTCTCTGGCAACTGAGACGATCTCGAAGCTTTCAATCACATCTCCAAGTTTTATGTCGTTGTAGCCCGAAAGGCCTATGCCGCATTCAAAGCCTGATTTGACTTCTTTTTTGTCTTCCTTGAAACGCTTCAGGGAGCTTACGGTACCCGACCATACATCAACACCGTTCCGCACAAGCCGGATATGGGCATTTCTCCTTATCAGACCGCTGATTACATAAGAACCCGCAATTGTCCCTATCTTCGGAACCTTGAACAGCTCTCTTACCTCAGCTGAGCCAAGGAACTCTTCCTTCTTTTCAGGTTTTAAAAGCCCTGACAGTGCCTTATTGATGGTATCTTCAACCTGGTGGATAACACTGAAGATAGCAATTTCCACGTCCCTGGCTGATGCTTCTTCACGGGCTCTGACATCAGGACGAACCCTGAAACCGATGATTATGGCATTTGAGGCGGCAGCAAGATTGACATCGTTGCTTGAAATACCTCCTGCACCGCTTCTGATAATGTTGACAGATACTTCTTCGTTACCCAGCTTTGAAAGCGTATCAACAATGGCTTCGGCAGTACCCTGAACATCGGCTTTAACGACAAGATTCATGGTACCCTCGTTCTCAGCAGTTTTCTGCCAGAATTCCTCGAGAGATACCATACTGCCCGCATGAAGTTCTCTTTCCCTCTGGACGATCTGGCGTCTTCTGCTGATGCGTTTTGCCTCATGTTCGGAACTTACACCCACTATCGGCTCACCAGCATCAGGAACACTGCTGCAACCGAGTACCTGTACAGGGGTTCCGGGGCCTGCTTCCTTTATCTCGTTATCGTTTTCATCGTACATCGCCCGAACTCTTCCGCGGCATCTTCCCGCCACGAAATCGTCCTCGACCCTCAGTGTCCCATCCTGGATGATAACGTTAACAACCGTTCCGCGCCGGGGATCGACTTCACCCTCGAGAACAGTCCCTCTGGCAGGTCTGTCAGGAAATGCTGTCAGCTCCAGCATCTCAGACTGCATCAGCAGCTTTTCCAGCAGATCCTCGACGTTTTCACCCGTTATGGACGAGACCTCAGAACAAAGTACTTCCCCTCCCCATTCTTCAATGAGAACATTGTGGGATGCCAGGTCCTTCTTAATGAAATCAGTGTTGGCAGTTGGAAGATCGATCTTGGTAATCGCAACTACTATCGGAACTTTTGCAGCCCTGGCATGATCAATAGCTTCCTGCGTCTGAGGCATGACCCTGCTGTCCGCAGCGATGACAAGGATAACGATATCTGTAACTCTGGCTCCCCTTGTCCTCATCGCTGTGAAAGCCTCATGACCCGGTGTGTCAATGAAGGTTATTTTCTTGCCATCTGAGAGCTGTGATATGTAGGCGCCTATATGCTGAGTAATCCCGCCTGATTCTGTAGCTATGATGTTAGTTTTTCTTATTCTGTCCAGAAGAGCCGTTTTGCCGTGATCAACATGCCCCATCACGGTGATTATCGGGAATCTTGTCGATTCGGAGCCGCCTTGACTTACTCGCCTGTTCTCGAGTTCCTTCGCTCCGTAACTTTCAACAACTTCAACTTCGAAATTGAATTCATGCGCCAGAAGGGATACGGTTTCAACATCAAGCCTCTGGTTCGCCGTTGCCATGACGCCCATTTCCATGAACTTGCCGATAATCTTACTGAGAGAGATCTCCATCAGTTCTGACAGCTCCGAAGGGCTTGTATAGTCCGTAATACGGATGATCGAGGAATCTCCGTCTCTTACGATCTCCTGAAGCTTTTCAACTTTTTCTTCTCTGTATTTCTTCCGCTTCTTCTGTCTTGATCTTCCAGCTCCGGAATCAATCCTGGCCAGTGTATCCTTGACAGTTTTTACCGCTTCTGCTGTTATAATCGGTTTTGGACGTCTTTTTTTCTTTTTCCTTTTCTTTCTAACCGTTTTTGTCCGTGCAGCCTCTTTCTCCCGTTCAAACCTGTTCCTTACTTTCAGTTCATCTTCGCGGGTGATTGAGCTCATGTGACTTTTTACGGATATTGTCATTTCCTGAAGAACCTTAAGCAGGGCCTCACTTGAGAGATTCAGCTCCTTGGCTAGTTCGTATACTCTCAACTTCTTCACTTTGATTTTCTCAGCCAAGGAAATCACCCTCTTCCGTCATTAATCTATTTCTATATTCTGAACTGTTAACCGAATCAACCAGGAGGAAGGCCTCTACTCCACCGGAATTTCAGCAATGCTATCCGCGTCTGCATCATCTTCCAATGCAGCCTCTTCTGCTTCCTTTTTCTTCAGTTTAACAGTTTTCTTTCTACTTTTTATCAGCTCTTTGGCTTCCTTCAGAAGGCTTTTCAGTTTTACCGCACCCACACCCTGAACATCAAGGATACCTTCCACTGGAGAATCGATAATGGAATCTGCAGAATCAAATCCTGCGCGTGTCAGCCTCTCAGCCAGTTTATCGTTCACGCATTTGAACTCGTGGATATCTACTCTAAGCATATCCTCCCACTGTTGTCTGCTCTCCCAGAGGGATCTTTCCTCAACTTCAATTCTGCATCCAACCAGCTTACCTGCCAGCCTTACGTTATGACCGCCCTTGCCCTTCGCTCTTCCTATCTCATCGTCAGGAACTGTAGCGGTCATCAGCGTCTCTTCTTCTCCGGTCTCAGGGTTTATCCGTTTCTCCATCACAACCCTGAGGACGGTTGCAGGGAGAAGAGCGCTGGTCACGAGCAGTTGTCTGTCTATAGTCCAGGGGATAATATCAATTCTCTCCCCGTTAAGCTCCCGCATGACCGACTGCACCCGCATACCCTTCATTCCGACAAAGGTGCCAACAGCGTCAACTCTGATATCGTTGCTTGCCACTGCGATCTTGGTTCTTACTCCTGCTTCACGGGCAATGGCCATTATCTGTACAACTCCCTCATCAATCTCGGGAGCTTCTCTTTCAAAAAGTCTTTTTACAAGAATCGGAGTTGCCCTTGAAAGAACCAGTTGAGGTTCAGTACTTTCAGGGCTGAGAACTTCCACGAGTACAGGGAGTACAGTATCTCCGTGCTCGAATCTCTCACCTCTGGCCCTCTCTTCAGGTGGGATCAAAGCCTCTATCTGTCCAGCTATACGAATGTTAACCCTGTTTCTATAAACCTGCTGAACCACACATCTCGGAATGAGCTGACCGATCCTGCCTGAGTACTCCTCGTAAACCTTTTCCCTCTCGGCTGATCGCTCAAGAGTGTGAAATTCTCTTCTGAACATATTTATTGCCGAACGACCAAAAACATCAAAGTTAACAGGCACTCCTACTTCATCATCGTAATCTGCTTCAGAGTCGTATTTCCTGGCTTTTTTTCTTGTGATCTGAAGGTGATCCATTTCCGGTTCTATTTCCTTGACTACTTTCATAAGAGCAACTATTTGTACATCATCTGTCTTCTGATCCCATGTTACTTTAACATTCTGCGGTGTACCGTATTCGTTCTCGGTTGCTTCTTGCAGTCCTCTTTTAAGCCACTCAAGCAGAAGTTCCTGGTTGGCGCCTTTGCTTTCTCTTATCACCGCAGCCAGGGCTTCTATTCTCTGATAATTATCCGACACTTTTATCTCCTCGCATAACTGAAAACAGCTTACATCAATCCAGTACTTCCACAGATCTCAGGATCTCGTCAGTGGTTATAGTCCTGCCATTCCTGAACTTAAGGCATCCATCGCTGTACTCCTCAAGCCAGTCAACAAAACTGTCATTCTCCATCTGAACAGATAAATATCTTCCAATTGATCTTATCCAGTCGACCTCTGTGCTGAGAAGACGTCCTATTCCCGGGGAACTGACTTCCAGCCTGTAGTTCGTTAACAGCATCTTTCCGTCGATGATATCCCTTATTTCACTTGCAAGCTCAGTGCATTGAGAAATGTTAATCCGTTCGGGTCTGTCAACCAGTAGCCTTATCATGTGACTCCTGCCGATATTTTTCACGGACAGGTCAACCAGCAGGATTCCGGCTCCGTCTACAATGTTTTCTATCACTTCAAATAGATCAGAAGTGTCCATTTATCCTTCATTCAACAATAAAAAATAAAGGCGGATAGATACCGCCTTCTGAATCACACGATCCTTAAGCGCAACCATTAGGTGAAATCTAGTTCTTTCCAGTGTTTATGGCAAGTCAGGCCGCGTTATCCTGCCCATTATTAAATCGTTTCTGAGGGCATCAATGTAAAAAGAGAATTCATCACTTATGCACATTGTCGAATTGACAGAGAGATCGTTGAGTATTGATGCTATATGATACTGTGTTTCGCTCTCACCCAATATAAGAACCAGTTTTTCGCGGGCATCAGCGATAAGGGAAACTGTTCGTGCTCCCTGAACAGTGCTGTAGTGCGGTACTCCATCGTAGGATGAGCAGAACAGAACGTAGAGCCATTGTATTTCAAATAAAACCAGCTCCGCGTTAAGTGAATCCTGTTCTTCGAGGGCAAGAATTCCGGAATATGAGTTGTGGAACAGTGATGCCTCACGCATAAGGGGTGCTCCAGTGAGATCATCTCTCATCCTCATAAAGCAGTACAGTGGTCCGCCGATGCGCTCCCATAGTATTTCCAGGTCATTTCTGATGTCAATGGATGCTTCCAGCAGAGAGGGTGAGGATTCGATGAAGATGATTATCTCGAATATACGCCTGTCGAATCTGAGTGCGATCAACTCACTGGACAGGTAGATACTTCTCTCATCTGAATCATCAAGCCCGGCCCTGATGAGCGCTTCATTCAATTCAGCCATCATCTGTGATGCATCCATCGGCCAGGCTGTGAGATCATCAAAATCAGCATAGCCGAATCCTTTCAGGATATCAATTATCGTCTCCATCCCTTCAATATCACCCCGGGCAACTTGAAGTCGTCCCTGCAGAGCCCGTTGAACAGGGAGGATCTCAAGTTCATCGGGAGAAAGACCATTCAGGTATACCAGTACTGCAGCAGTATCTCCATCTTCAAACTGCTGAAGGATATCCAGACTTTTCTGCATATTCTCTATCTGAGTGTCAGTAGCCTCTTCTATTACTGAAGCAATTTCAGGATAAGTCAAGTTCAGCATACTGATGAGTTCAGTCTGAAGGCTCTCAGCGTGCTCTCTGTATCTTAAAAAAGTTGTGCCGTAATCGAACATAAGCCCACGGAATAATCGGGATCCTCTCTCTATCTCGCTGTCAACAGATAATAATTTTTCAACAGCCTGCATTGTTTCCTGCCAGTGAAGGTATACACCATCCGTGGACTTTGTGAGGATGTTAAGCATACTGACCTTATCAGCGTAGGCGTACCGGTTGTGAGCATGGAGATCCCATGCTTCCCGAAGCTCTGCAAGAGCGCTGTCCGGATATCCGATATTTATCCAGACAAGCGCAAGATTATTGTGAATCTCAGCGTAATCCGGAGCCATACGTGTGAGTGAATCGTAGGCTGCAAGGCCAAGCAGCATATATCTGTCAGATTCATTACGATCTTCTGCGTAGATTCCATTCATTCTAAGGATGTTCGTCAGCGGCGGCGAGATCTGCTGGTACAGCCTTGAAGCTGAAATGTATGCACTGCCGAGGGCGTACCACCCTCCAAGCTCAGTATGATTTGTCTCAACACATTTTTCGCACCAGGCCATCGAGCTGTCTGCGGCATGCATCGCGCTATCATAATAGTATAGAGCTCTCTGTGCAGCATCCGGGTTACCGCTGGTCTGCCATTCCACGGCGGCGTTCACAGCATTATCCATATTGGATTGTATGTGGACAAGATACATGTCCTTTCCCATGAACAGTTCTCTTCCTGATCTCATAGCACTCAGATAATCGGGCATAGCAACGGCTCCAAGAATCAGAACGATAAGGAGAAGGACAGCTGCAATGCCATATTTTCCGGCACCCCGGACAGGAGTGAATCGCGAAGGAATGGATGCAAGGAGCAAACCTGTGAAAAGCGCAAGAAGCAATGCGGATATCGGCCACCTCAGAGCCACAGAAACTGTAGCTTCAGCCAGAAGAGCGATTATTCCCGCGATTATTCCGGGAACCAGCCAGTTAGATGCTTCATGATGGTTATCCTTATCTGAATCATCTGATTCCCTTTTTCTTGATACTATCATGAATATGGAATAAGCAATAGATATCCATAACAGCAGCCCTATTATGCCGGTATCACCGAGTATTTCGAGATATTCACAATGCGCATGCAGTGTATTGTGGCTGACACCAAGAAGATAGTATGAAGGATTCCTGAACTGCGGAAATACTATCTGAAATGATCCCGGACCGTATCCCAGGATCGGATTGCTCAGTACCATTGAAAGTGTGCTGGACCAGATAAGCTTCCTTACCTGAAGAGTACCGGTCTCTGTTGAAGCCAGTTCATCCATTCTGTTTCCAAGTAAGAGAACTGACCCACCTATAAGGATCAGGAATACCAGAAGCAGGGGAATAAGTCTTTTCGCGTTCTTTCTGATGAACGGCACGAAAGAGAGAAATACGGCGATGGCGACAAGGCCGATCAGACTCCCCCTCGTTTTACTTGCAATCATCGCACCGGTGCAGAGGAGAGCAAACAAGGCGGCTGGAATAAACCTGAATTTCTGAAGCTTCGATCTGCTTAGAAGGAATCCTGAACCTACGGGCAGCATTGCCATTGAAAAACTGCCGAGAAGGTTCGCATTACCCATTGTACCGGAACTTCTCGCCATACGTATAAGACCTGCATCCCACTTGAAGATTGTAATGCCCATTGACTGAAGGATAGCATAAATTGATAGAACGGAAGCAGAGGCTACAAGTATCCACAGAACTGTATTCCTGGCATTCTCAGTAAATGTTGCGGCAATGAGGAACACCAGAGCACCAAGCGCAATGATGCTGTACATATACTTGAAGGCATTGACGGATTGAACTCCGGAATAATGACGGAATATCATCCAGAGAATAAGGAGTACGAATGATACAATAAGCGACCTGCTGAACCTTTCCGAGGCGATCCTGCCATCTATCATGATGCCGATAGCTGCAACCAGCAGCGCAAGCGCAATACCTCCAACATAAATAGCTTCCTTTATCAGTATGCTGCTTCTGCTGTTTGTCTGAACAAGGAACATCGATCCGAGAATGGTCAGGATAATGATAATCTGGACTGCAGATCTCGGGATACTTCTCATCTCTTGATCTCCCTGCTTTCCGCAAGATTCATAAAGAATGAAAAGAGAATAACAAGGCCAAGAGCATGCGCAAACAATAGAACCGCCTGATAGGGTTTAAGAGTAGGGAGCAGCAGAGCCAGTGTACCCATAAGAGCTGCTACAACAAGTAGAACCACTACTGCCTGTGTGTGAGATAACCCCAGGCGCATCAGACGGTGCGCAAGATGATTCCTGTCCGCATTGAATAAAGGCATTCCTTTCTTCCATCTGTACTGCAGAACGAATGCAGTATCTATCATTGGAAGAGCAAGGATCAGTACAGGAGTAAAAATAGCGATCTCGCGGATCGATCCCTCGGGTGTGTAAACTCCCAGCACAGCTATTATACCCAGCATGAATCCAAGCATATTACTGCCGCAGTCACCCATGAAAATAGAAGCAGGATTGTAGTTGTAGAAAAGAAATCCGATTGTCGCCCCGGCAAGAGTTGCGCTTATGAACGCGACAGAATAATTACCGGAAATAAGGTTGATGATCGTGAAGAATATAGCAGCTATGGCGCACGCTCCAGCGGAAAGACCGTCAGCGTGATCAAGCAGATTAACGGAATTGGTTATTCCAACGAGCCAGATGACAGTCAGGGGGGCGGTAAGCCAGGCGTAACTGCTTCCCGTAAGGAATACGTTCAGCAAAGCTCCCTGCTTAACAAAAACAAAACCCACAAGAACAGCAGCAATCGTATGAAGCGCAAGTTTAACAACGGGAGAAAGACCTAGAATATCGTCTACAAGCCCGACAAGCGACATTAATCCCGCCCCCGCAATTACCATGATACAGAGGGATCTCCATTCGAATGAGATCATACTGGTGACACCATCAAGGAAAAGCATGCCGGCAACAACAATTATCGCAAAGGACAGGTATATTGCCATCCCGCCAAGCAGCGGTGTAGTCATCAGGTGTCTTTTTCTTCGATTCGGTTTATCAACAAGCCTGTACTTCAGAGCAATTCTTCTTGCAAGAGGGGTTAGAAGCAAGCTTGCGCTAAGCGCTGCGAGGAATGCAAATCCTATTTCCATAGTACTCATGATTTATTACTGCGCATATTGATACAAGATTTCCTTCTGTTAAATTGCATTGATCTTGATGCGTAATCCATCTGTACTGAAGAGGTGGCTTCGCGTAAGGTCCATCCTGAATCCGAATACCCCTCCGGGAACAGCTGTAACTTTAGGGCCGCATCTTGCAGCGAACTGCCTGCCGTTGAACTGCATGTAGATGATGTTCTCATTGCCCAGTGTTTCAATTACTTCCACTTCGCCCGAAAGTTTACTGTCGTCGGATGGATGTATATCCTCCGGTCTTGTTCCGAAGAGATACTCACCGTCCGGTACGTCTTCAAAAGGAGTATTCTCCAGTACGGCATCACCCGCATGTATCACACCGCTTTTTAATACTACATGCAGAAAATTCATTGAAGGGCTTCCGATGAACCCGGCCACAAAGCTGTTAACAGGATAATCGTAGAGGTCAAGAGGGGTGGCTATCTGCTGAATATACCCGTCTTTCAGAACAACGATCCTGTCCCCCAGTGTCATAGCCTCAGCCTGGTCATGTGTTACATAAATCATGGTAGATCCGAGTTTTGTGTGAAGCTGGCTCAACTCATTCCGCATTTGCACCCTGAGCTTGGCATCAAGATTCGAAAGTGGTTCATCAAAAAGAAATACGGCAGGGTGCCTGACAATTGCTCTTCCGAGGGCTACTCTCTGCCGCTGTCCTCCGGACAGCTCTCGGGGCTTTCTATCGAGATAATCTGACATCCCGAGAATTTCCGCAGTTTCCCTGACATTCTGATCTATCTGATCTCCAGGCATCTTTTTCATTTTCAGTGAAAATGCCATATTATCGAATACCGTCATATGAGGATAAAGAGCGTAGTTCTGAAATACCATTGCTATGTCTCTATCCTGCGGTTTGATATTGGTTACGTTCCGTTCATCTATGAAAAGCTCTCCTGTGGTTGGTTCCTCGAGTCCGGCCAGAACGCGCAGTGTTGTAGATTTGCCGCATCCGCTCGGACCAACGAGAACCAGAAACTCACCGTCCCGGACTTCAATATCGAATTTAGCAAGAGCTAGAATATCTTTCTGATAAATTTTACTGATCCCCTGAAATCTCACAGAAGCCAAGAGTCACGTCCTTTCGTTCATTTTGCAACCATAATGATCGAAACGGTTCTGCCTTCAAATTCAGCAGTTTCCGGGTTGACCGGATCCCGTATCCATTTGTATCCGTTGACGTAGAATGCGTATCTGTAAACTCCCCCCGGTAACCCTTCAAGGTCGATCGTCCAGAGACCGCTTTCATCCTTCTCCATCCTTCCGGATACCGGATCTATTATTCCGCCTGCAGCAACACTTCCTCCCCAGTCGTTCCAGTCAGATAATACCTGAACCGAGGATGCTCCGGGAAGCCACAGAAGGAGTCTATTAGGCTGATCGAGAGGTTTCTGCATAGGAGTAAGGAACGAACAGCCTGCTGTCGTAAGTAATAGAAGAATAATTGCAGCGGTGATAATTCTCATCATTTAAACAGTCCTGTCAGGTTAATCCGCAGTGAAGGTGAGGTATCGTATTGCCACTCTATTCCAATAAGACATCTCACAGGACCAAGCGCTGTTGTCACGGCAAGAAAGCATGCTGGCTGAAGGCTGTCATCCAAATCTCCTGAAACAGATAATTCGGCACATACATCATCTCTGGGCGCATAAGATGCGCTCCCGGTTACCCTTGTGCTGTCATTGATGATCTCCACTGCTATGCCGGCGGAAGCGTTGGAATCTCTCGCCTCCGAAGATACATACGCTCTGTAATCTCCATCCGCATAGTAGCCGAATATCATATCCGTGGCTATTCCTCCCTCGGAAATCATACCGGCAGATGCTGAAACACCACTGAGACTGTCACTCGAAAGATCAAGCATACCCTTGATCCCGGCTGAAACGAAATACCGCCTTGATTCAAGGAATGCACCGAGAGTGATTACCCTCTGGCCGGGTACGAATGCACTGCCGGGGAATTGAATATTATCTCCCGCGAAATGCATTCCGGGAACAACTTCAATCTTTCCCCATTGTGTGTCTACAGGATGAATACTTCGCAGTTCTGCGGAAACCGCCCATTCCCCTTCTCCTCCCTCCGATCCGGCAACTATCAGCCAAGGCCTGAAATAGCGGAAATCTCCTCTGACGGACAGTACATTCACAGTGATATTGCTGCCCGAGGAATCAGCTGTATGCATCTGGGCTCTGGAATAATCCACTCCAGCAAAACCCATCCATGGTGAATACACATTAAGCTGCGACAGTGTATCTCCACGTGTGAACTGAATGAGGTAATCACCTTTGAAACCCAGAACACCCCCGGAAGAAACCCCGTAACCCTGAATGGAATCTATATCCACCCAGCCCCACTCAAGTACAGGATTCGACAAACCGGCTATGAATGGCTGTTGATCGTTAAGGTAAACTCCAGCTCCTATCCACGGAGTGCCGGGCCATTTTACAACACCTCTGCCTCTTCTGAACACGACACGTGATAATGAATCGCTACGCAGAGCACCGGTTGCGAGAAAATCCACTTCAGGTGATGAAGCCCTTAGCGAAACGGCGGCATCGGCATAAGTGCTGTCAATTACAGGATGGTTACCGTTCCAGTTTCCGGATGCAGCCGCATCGAAAAGACAGTCGTATCCGAAATCCCAGCTTTCGGGAATGAGGGAAACATTTGTGGAATCAGCGTTTCCGGAGATGATTATTATCAAAGTTACCAGCGAAATGCTCACAGATAACCTCCCGGAGATACGGAAATACCCAGAACCTGCCTGCAGTCATGGTCGTTCAGTATCACTGCCCAGTCCAGTTTAAACCAATCATGTTCAAAGGAGAAACCTGCGTTCCAGGACGATCCATCGGATCCGGTTCTCACTGTAAGCCAATCCTTGACCTTAAGATCGAAACCGAGAGCACTCTTTCCATTCGTTACAGTGAAATGACCTCGAAAACTCCTGTCAAACACAGTTGAGAAACCGTAACCGATAACCCTTTCCTGCAGGCTGTCTCCGTAGATCCTTAGATTGGAAACGTCCGCACCTATGGCGATTGTCGGAAAGACCGAGAACTGAAAACCAAATCCTGCTGAGAACATCTCACTGGAATTTCCGGTATCGTCATCTGTAACTATCAGGCCCAGTGATCCGCCTACAGATATACTTGGTCCGAAAACACCCTCCATGAAACCAATTGGATCTCCTTTGAGGGTCTTAGCTGCGATCAGTGCAACCAGAAGGGTATCAGGTTCGAATTCGGAACGAATAAGTCCTGCAGCTGCCCCGAAGTGTTTTCCGCTCAATTCAAAGGCTGAAGCGGCGAAGATGCTGTTATTATCCATATCACTTGCAGTGGAATAAACTGAGAACTGGGTCCCGGTGATTCTGACCAATCCCGCCGGAGCAGAGAGACATGAAGATGCGTCGTTCGACCATGCATAAGTACCGCATGCGCATCCAGCCGCACCCGGGCCGCTCGGGAAGGATTGCAGGGAAAGAATGAATAGAAGTAAGCTGGCGATCAGTATGCACCCCTTCCCTTGAATATTGTCGCAACTGTTCTGAGCAGAATAGTGAAATCAAGCATCAGAGACTGATTCCTAATATAGTAGTAATCATATCCCAGATTATCATGAAGGGGAAGCTCCTTTCTGCCCATGATCTGCCACATGCCGGTAAGCCCGGGTTTAACATCCAGTCTGTGCCTCTGCCAGCTTGTATACTTGTCCACTATGAAAGGCATTTCGGGCCTTGGCCCCACCAGGCTCATGTCGCCTCGCAGAATGTTGAAGAGCTGAGGGAGTTCGTCCAGGCTTGTTCTTCTCAGAATTTTTCCAATACCCGTAACCCTTGAATCGTTCATCGAGATGGGAGCAACCTCGTACTCATCGGATTCAGGTTTCATTGTCCTGAATTTGTAAAGCGTGAATTCTTTTCCCTTGAGCCCTACCCTCTTCTGAGTGAAAACAGGTGAGCCGTTCTTTCTAAAGAGCTGCAGAAGGTAGATCACTGACATCAGTGGAAGAAGAATCAGAAGGAGTACAGATGATATCGATATATCCATGAATCTTTTGGTAATTCTGTGCAGTGCTCCCGGTTCGCCGTAACCGATTTCAACAATGGGCAGCTTCGCCAGATCATCGAGATCCGTTACTCCCAGCGCAATCTCAAAGAGATCTGTTACCAGCCTGTAATGAATCTCTGTATTCTCTACCAGAGAAATAATTTCCAGTATTCTGGATCTGTCAAGTTCAGTTGCCGCGAAGAAGACTTCATCAACTTTCAACCTGCTTATCGTCTCTACGATATCATCGAGGGAAGATACGATTTCCACATTTTCGAACACAGCTTCATCAGTCGGGACTGAATAAACTACGCCCACCAGTTCGGGAGCCTTTCCCGGAAGCCTCCTCAGAGCCGTAATAACCCTTGCCGCCACCTCTCCGGTTCCTACAATGAGAATTCTCGGAGCTTCCCGTACCGGAGCAATCAAGTTCGCTATCTTTCTTGCAAGGAACCTTGCGAACGCTGTCATGGGTATGGAAATTCCTATGAACATAAAGAGGATAACCCTGGAAAACTCCATTCTTCCCATATAGCTCGCAGCCATGAGTGCAACAAGAAGAAACACAAAAGCTTTAAGAAGCTGCTGCAGCTCACCCATGCTTCCAAGATGTCTCCTGGGAGTGTACAGGCCTGCTCTGGCGAAGGAGAATATCCATAGGACGGCAACTACTGGCAGTACCATCAGATAGAGACTCAACTGATGATGAAAGTCCGGCAGGTTACCTGCGAATATCACAGTTCTGAGAACCCATGTAAGCATGAATACAAATGGAATGGTTATCGCATCGGCTGTGATCAGAAGGATCATCAGTACGCGGTCAGCTCTTCTAACAGGCGCCAGTTTCATTTATTCACCTCTTCAGAAGCGAATATACCCCACAGCAGACCTGAGAAAAGAGCAGAGCCTCTCCAGAAGGCGAATATCGGAACCAGCGGAACAAGCGGAGGATCACTCCGGAATGCAGTCAGGGCAAGCGGGATAGTGGAGAGTATGAATAGACCTCCCCATAAAGCAAATGGAAGTATGGCTGCGGGCAGCAGAAGTAACACGGGCACCAGAAGGGGGCACAGGATTATCTGCAGTTTCATGCACCTCGGAGTATAGGTATCAGTTCCCGCCCTGCGGGGATAGCGCTTGACGACCTTCATCCTCCACCTCCCCCTTGAGAACTTCATACGAAAGTATTTCCTCCAGGTCTCGCGGTGCCTGTGGGATACTTTCGCCAGGGGAGCGAAACGAAGTTCGTACCCGTCTCCGGTCATTCTGCAGGAAAGATCAATATCTTCATGATCGGGGAATGGAAAGGATTCATCGAATCCTCCCATGCTCTCCAGTACAGAGCGTCTGTATCCTGCAGAATAGGTATCGATAACATCGATGATATCGTGCTTTTTCAGAAGCTTGTAACGTTCATCGAATTCTACCTGTGCCAGCCTCTGGATGATTCTTGTACCACCCTCCGAATAGACACCCTTCACCGCGTCTGCCCCATCGCCTAGAACCAGAACCATCTGCGCGGCCCAGTCCGGGTATGGAATACAGTCGGAATCGGTAAACAGCACAAGTTCACCTGTAGATGCCCTCCACCCCCTGTTTCTTGCTCCTGCCGGACCCGAGTGCTCTCCCCAAAGAACTCTATCAGCTCTTTCCGCGACTTCCGGGGGAAGCTTGTCTCCCCCGTCGAGAGATACCACGATCTCAAGTTCATTCCGCAGGGTCTGCCTGCTGAGCGCCTCAAGACATTTTTCAAGGTTTCGGGCATCATTGTACGAAGGTACGACCACACTGATATTTTTTGAAGTAATACTAATCACCTCTGCCTTGAATTCCTGAAAAGATACTTTCTGAAAGTCGAGAACGCGCGGAATGTCCTTCTCCGTTCATCTTTATCAAGAAGGCTGCTCCACAGTTTTCTGATTATGTAAAAGGGCCTCAGATAAAACTTTCGCCTTGCATAATCGCAGAAGTCCACCAGTTCTTCAGAAGAGAGTTCTTCAGTTCTTATTACGCAGCTGTGCAGCCCCTCTTCCGTCAGCCAGTCTCTCCAGTTTTCAGCCATAAGGTTGTTCGATTCAAGCGCTTGAGTGTATGCTTCTGTACCCGGATAGACCATCATGGGATAGAATTGAGCCGTATCAGGGTTGATTCTAAGGGCAAGTTCAAGCGTTTCCCTCATACTCTCTTTATCTTCACCACGTGTACCCACCATGAAACATCCGTGAACCAGTATTCCAGCTTCTCTGGCATTCCGGGCAAACTTCAGAGACATTTCGACCGTTATACCCTTGCGCATATTAGTGAGCATTCTATCGCTGCCGCTTTCAAAGCCTACACATACTGTGCGCAGTCCGGCTTTCCTGCAGAGTATCAGGGTTTCCAGGTCAACGTCCGCCCTCATGTTCGATGTCCATGAAACACTTACTCCGTTCTCGATAAATGATCGGGCAAGTTCCTGTAGACGCTTCCTGTCTACTGATATCGTGTCATCCTCGAAAAATACCGCGCGAACCTCCGGCATATTATTCTGAACCCAGAGCATCTCACCTGTAATGTTCCCGATCGATCTTCTTCTGAACGCTCTTCCCTGCAGAGTCTGAGGGAAAACACAGAAGGTACAGCCATGCGGACAGCCTCTGCCGCCCATTATCATTACCTGTGGGTAGAGAGCATTCGGGTTATTGTACCTGTAGATATCAAGATGTCTGGAATAGATACTGCTGACGTAAGGAAGGGAATCGAGATCACTCAGTCTCTCCGCATCCCCGGTAAAGAGGATTTCACCGTTCGGCTGTCTGAGATAGAGCCCCTTAACGCCGGAAGGATCCTTATCGCTTTGCATCGCCCGGGCCAGTTCTGTAAGAGGATTCTCGTATTCACCGACTACAACAGCCCCGAATCTGCTGCCCATATTAAGTGTATCTTCCGGAAGCGCGGAGGGGTGTGTTCCCACCAGCGCAACGAATCGTCCTTCAGCGGCTATTGTGTCGGCGAACTGCACATCCGATTCGATTGAAGGAGTGGAAGTTTCCAGTATCACAAGACCCGGGTCGAAAAGGTTGATACGCTCCAGTGTCTGCCCGATATCCAGACCGTCTGCGGGCGAATCCATAAGATCAACTTCATGTCCCGCCTTTTCCAGGGCTCCCGTCGCATAAGCAAGCCATATCGGGTAGTAGAGTGTACCGCTTTTGGTAACAGCAGGGCTTCTCTGTCCCCGGCTGTATCCTGTGATGAAAGGCGGGTTAACTGCCGTAATTTTCATTTATTACTTTCTGCAGAGCTGACCAGACCACTTCTGTCTCGATAGTATCCATACATATCGCCCTTCCGCGAGTACAGCCCGGAAATAGACTGTTCGAATAACAGGGCGAGCAATCCGCAATTCCCTGCACTGGTGTAACAAGTCCCTCCGCAAACAGGGTTCGGGGGGATGATGGACCGAATAGGACTACCGAGGGAATTTCTCTTGCCGCAGCCAGATGCGCGGTTCCGCTGTCAGCGCCGAGAAACCCGAAACATCTATCGAGAATTGCGGCAGTCTGCCCCCATGTTGTTCTTCCAGTCATATCAAGGAGATCGGTTCTGCATCGCTTCTGCATCTCCTTCGCAGCCTCCCTGTCATCAATTCCTCCTATGAGAACGATACTGAATCGGGCGGCGATAAGCCGATCGGCAATTATTGCGTACCTCTCGGGAAACCATCTTTTTTCAAGTACAGTATCCCTTGGATTCTTTCCTCCGCCTGGAGCTATCGCAAATAGCGGGCTCGGCAGCTGCATATTCAGTGCCCATTCTCTTTCCGTTTCTCTTACCTGAAACACCGGGCGCCAGTCTTCGGGAGTTACACCGGCAGTTTTCGAATACGAATACCCGGCATAATCTGTTTCTATCATCGGAAACACTTTTTCCCATTTACCAAGTGATCTACCCCCTGAAGACCTTACAGGTGAGCCAGTTAAAAACCTGACCCATCTTCTTATAGCCGGTGATCCCTGAAAAACGAAGGATTCCTTTACACACTTCAGATATTTTCTGTTCCGCAAACTCCAGCGTGCAAGACTCAGAAAACCGCTGATGCCCGAAGCTGGAGGTACAGGGGCAACAAATACTCTATCTATCCCCGGAAACCGTTCCCATACAGGGGCAGCGGAGTAACCGGTAAGAACCCAGTATTCAGTTTCATCTTTTCCTGCAAGTTCCCGTACAACAGGTGTACAGAGCAGAGCATCACCGAAGGCATGCGTCTTTACCAGAAGAACGGGGGATTCAGTCCGCATACTTGAGTTCCCTCCAGGCAAGAAACCGTCGAATTGAGTATCTGATGCCGCAGAGGGCCAGGATAGCCATGGGGAAATCAATAGCAATTCTATGTGGAGTACCCGAAGCAGTAAGAAGGTGCATAAGCGAATAACCCGCGACGATAGTCGCAATATAAAAGCCTTCATATCCATGTTCATAAGAACACCTTACAGCTCCTCCCCAGACGAAGAACAGTACCCAGAACAGTGCCAGTAGGCCTGCAAGAGTATAGAGCGGGGAAAATGAATTCAGAGGGAATGGTTTGAAAAATTCCACAAACCGAAGAGATATCAGCCTTAATGTCAGTACAGGATTCTCAAGCATGAAACGGATATTCCTTTCGTACAGGATCTCATCCCTTACCCATTCCGGCTCATCTCTGAATTCAGGGAACTCCGCAAGTTCAGGGGAATTGAGCCTGCCAAGATACTCCTCTCTTAAATCACTGTAAAGAAGAAGTGCGCCTTCAGTTTCATTTTCGAAGTGATCGGTGAATATTCTTCCATTGTACTCCCATAGATTAACTCCGCCCTGAGCAGGCATAAAACGGAATGTTCCGGATATCTCCCTGTTCCGAAGTCCCCATGGAAGCATGAGCAGGGAGAATACAGCCAGAATGGTGACTGCAGAAACAAAACCCCTTCCGGAAAACCATTGTCTCTCCACTGCGGATTTCGAAACACCTTTTAATCTATCTGTTATTCTCTTATGAATCGGTGTGAAAGGCAGTATCAATACAAGCCACAGCATCATCGGTAATGCAGCGGGACGCACATAGAAAGCAAGAGCCCATACTGCTCCTGTCATGGCAGCGTTGAGCAGAACACTGCCTCCTTTGAAGCTGCGTTCAAGCAGCTTCAATGATAGTAGTACTCCCAGAAGAAATAAAAGTGAGAATAGCGCCTGAGTCGCTGGAATTGCCTCGTAGTAAAGCTCAAAGGGATTAAGTGCGAAGAAGAGCCCCCCGAAAAACAGGTAGCGGCCACTGAGGAAGCGTCCCGCAATTTTCAGACCGATAAATACGGTAATAAGCCCCAGGATCAACTGAATACCTCTTACCGCAAGGTAATTACCTGCTCCAAATATCCCGAAGATCCCCGCCATAAATACTGCGTATCCGGGAACCAGGAACATTGTCGGCTGTCCAGGTCTTAAAGCTCCATAATAGCCGTCTACCCTCCTGAAAAACTCAAAAGATCTGCGAAACATCGGTGGAGCCTGTTCTTCTCTTTCCGGATGCATCATGCTCTGCGAAAGCATGAAGCCTCTTCCATTAAGAATATTCTGCGCCAGATCAGCCTGTGTCCTGCCTTCTCCTATCAGGAATACACCCTGCGAAGCCGCGCCGAATACGAGTATTCTCGCAATCAGGGCTATCAGCAGAATTCTTTTCATCAGGAGCCTGTCCGACGCTCCTAGTGCTTTTTCAACCATTCGGCAAACCATTCCGACCGCATCAGCTCAAGCTCATCGGTCTGTGTCGATGTCCATACCGGTGTCGTTGCAGGGTGCATGACAAGCTCAGCAACTCCTTCGCCTTCTATACTTCCCTCAATTCTCTCAAGGTAACTCCTGGTAACGTTACCACTTTTTGAAAATCCCAGCATCAGATCCGGTGTTCCAATGCCCCGGATGACAGCTGATCTCACCAGTTTTCTGCCAAGGATATCAAGGATGAAGCATGAAGGTTTTCGAAATCTGTCCGGAAGGACCGCTCCCCTTACTGTTCCTATACCGTACTCTTCGGCAAGATCAAGAATAACCTCCCTCAACCCGGCAGTGTTGTGAAGATGCTGGTGGCTGTCCAGTCCTGAAACAGCAAGTCCGGTTGAAAGGATTTTCTCTATCTGGCTGCGCCACTCATTTCTGACTTTTTCAGCGAACTTCGCGCCCTTTATTAACCATGCAGAATGTGAACCTGGAAAACCATCCTCGACAAGAAAGGGAGGCTGCACACAGTTAAGATGAACGGATACAGCTACATCATTATTCAGGGCAAGTTCAACCGCTCGCGGCACCGCAGGACCAGTAGCCATAATGCTCAGGCAATGAACCACACCTCGGGGAAGAAGTATCCGGGCTGCGCTGTTCACCCCGGCAGCCATTCCTGCATCATCTATCGTTACAAGCACCTTCATTTATCTTCTATTTCCCTTTCACCTTTTCCTGTAGAGAGAACCTTCTCCCCCCATCCTGCTCTTCGGCCTGCAAATAGAGATGCCAGAATGATAAGAATCGTATCAACAGGCAGCCTGTACCGCACACCACCGTGAGCTAGTGAATGAAGAGCCAGGTATAACGCGAAAAATGATACAAGAAGGATAACTCTTCCGTCCCTTCGCCGCCTGAATGCTTCACCTGCAGCTATGATAAGCATTGGGAGATAGATCAATAAACCCGCCAGTTTTGCTATCGGGTTTTCGATCGTTCCGCCAATCGGCGAGAGGAACAGCCCTGATCTTTTCACTGTCAGATATGAAAAAAGCAACGGGTTCGCGAAGATGAATTCCTTTGCTCTGTCCATAAGAAGGCGGCTTCGATCCAGTTCCGTATCGAACCCGTCCATGACAGGGTATTCAAGCAGTTCACTCCTTCTAATACCATCCTCGATGAAACCGGGAATACTGATCCCTTCAATCGCCAGCAGGGATGGGTTATTCCGCATCCACAGATTGAGTGAGCCTTTGGTGGGCATAAGTACAGGGCTTCCAAGAACCAGCTGATTTCGGGCAACCCAGGGAATGCAGCATAGAATAAAACCCGCCATCAGCACCAGTGCAGCTCTCCATTTTCTTTTTACAAACAGCCAGACCATCTGAAGCGGCACTAAAAGGATAGCGGTACTCCTGATCAGAAATAGAATGCCTGTTGCAAGACCGGAAACAAAGCCGGCTCCAGTTTTAATAGACGACCTCAGAGTCAGGAGAATGATGAGCGGGAGCAGTGAAATATGGATCATATCCGTCATGGCGTAGGCACTGTAATAAACGTAGTATGGGTAGAGTGACCAGATGAGTGCCGCAAGCAGAGCCTGCTTTTCTCCCCAGTTCTCAGCTGTGAGTTTCCAGACCGCCCACGCACCAAGCAGCGCGAAGATCGAATTCAGAAAGAAAACGGCTCCTGCAGATGGTCCCGTTATCATGAAAACGGATGCAAGAAGAAGCGGATATCCAGGTTCGATCGAAGCTGTGGGGGTTTCAACAGGTATAATGCCGAACATATACTCAGGATCCTGACTCCAGGTGGTAAGAAACAGAGCCTCTCTTGTCATTGTACTTCGGAGGAAACCCATCTCCCTGCTGTAGGAGATTCCCTCCCCTTCCACGATCCTCCCGGCTATGGATATGTAAAATCCCTGATCCCTTGGTGGTTCAGGCAGATTCCCTCCAAGTAGAAAGAACCATGCTATCCTGGGCAGCAGAACCGCACAGACGATGATGGAATATTTGTATTTCAGGAGCAGTTTCATTCCTGGGTCCAGATCGCTTCATTGAGTCTCAGGGGCGGATCCTTCCTCTCCTCCAGTAATGTCAGCGAATAGAAGAACTCCTGCCAGTGATAATCCAGATTTGCTTTCGGATCTGTAAGCGCAACCCCGAGAAGATAGGTTCCAGGTTCCGCAATAGAAAGATCGATCTCGATCCTGGACTCGACCGACCCAGAGAAACTCAGCAGCGGCTGGTTCATCTCGAGATTGTTAGATCCAATCACAGTCTCGCCGTCCATTCGGTGTATCGAAAAACCGAATACGATATTATCAACAATCGAAGGAAGCCGGCTCTTTATAAGTGCATCGACTACTATCTTCTCTCCACTTCTAAATATGCACGAAGGGGCGCCATCCGCTTTTCTGAGGATTACCGAATCGAACCATACCTCTCTGCTGCCCCATTCTTTCGGGGTTGCCGATGTGGAAATGTGATTCTGCTTCCCTGCGGTCTCAAGATACTCCGATAGAACATCCCTGGCGGCTCCATCCATTTTAATCCTGCCATCGTGAAGCCAGATCGCTCTCTCACAAAGCCTTGAAACGGCTTCAAGGTCATGGGAAACAAATATTATCGTCCTCCCCTTTCCCTGAAACTCAGAAATACGCTCGTAGCATCTGTTCTGAAATCCCACATCACCAACGGCCAGAACTTCATCGATAAGCAATATATCCGGGTCAACAGCGGTTGCCAGGCTGAAACCGAGCCTCATGAACATACCGTTGGAAAAGTATTTGACCGGAGTATCCATGAATCGCTCAAGCTGAGCGAACTCCGAGATCAGGGGAACAAGCTTTCTCATCTCATTCCTGTTCAATCCGAGCAGAGCGCCGTTAAGCATCAGGTTCTCTTCCCCTGTAAGATCAGGATGAAAACCAACACCGAGATCAAGAAGTGAAGCAATCCTTCCAACTGAATTCGAAGTTCCCGAAGTGGGTTTGTAAATCCCTGCCAGAATTTTGAGCGTTGTTGATTTTCCTGCACCGTTTGATCCTATTACCGCAACGGACTCCCCGGGTTCAATATTGAAGCTGACGTCGTCCAGGGCTCTGAAATGCTCAATCCTGGTTTTTCTGTTAAAGAAGTTCAGCATCGTTTCCCTGAGGGTAACCGCCCTGTCATGATAGAGCCTGTAATCAAGGGTGACATTCTTCATGCGGATACTGCCGGGTTTCATCCTATAATTCCTTTACCACAACAGGTTCAGCCTTCCTGAAAACTGTCATACCTGCAGCCAGGAGAACGATTGACCATGATGCAAGTGATACCCAGCACCATAAAGGGGGCCATGTACCAGCGTAGAAAATGGAATGCATGATCTCCATAAAACCGGATATCGGGTTGAACCGGAGTATCTGCACAAGGCGGTCAGACTGAATAATATCAACACCTATGGAATCCAGCGGGTAGATTATGGGAGATGCGTAGAACCAGGCCAGCAGCAGAACTTCTATGAACTGTTTCACATCTCTATAAAAAACATTTCCTATGGAAAGAAGCATTGAAATCCCGGTGGTCATCATTGTCAGAAGGAGAAGCGCAGGCAGTATGAGAATGATCGATAATCCGGGGTAATGTCCGAAGACAATAAGCAGGGTCTCCAGAACCAGAAGCGCTAACAGGAGGTGAATCAGGTTTGCAGCTACCTCGGCTGCCGGAAGGGCCATCCTTGGGAAATAGATGCTCCTTATCAGCCTGTGGTTATCGAGAAGGCTTGATGTGGAGCCACTAAGGGATGAGGAGAAGAAATTCCACGGCAGCAGCCCTGTCAGAAGAAAGAGTGAAAAATGGGGTATAGCGCCGCCGAACCTCAGAATCCGTGTGAATACGAAATAGTAGACCACCATACTGAAAAGGGGTTTGAGAAGAAACCACGCGAAGCCCAGTATCGACCTTTTGTACCTTACTTTGAGATCTTTCGCGACAAGGCTTTCCATGAGAAGCAGCAGTCTTCCGATATTCCATTTACTCATTTATTACCGCCATGAAAACTGAATCTGCTCTCTTCCCCATGGAGAAGTTTTACGATATTCGATTTATGCCGCACAATAACCAGAACGGCAGCAGAACAGATAATTATCTGGACAGGGAGCCTGCCGGGCTCAAAGATAAACACAAACGGTATCACAGCTGACGCAGCCAGTATTGATCCGAGAGATACATATCTCGTAACTGAAAGAACCAGCACGAAAACGGCAAGAGCTGAGGCTGTTGTCAGGGGTGACAGAATCAGCAGTACGCCCAGTGTTGTTGCCACTCCCTTTCCACCTCTGAATCCAAGCCATGGACTGAATACATGGCCCAGGACAGCAAAGATCGCTGTCAGGGCAAGTGCCCAGTCTCCGATAGGCGGCAGGATACCTGGTATTCCCTGTTTCGCAGCAAGGACAGGCAGCGCTCCTTTGAGCGTATCGAGAAACAGACCGGTAATACCGGCTCCTTTTCCGCAGATACGAAACAGGTTCGTAGCCCCGGTATTCCCGGAGCCCCTGCTTCTGATATCGATTCCCCTGAATTTACCCAGAATCCATGACCATGGCACCGAACCCGATAGAAATGCCGCGATAAAATAAAGAACATCAGGCCAGAGGTTCATATCAGTGCTTTCTCTTTCTATAGATGATCTTCAGGGGAACACCCTTCAAACCGATACGATTCCGAAAGCTGTTCTCAATGTACCTCCGGTAGTTCTCCGGAATGTCCGCAGGATGATTTGCGAACACCAGTATTCGAGGAGGTTTGTCCCCTACCTGAGTAGCGTAGAAGAGCTTGACGGGTTTGCCTCTCGGTGATGGCGGTCCGACATCCTCAACTGCATCGTGTATCCACCTGTTTATCTCGGAGGTTGAAAGGCTCATTCCACGTTTTTCCCCGACATCGAATGCGGTTGGCAATATCTGACCCACACCTTCCCCGCTCAGGGCTGAGAAGAATATTATGGGCATATTCTTCGCCTGATTGAAACGCTGGACAATTGCCGCCTTCCAGAGGTCTTTATCTATTCCAAGGTCTATTTTGTTAACACCTATGATAACGCCCTTCCCCATGTCCCAGGCTTTTGCAGCGATTCTGATATCCTGCTGAACAGGGTACTCGGAAGCATCCATCATAACAAGTACGACATCCCCCCTTGCAATGGATTTCCATGCTCTTACTGTGCTGTAGAATTCCACATCATCCATCTTACGCGATTTTCTTCGCAGCCCTGCCGTATCCACTATCCTTATCTCACTGTCGTGCCAGGAGACAATAGTATCGATGGAATCCCTTGTAGTTCCGGGCACATCCGTTACGATATTCCTGTCTTCTCGGCACAAACTGTTGACTACAGAACTCTTACCTACATTGGGTCTGCCGACGACGGCCAGAGACAGACCATCGTATTCAGTTTTCAAAGAACCCGGAAGAACCGAGATAACAGCGTCAAGCAGATCACCCGAGCCATGACCGTGCAGGGCACTTACAGGCCACGGTTTCCCGAGGCCGAGACTGTAGAATTCCGGAACAAGATCCAGTCTTGGATTGTTATCAACCTTGTTAACCGCAAGAAAAGAGGGCAGACCTGTCTTTCTTACCAGCTTTGCAGCTTCAATATCGAACGGATGGATCCCGGAAGTAGCATCGACCAGGAGAATTACTGCATCAGCTTCCAGAAGCGCCAGGTTAATCTGCTTCTCAATGCTTTCCTGAAAAGCATCCTCACTGCCGGGGTCGAGGCCTCCGGTATCGATTATCAGAAAATCCTGTCCTGACCAGTGAGCCCAGGTCATCTTCCTGTCTCTCGTAACCCCCGGCTGATTATCGACTATCGCTACACGACTGCCTGCCAGACGGTTGAACAGTGTGGACTTTCCTACATTGACTCTGCCGACTATTGCGACGGTCGGTACGCTGGACATTCTTCAACTCCATTCCGTAGATTACTGGCGAGCAACAATTATACGTTTTGCAGGCCTCTTTCGGAAGTCTGCAGTAATTCGTCAATATTGGAGAGAATATGTTTCAATGTATGATTACTGTACTAGTGTTTTTATCCTCCGCAACCGATCCGGGCGAGATCGTTCCCGCGTTCAAAGATTCAATTATGCAGGGGAACATACCTGCCGCTATAGATATGATATCTGAAGACGCTATTCTGATGGTGGATTCGGTTCTCACGCACGATCGGGAGCAGGTAAGCAGAGTATTACTCTATTTCGGGATTCAGCTTGAAATAAGTGAAATGGAGGAAATGGGCGGAAAGCAGCTTCTGACGGAAATCCTGTCCAGCCCCACTGTTTCCGGAGCGATTCTCCTCCTCGGTATCTCACCAGGAGAGCCAATGCTGCACGGTGAGAGGACATTCGTTCCTTTAGAGTACGGTTTATTCGGAAACAGGCAGACAATGCATCTTGAGCTTGTTGCCGAAGATGGGATGTGGAAGATCCACGACTTCTTCGAGATCCTCCCTGAATAACTTCACTCCCCCGAAGTATTTGAACGTGTTAGATTCAACTTCTTGAGCATCTGGATGAGAAGTCTGTCAGATATTGCTGCTCCGCACCTTCATTGCCAGGAGATGTAATGCTTTTTAATAACGAGAATATCGAAGCCATTCAGCTGAAATCGCTCCTGAGGATTACAAGAGCGATCAGCCGTGTGAGAGACCTGCATTCTCTTATCACTCTTCTTGCATCGGAAACAAGCAAGGTTCTCGACGTCGAGAGGTCTACTGTATTCCTGTACAGCAGAAAAACCGATGAACTCTGGTCCTACGTCGCAGAGGGTGAAATGGAGGAGATACGGTTCAACGCAAGCAATGGAATTGCAGGTTCAGTCTTCCGGAGCCGGAAAACGCTTATACTGCACGATGTCTCCTCGGATGACAGATTCAATAAAACTATTGATAAGACAACAGGATTCATCACAAGGAACATGATAACAGCACCAATAATCAACCCCTCAGGAGACTGCATAGGCGTATTCCAGGTCATAAATAAGTGGAATGACAATTTCACCGACAAAGACGCTGAGTTTCTGGAGATAGTCTCCTCTGAAACTGCAGTAACCATCGATAATGTCAGGCTTCTTGAGGGTCGCGAGCGGATGTTCGAAGGTCTTATAAAAGCTCTCACCGTCTCCATAGAGGCGAGGGACCCGCTTACTGCAGGGCACAGCTTCGATGTTACTTTTCTATCCGGTAAGATAGCTGAATACATGAACATAGACAGCGATACAACTGAAGCGATCTATTATGCAGCCCTCCTGCACGACTACGGCAAGATAGCCGTTCCGGACAGCATACTCAAAAAGCCTGGATCACTTACCGACGAAGAGACCGTTATACTCAGAAAACATGTACAGCACACCAAGATAATCCTCTCTTCCATAGAATTCGACGGAAAGCTGGAGCAGGTTCCAGTCTTCGCTTCCCAGCACCATGAAAGGATTGACGGAAAAGGTTATCCCGATGGTCTGAAGGGCGATGAAATCTCTATCGGAGGCAAAATAATCGCCGTAGCTGACGTATTCGAAGCACTTACCGCAAAAAGACACTATCGCGAGCCCTATTCAATGAAGAAAACACTGAACCTCATGATCGATGGAATCGGCACTCAGTTTTATAGAGAAGCGGTTCTGGCGTTAAGGGATTACTTCATCGATATCGGGAAGCTTATGCCGGAAGAAGTACCAGTTGGCTAGAATCTTCTCGCCTGGCGGCAGGTTGATGAGAACGTTCATGGTCGCACTGATCGCTATCCTTGTGACGTTATCCTTATGGGGTTTATCGAGGTTTGATTTCTTCGAGAACTTTGAACGCAGCACTCTTGATCTTCGATTCAGGCTCTCTCCAACACCTGATGATGCGGACAGCAGCATTATCCTTGTGCTTCTCGATGGCGGCTCTATGGATGTACTGCCATGGCCGGTACCCAGACAGCTCTATTCCGAAACCCTCAGCATGCTTCAGGACTGGGGGACCAGAGCGGTGGCATTCGATATTCTTTTCGATGTTCCATCCGTCTATTCTGCTGTTGAAGACAGCATCTTCGGCGCAATTGCATCCACAGGAAATACCGCATTCGTCATGGCTCTTCTTCAGCGTGATGGATCTTTGATACCTGATAACGCAATAATAGATATTCCCATCGATTCTGCGAAACTTGACTCCGCCTGGTACTGCACACCTCCCACGCAGATGATCGCCAGAGGCGCTGAAATACTTGGAAGCACCTCCGACAGGCAGGACCCTGACGGTGTTTTCAGAAGTGTCAGACTTCTGACTGCAACTCCTGAAGGAATTTCCCCCTCGCTGCCCGTTGCACTTGCCTGGCTTGCGCTTGAGCGTCCGGACATCTCAGTGAAAAACGATATCTTCATGATGGGTAATATAACATTACGAACCTCTGGCAGCTGCAGGCTTCAGCTAGCGTACCATGGTCCTGCGGGAACTTACACCAGTATTCCCCTGGCCGACCTGACAGCAGCGTTAAACGCGCGCGCCACCGGACAGCCCTGCCCTGTTGATACAACGATATTTGAAGAAGCTATCGTTCTTATCGGTTACGCTGCTCCTGCGCTTTACGATCTGAAACCAACACCCTATTCACCCCAATGTCCTGGTGTTGAGGTTCTTGCAACTGCTGTCGATAACATATTGAATGAAAACTATATAAGAAAGTACCCTTCATGGGTATCATTGATGATGGCACTTGTAATATCGCTTCTCGCAGCCTTCTTCCTTTCCGCCCTGAACCGGATTCCTCTCGGGGCACTTCTCGCAGCTCTGCCTACTCTTCTTTTCCTTGTACTTTCTCTATTGCTTTTCCGCAGCGGAATCTGGATTGAAACTGTATGGCCGGCTGTTTCCGGGATACTGACCATTCTTGCAGGCGGTATTTTTCTCTTCAGTTCGGAGAACCGAAGAAAACAGGAGATCAGGAATGCCTTTTCCCAGTACCTCTCACCGGACGTTGTAGCACAGGTGACGGAGCATCCTGAAACTCTTGTTCTCGGGGGAGATAAGAGAAACATGACGGTCTTCTTCTCCGATATCTGGGGTTTTACAGGAATTTCGGAAAAGCTTTCACCGGAAGATCTTGTATCCCTCATAAACCGTTACCTCACAACCATGACCGATATCATCCTCGAAACGGGCGGAACTGTTGATAAATTCGAAGGTGATGCCATCATCGCCTTCTGGGGCGCTCCACTGCGACTTGAAGATCACGCTCTGCGGGCATGTTCCGCTGCCCTGCGATGTCATGAAGCCCATACTGACATGAATCGTCAGCTTGTCCTGGAGGGGTACTCGGAGTTATTCACAAGAATTGGTCTTTCCACAGGTGATATGGTAGTCGGCAATATGGGTTCATCAAAACGTTTCGACTACACAGTCATGGGAAGCACTGTCAATCTCGGCGCCAGGCTTGAGGGCGCAAACAAAGTTTACAGCACTTCCATCATGGTTGAGAATAACACCTTCAGAAATGCAAAGAGCGAATTTGTTTTCCGTGAATTGGATACGATTCGCGTCATCGGCCAGCAGCAACCAGTTATTATTTATGAACTCAAATGCCGGCAGGATGAAATGACAGATGAACTTGAAACCGCGCTTCGGGGATATTCAGAAGCACTGGCACTCTATAGAAAAGGAAATTTCAGGGACGCGGAGCGTATATTCGAAGAAGCAGGTGATCCGACAGCCCTGATAATGGCACAAAGATGCAGAAAAATGGCCGATGATTACACTGATGCCCCGGAAGAATGGGATGGAGTCTTCAACCTCTCCTCCAAATGATCCGCGTTTCAGTTTGCGGTTTACGCCTGACGAATTTATTATAGAATTGAATTTAGAGATAGACAGGAGAACAAAATATGCCCTCAGCCCCTCCGGATATCAAAAAGCTCAAAGCAGATAAGAACGAGCAGGAGCTCATCGCGGCTCTTGATTACAACGATGATCCGAATATCCCTGAAGAGGCTGCCCAAGCACTTGCGTGCATCGGGACTATTCAGGCTCTGGAACCTCTCTGCCGCATCATGGAGGATTCTCAACAGGCAACTCAAGCACGAGTCGTAACGGCAACTGCCGTAGGGGATATCTGTGCCAGGTTTCTGAGGCTCCAGGGCAGGATCGATACTGATTCCCTCTCTGATGATGAACTTCATAAACATCGTGAACAGGATCAAATACTATCCTGGGCCGGCTCCCGCCTGAAACTCTCAATGAAAGCTGGTCCTGCTGACCTGAGGAAAGCTGCCGGCAGTGCTTATATGATCCTGCCGCTTGAAGATGATTCTGACATCATGAAAGCCTTTTCGAACGGCACTACTGTATCCTTTCATACTGCGTCCCCGGTAACCGATGCTTTTGCGCAGAGCTCGGAAGAACCTGACACTTCTGCTCCTGAATCTCCAGAAGATGTTCAGAGCATTGCAGTTCAGCCCGATGATGAAGGCGAAGATACAAGCGAAGAATCCGATGTTCAACCGGAACCGGAAGTAGAGATACCGGTTCAGCCTGAAACTGAAGATACGGAAACACCTGCAGAACCGGATACAAAACCTGAGACTGAAGATGCAGAAACACCTGCAGAACCGGATGCAAAACCTGAGACTGAAGATGCAGAAACACCTGCAGAGCCGGATGCAAAACCTGAGACTGAAGATGCGGAAACACCTGCAGAACCGGATACAAAGCCTGAGACTGAGGATGCAGAAACACCTGCAGAGCCGGATGCAAAACCT
>JAUVIR010000031.1 GCA_030592645.1 Candidatus Fermentibacterota bacterium | reverse complement strand
CAAGGGTTTTGGTCCAGGCAAGAGGGATGAAGAGTCTGCCGCTTTGCCCTGAGAGGAAGAAAACCGGCACGAAACTTATTACGGTGGTCCCCAGCGATGTCAGTATCGCGGGAGCTACCTCCGCAACAGCGTCACGTATGCTGACAAGAGTATTTTTAAAATTATCGCGCGCAAGAGAGAGGTGGATATTCTCCGTGACAACTATTCCCATATCCACCAATGTACCTATGGCTATCGCTATCCCCGCAAAACTCATAATATTTGCCGAGATACCAAGAACCTTCATCGCCGCGAAACAGAGCAGAACAGCGTAAGGCAGCGTTGCGGTCACAATAATAGAACTTCTCAGATGAACCAGGAAGATCAGGATAACTATCAGTGTGATCAGCATTTCCATTGCGATCACGCCCGAGAGAGTTTCGACTGTCTCAAGGACGAGTTCTCTTCGATCGTAATAGGGAGAAATGGTTACACCTTCAGGAAGAGCCGGGGCGATTTCGGCCAGTCTTGCCTCCACCGCATCGATGACGCGCACAGGGTTGGCATCCTTTCTCATGACGACAATCCCCCCCGCGATCTCACCGTTGTGGTCGGCAAGCGCTCCCCTCCGGAACCCCGGGCCGGTGGATATTGAGGAGATGTCGCCAAGCAATACAGGAACCCCGTCTCTACTGGCGACGAGAACCTGCTCAAGGTCCTCTATCCCCTCCAGGAATCCTGTACCTCTGACGATATACTCCATCCCTGATGCCTCGACCGTTCTGGCACCTACATCGATGTTCGAGCTGGAGATCGCCTCGTTCACCTGCTGAATATCCAATCCGTAGTTGAAGAGCAGATTCGGGTCGACATCAACCTGATACTCCATTACAAAGCCGCCGATGCTTGAGACTTCGGAAACACCGGGGATACTCTGAAGCGCGTATCTGATGGTGTAATCCTGCAATGTCCGAAGCGTCCCGAGATCCTGCGGACCTTCAACCGTATACCAGTATATCTGTCCTAGAGGTGTGGCATCCGGACCCAGCTGGGGCAGGGCATCGTACGGGAGGACATCTCCAAGACCGCCCAGACGCTCGAGAACACGGGTTCTTGCCCAGTAGAAATCTATATTGTCTTCGAAAACTATATAGATCCTGCTGAACCCAAAACCGGACATGCCTCTTACCTGTTTTACACCGGGAATCCCCTGCAGTTCGACTGAGAGCGGGTAGGTTATCTGATCCTGAACATCATCGGGGCTTCTCCCCGCCCATTGCGTTGAAACGATAACCTGATTCTCTGATATGTCCGGAAAGGCGTCCACTGGAGTTGTTTTCAGTGCCCAGATGCCGGTGCCGCCCGCCAATGCGGCGATCATGATAACAGCGGGAGGATTCTTCAGGCAGAATTCGACAATTTTTCTTATCATCGCATTCCACTACTCTGCCGTTTCCGCATTGAATAGAGACGGGAGCCCGAGCAGTTCAGCCTGTGAATCGATCAGAAAAGCACCTTTCAAAGCGACAACGTCTCCCTCAGAAAGACCGGCATAGATGGGATAGAAGACTTCCCCCGTACTGTCTGCAGCAAGGGGGCCTACTGTGACTAGCATGGGTTCGAACCGTGCCTCCTCGGTGCGGAGAGATCCGTTGTCGCCAGTTGAAAAAACGGTTGGTCCTGTCATCACATAGACAACTGATCGTGAGCCAAGCGAAAGGACACTTCCTCTGGGAACAGAGAGAACAGCGCCGGGTTCTTCTCTGTTGATGAATTCTGCGGCTGCAGACTGCCCCCGAAGGAATTCCCCCGAGGAGTTTTCGAGAATGATCCTTGCTTCAAAGGCGCCACCCGGCTGATCCAGAAAAGGATCAACTGCATCGATCACAGCAGAAAATACTTTGTCAGGCAGGGCATCGATCCTGAATTCCACTTCCTGACCTTTATAGACCAGACCGGACTGATCCTCTGTCAGGTAGACCGTAAGCCAGACGGTTGAAATGTCCGCCAGCTCCAGAAGGACCTGCCCTGTGGACACATGCTCTCCCTCCCGAACGTGAATTGCGGTAACAGTTCCTGAAACAGGTGAGATAACAGTAGAAAGTGTGCTGATGTCGCCTCTCTCGATTATCTGGTTGATCACATATTCCGATGCTCCTAAAAGCCGAAGTTTTTCAGCAGCAAGGGTTGCACCGTAATCTTCGAGCGTGCTTCCTGCCTGAGAAAGCACCAGAAGCTCCTGTTTGGCAGCGTAGAGTTCCGGAGAGTAGATACCTGCGATTGCTTCACCACTTGCAAGATGCTCTCCCTGGTAGTCCACATACAGGTGTTCTATCCTGCCTCCGGTCCAGGCTGTTACGGAGTAGAGCCCCGCACCATCGAATTTTATGAGTCCAGGAGCTGTGAATCTGGTGTTGAGGTCCCGGACCGCGGCTTCTTCTACAGTCAGATCGAGCATAGCCTGATCGTGTCTTGACAGAACAACTTCATCTCCGGTGCTGATGAATGCTTCAAGTTCCATACCACAGACGGGACAGGTGCCGGGATGGTCAAGAACAACGCATAACATCGGGCATGCCCAGCTTTCGGACAGGTCTGAACTTCCATTGGGACCATGCCCCTCAGCAGAACTCTGGAACAGCCAGCCCCATGGCAGTCCGAATCCGAAGATCAACCCGACGATCACTCCTGTGATCAGAAGCCCAAACGTCCTCCTGCTGCCATCGATCTTCAGCACATCTTACCCGCCTTCTATTACTTAGCGGTTAGTGACAGGAGCCGCAGCCAGAAGATTGCGGCTGTTCGCAGCTGCAGGATTCGGGGTAACAGCTGGCACATTCAATATCAAGCAATTCGGCAACAGCAGCCTCCTCTGCCAGAACGGGCAGATACTTCTCCGGTTCAGCGAGGAACAGAACATCGCATCCGCCGCAACAGAAATGCACGCGGAATCCCTCCCAGTCGACATACTGACCTTCCATCACTTCCCCGCCCATTACAGGGCAGAACGTATTGTTCAGGTCTATCACTCCACTCTCATCTGCTTCTTCCGGACTCTCCGCTGTAATAACAGCCCCTGCAGCCTGCGAGGTATCAGTTTCTTCTGCCCCGCATGTTTCGTTTCCTGCAACACCACGGATGAAAACCGCCGCGATAATCCCGATGAGGATAGCGGTTCCGAACCCTGTTGCTTTCTTTTTCATAGAAATTCACCTCTCTCTGTTATGCTTCCAGTCAATTCTTTCAGTTTTGCTGTTGACACAACGATCTGTGAGTAGGCACCCACCATTTCAAGATGAGCTGCTCTGAGTTCACTTATCACTTCGATCACATCCATCAAACTCCGTGTACCTGTCATCCATTCTCTTTCCGTAAGTGAAAGGATTACTTCAAGGTTAGGCACGATATCCGTCTCGTACGAAGAATGGAAATTCATCAGTCCTTCAATTGCTGCCGTCAGGTTCGCTCTTCGGGAGGTAAGGGCGGCAAGTTTCTGCGAATGCATCAGAAATGCTGCCTCTGCAGAGGATCGAGCTGCTCTGTACCTGTAGCTGTTTCCGCTGTAGCCAAGCGGAAGACTTAGCCCCGCGAAGATCATCAGCCCATCGCCCCCCTCTTCGACCGACCCCATCTCAATTGAGGGATTGCCAATGATCGACCAGGTTGCTCCAACCTCAAATGAAGGGCGTCTGCGCTCTGCGCTGAGCTCTTCTGCGGACCTGGCTCTCTCAACTTCAATTATGCTTTTCCGTGCAAGCGGGAAATCGCTTACATCGATTCTGGAATACCCGAGCTGCCTGAAATTCTCAACACCGGGAGGGAGTCCGTCCCAGCGGAAACCATCATCAATCGGCCGACCTAGAAGACTGTTCATCTCGGCATTGAGCGCTTCCAGGTTCAATTCCATCCGGTATTGATCCGCTTCCAGTAGCGCTATCCTGTTCTCCAGCCGAAGCAGGTCTGAAAGGCTTACGGCCCCTGTTTCGTATTTAGCAGATGCTGTTTCAAGAAGAACCTGAAGCCTTGCAGATTCTCCTCCGGAAAATTCAATTCCACTTCGCGCCAGGTACATCTCTGACCAGAGTTCAGTAATTGAGGATCGAAGCTCCAGTGCGGCCAGATCCCGATTCCCGGATGCCAGATCAACACCTGTCGAGGCGAGAGATATCTCCTTTGAAAGAAAACCGGGCCATGGAATTCTCTGCATGAATGTGATCGAGAAAACTGCAGGTCCGTTCCTCGTCTCAAGCGGAAGAGGTGACCATCCAAACCTTGCAGATGGATCGGGCAGGCGGCCGGAAGCATCCAGGATCATATCAGAACTGACGATGAGGCTATCCATCGAATGCATCATATCTGAATGGGCAAGAGCGTATTCCCACAACACACCCGGGCTGGCTTCAAGACTGTCTGCGCCTGCTGCGGCAGCAGCCCAAAGAAGCAGGATCGTCATGACAGTTGTTCGCACGGTTCCTCCCTGAATACTCTACCTTTCCATCATTTCAGAACGAGACCGATAATTATATACCATTTTACTAGGAAATAGTTCCATGATATTGCGTACACTCTTATCATATATCCATTTACAGATCTACTAGAGGTTCATTTCGTCCAGAATATCACCTTTGATACCGATCTTCAGGAAGGTCAGGGGAATCTGTTTACCTGACTGGATCAGCGCTTTGTGAATCAGCTGGACAAGACCGCCGCAGCAGGGGACTTCCATGTAAACGACAGTTATTGACCTGATCTCGTTCACTTTGAAGATCTCTGTGAACTTATCTGCGTAGTATCCGGGATCATCGAGTTTGGGACACCCGACAAGGGCAACTCTTCCCTTAATGAAACGGTTGTGGAAGTCGGGAAATGCAAAGGGAACGCAGTCAGCTGCGATAAGAAGATCAGAATCGTTCAGGAATGGCGCGTTGGGAGGAACAAGCGTGATCTGTACAGGCCATGTCGACAGGCTGGAGGTCACATTTTCAGATGAAGCTGTCTCCATGGGCTCAGCAGGATGCGAAAGTTCTCTTACCGCTGACCCCGGGCACGCGCATACTACGGGTTTCGCAGGCTCGGAGGGTGAGTCCTGCTCTTCCAGGTGTTTCTGTACTGCATCCTCATCGTACTCGTCAGCGTACCGCTCTTCGATGGTTATAGCATCCTGAGGACATGGACCGATGCAGTCTCCGAGACCATCACAGTAAGATTCCTTAACAAGCTTTGCCTTACCGTCGATTATCTGAATTGCTCCCTCGTGACATGCATCGGCGCAGATCCCGCAGCCGTCACATTTTTCCTCATCTATCCTGATTATCTTTCTTGTGATCCTGCCCATTTCACTCTCCCTGCAGTTAAATGAGTATCGATTCTGATTTGGTACAATCGTAAACTAGTATATCATTACCAATTTGTCAATGTTCTTCATTTATCACGATACAGTCGCATAATCAGTGGATAGACAAGAGTTGTTGAATACATAATTTAGTATCATTATGTCTATTTTATATCTTCAGACGCATAACGCCTGTACACATTAATCAATCCAGAAAAGGATAAGAATATGAGCACTGGTTAAGCTAGAAGGAGTTGATGAAATGAACTCCTTGACATGGATTTAGGCAGGCGCTATTCTAATTAAAATAAATTTTAATTAGAATGGAGCAGCTATTGAAAGGACTGGAAATAGTATCGGACTTCAGCAAACTTCAATTACTCAGCAACAAGTACGCGTTTCGTATACTGAAAGAATTGCAGAAACAGCCGTTATCCGGTGTGCAGCTTGCTGGAATGCTGGGTGTCACGACACCCCGCGTGATATACTATCTTAAGAAACTTGAAAAATCCGGACTTACCAGACAAGTGGATCGCAAACCTGTACGTGGAAATCGTGAGAAGTTCTACTGTGCCATAGCTCAGGACTTTCTCATTTCAGCCGGTCTTGATGAGATGCATGAGCCGGAGAACGGAATAAGCAGCAGGCTCAGTAATTCATACCTCGATTATTTCCTCAAACGTGATCTTAACCTTGATCTTGATAAATTTGCAAGAGTTGTTCTTTTCGACTACCTGAAGCTCAGGCCGGGGGAAAACGTTGTTGTCAACTTCGAGGAACAGAACATGGGTATCTACAAAAAGATCGTCTCACATCTGCGTCGATCGGGGGTTCATTACAGAACAATAATCAAAGATCCCGCCAGCGAGAAAGATATGCTGATGAACCTGCCTGAGAAAGAGATAATTGTCTACTTCGACGGGCTTGCAGATACGGTAGACTGGGCGGACGCATGGATACATCTCAAGCGTTCGGAAATTCCGGATATTGCAGAAATTCCGAAGGAAAGACTTGATTTCGTTACGCGGGAGCGAAGACGGGCATTGAGAGGTATTACAGAACCGTCAGATACGCGGTCTATTCTTATTTCGATACCGAGATTCGAGGAAGAATTCTACACGAATCCTGATATACTTGAAAATCTGACTACATTCTGGAAAGCTGCTTCTGTAAACGGGGATGAATTCAGAAAAGTAAGTAAGCTTGCTGGAAAAATCCGTGAGTTTGAGAATTTTGATATTCATACCGGCCGGGACAATATGCTGCATGTGAGCATAGACCAAACCAGGTATTTCATCGATGCCGGACCTTACTCTTCATCACGCGGCAAGAATCTCTTTCTTCTTCCCTCCGGCGAAATATCCTTTGTGCCCCACCTCTCCGGTCTTTGCGGGACCATCTATATGGATCACTGCGAACTGGACTATGCGGAAGCCAGAGGAATTGAGCTGAGCGTGGATAACGGTATAGTTACAGACTGCAGGATAGAACAAGGTGATAACCGGCTGGAAGAGTATTTCAGAAAAACGGACCGCGAGGGAAGGACGATAAGTCAGGTCGGTTTCGGGCTTAATCCTGCTGCCGTATCGATGTCATACATCCCCCGGCTCGATACCAAAGTATTCGGGAGTTTCCATATTACTTTCGGGAGCAATCTTGCCGTCGGAGGAGATATTTCGGGATATACCAATTGGGATATCATTGCTGAGAAACCAAAAGTAACAAATAGCGGAAAAATCATACTAAACAATGGCAGGTATCACCTGTGATTCTTGTGGGTACCTGGGGTATTAATAATGGAGGTGTTTCATGAAAATAGTCATTCTGATAAGTCTTATCTCAGTGCCATGCTTTGCGCAGGGCTCCTGGGAGCTCATGCAGCAGAGCTCAAGCGTAACGCTTATGGATATGTGTACTCTGCCCGATGGCGAGCATTGCTGGACTCTCGGCACAGTGGAGGAAAACCTCACAACGGTTTTCAGAACGGCAGACGGGGGAGCTAACTGGGAGGAGCTGACGGTTTCAGCATCGCTCAGAGCGATCCATTTCACATCGCCCGATTCCGGGTGGGCGGCGGGCTCAGGTGGAAAAATATTTGCAACCACTGATGGAGGTGACAGCTGGAGCAGCCAATCGAGCGGTACATCAAGAGTACTCGTGAGCATACATTTCATCAATCATCTTGAAGGCTGGATCTGTGGAGGATGGTCCGATGGATCTTCCTACCTTGTCCTGCATACAGCCGACGGCGGAGTTACATGGGAAAACCAGAGCTTCGGATCAAACGCTTATTCGTGCGAAGACATCTGGTTCACCGATTCAATGAATGGCTGGGTAGGTGGCAGAACCAGTACTCTTGCTCCACAGATCTATCATACAGACGACGGTGGAGTTACATGGGTCAGCCAGACCGTTCCTTTTTCAGCAGCAAATGCGGGTATCTGCGGTATTGACTTCGTAACACCTGATATAGGCTGGGCTGCAACAACCTGTCTTAATGCCGGCGGCCCGATACTCTACACCGAAGATGGCGGTGATAACTGGGTTGTTCAGACCACCAGCAATCTTCATTACCACAGAGTGGCTGCCAGGGATGAGAACAACGTAGCGGTTGTTGGTGTTGCGATTCTGTCCCCGTCCCAGGTGAAAGTCATGGTCACCAGTGACGGCGGTGATAGCTGGTCTTCGACCGTGCTTCCTCTGAATGATTACACATACGCCATTCAGTACATCAATAATGATATCTGGACCGGTTCAAATTACAGCCAGATACTCAACAGCCCTGACAATGGAACTACCTGGGAATGGCAGCACAGATCACCATGCTGGAAATCAGTAAACTGGGTTGATGATCTAACCGGCCGTATAACTTCCGGATCCAACGCAGGGACCGATGGTTATTCGATCATATCCGGTGACGGCGGAACAACGTGGGAACCCGATGCGGATTCTCCAGGGGGAGCGCAATGCTTCTTCACTGACACTGATACCGGATGGATGCTATGGGAGGGTAACAGTTCCAGGGTATGGAGAACCACTGACGGCGGTGTAAACTGGACGCAGCATTACATCACCTCAGGGCCATGGATAGGTGGTATCTTTTTCGCATCCGCAGATTCAGGCTGGGCATTCGGGAGCAACGGCGCTCTCAGATTTACCAGCAACGGCGGTGTAAACTGGACCTCTCAATCCCTTGGGACAACCAATTATGTGGCTGCGGTTCATTTCGTTGATACCAGTGAAGGCTGGGCTGGAGGCGGATATGCCGGCGGCAACGGATTCATCCACCACACCACCAATGGAGGCGCTACCTGGACATCTCAGTCACCCGCGACTACCAGTCATATTCTCAGTATGTGCTTCCTCAACGATCAGGAAGGCTGGGCTTCGGGTTGTTCGGGCAGCACACAGAGAACTACTGATGGCGGAGCTTCCTGGCAACAGACAGGAACCATTCCGCACGAGTACGTGGGGACAATCCTCATGATCAACTCCAATACTGGCTGGGCAGCGGCTTATGATCCGATGAACCAGGGAGGGAAAGGTTTCATATACAGAACCGACAATGGCGCGGCTACCTGGACTCTTGAATGGAGCGGGACCTTCTACAAGAACAGCATTTCGGACATAGCAGCACTGAACGACAGCACTCTGTGGGCATGCGGATACCATGCAACTGTACTCAGATATATACCTCCAACCGGTATCGAGACAGAAACCACCCCTCTGAGAGATGTCGTGCTTCACAGAGTGGAGCCGAATCCCTTCAGCTCCTCAGCTGTGATCAGATTTGAAATCGCACATGGAAGCCATGTCAGACTGGACTTGTTCGATACATGCGGCAGGCTGGTGAAAACCCTGATTAACGGCTGGGTCGATGCCGGTGAGCATCAGACTCTGTTTTCCGGCCAGGATCTGACTCCTGGAATGTACTTTTACAGGTTACAGACAGGTGAATCGGTATTAACGGATAAGTGCATTCTACTCAGGTAACACTGCGGATCGGGATGGGCGCCATATCCAGAAGTAACCTGCCAGCAAACCGGTTACTGATAGAAGGCAGATATATAAGGTAAGCTGCCACAGCAATCCGCTTACAGAAAGCCGCATAGCTATTGCAGAAGTGAGTGAAGCAAAACCAAATACGACCAGGCTAAGCAGGGCTGATGCCGGGGCAGCCGCATGCTTGAACCTTAAGAGGACCCCGGCATTTGCCTGTGGCGTTACTATCCCTACCGCAAAGCCGTACAGGCTCATAATACTGACTATGATCCATACTCCCCTCAAACCAAGGAGTGTAAGTCCAATTGCCGCTGAAGCTGCTATAAACGAACTCAGCAAACCTAAGGTCAGTAAAACTTCAGTGCTTCGCTTCCCCGCCAGGATACCTGAAACAGACAGACCTCCTAAATACAGGAGCACAGTAGGAACTACCAGATATGGATATACACTGGCAGAAACTCCAAGTTGTACATGAAGCCAGTATGGTATGGCAGAATAGTAACCCAGCAGACCTCCGAGCATCGAAGCATACGCAAGGGCAAATCCCCAGAAACCTTTATTCTTCAGTATTGTCAGGTTAATTTCCAGTAGACTCTTCAGAGTTACCGGAGTTTGTTCCGATGAATTTACGAGTGACCGGGGAAGCCATCTCAGCGCACCACAGAACCACGCCAGCGTCAATACGAACAACAGGCCAAAAATGGCCCGCCACCCCCACAGCAGCATCAGGTAAACTCCGAGAATAGGCGCAAGAGCGGGCATGATAGCTGCAACACCGCTGATCAGGCCAATTCTGGCTGTCAGACGGGCTCGGTCGAATGTATCCACCAGAAGGGTACGGCCTATTGGAGAAGCTGCTCCTATACCGACGCCTTCAAGACTTCTTCCAACTATGTATGCCGGCAGACCTGATGATAACATTGCGACCAGGCTCCCGATCATTGCTATGCTGAAACTAAGAACAATTGCCCTTCTGTATCCGCTTTTCTGAACAACCCCTCCCCAGAAAGGCTGCGAAAAAGCAAAGAACAGAAGGTAAAGAGAAACGGATATTTTCACGCCGTCTGCGGAACACCCGAAAATCTCCGGGAAACCGGGCAGCGCAGGCAGCACGATTTTGATCGATAACCAGCTGAGCAGCACAAGAGAGAAGATCAGCCAGAAAACCCGTGTTTGATCAGTATTCGATTCAGCGTTATCTGGGGTACTATTGTGTTGGGATATCATGGGAACGATTATATCGGGACAGACTTATCCGTGTAAAGCATTATCCCGAATTGTCAGCGCGGGATCTGCTCCTGAATTGACATGATCATGTAGATATTCGTATTATTTATTTTGTAGAGTTGACTGATTTTGAAATACTGGTGGGCCACAGGGAGATGATATGAGTTTACTTAGTGACGTGATTAGTGCTGGTAAGGGCGTAGTAGTCAAGGAACTTGCAAAGCTGGTCGGGCTCACTGATACTCAAGCTATCAGCGCACTAAGCCTCGTGGTGCCCGCATTATCAAAGGGACTGGACCGGAACACTGCGCAGCAGAGCGGTCTGGAATCTCTTCTCAGTGTAATCAGCTCCGGCAGTCACAGGGAATATGTGGATAATCCGGAAACCCTCGGCAACACCGAAACTGTTGCCGATGGGAACGCAATACTCAGCCACATATTCGGCAGCAAGGATGTGAGCAGGCAAATTGCAGGATTTGTTTCAGGCAGAACGGGAATAGACGCCGAAACGATCAAGAAGATGCTGCCCGTAGCAGCTGCGGCAACTCTGGGTACTATCGAAAAGGATGATGAAGATGCCCGGGTATCAGCGGATGGTGGAAATTTACTGAAGAAATTGTTAAGTACGGATCAGGATTCCGGTCTTGATGCCATACTATCACTGGCAAAAGGACTTTTTTAGAATCAGAAACAAACAGCACTGCAGAACGGGGTATAGAACGTCTTTATGATAGCAATATTCATATTCGCTATTCTTGGAACGGCATCGGACGGTATTGTGTTCGACCCTGCCGCCATACTCAGTGGATTATCAAGCGATACTGTAACCGTGGAGGGCACGGAGTTCCATCTGATCTCAATTGATGGCTTTGAAAGCCCGACAAATGAAGTTCAGACTGTTGGATATCCTTCATTACCTTCCACTGTCTCGACCTTCCTTCTTCCTCCTGATGTCAGGATTGATACTATTGAAATCGTATCCGCCACCTGGGACACACTTCCAGGCAGATACTACCTCTATCCGGCGCAGACAGGCTTCATGACAGATACAGCATTTGTCTCCCCCGACCCGGCTATCTACTCTTCGGATACCCCTTTCCCGGCGCAGCCTGTCGAGGTGTCACGGCAGGGGTCTGCATTCGGTTATTCGGTGGCTTCTCTAACCGGAACACCGGTCAGGTACATTCCTGCGGACAGTATTCTTATGATCCTCACTTCGATCGAACTGATCATTCATACGGAACCTTCAGAAGCGGAGCGGATCGTCCCGGACCGCGAGACCGCATGGAGTTCGGCAATGCGGGAACGGGGCATTCTCAGCCTGGTAGCCAACCCGCAGAACATCACCTGCTACGACCAGCCTGTTCTTATGACTTTCGAAAACAGGACGTCTCCACTGAACGTAACACAATCTCCAGGCTCATCCGGTGATGGAGTCGATATGGTGATCATAACCAGCAGCGATCTTGCCTTCGATTTTGAACAGGTTGCCGATTACCGTACATGCCAGGGCATCATAACGGTCGTGCGAACAGTAGAATGGATTGATCAACACTACGCCGGGTGTGATACACCTGAGCGGATCCGTAACTTCATCCGTGAGGCACATGAGAAATGGGGAATTCAGGCGGTTCTTCTAGGAGGTGACGATGGAGTTGTACCGGTTAGAGAGTGCTACGGGTGGAATTATAATTGCTATCCTTATCCAATATTCCAGATGCCGGCAGACGACTACTACGTTGATATAGATGGTAACTGGTCGTACGAAAGTTCAATGTGGATTGCTGCATCCAGCGAAAACTACCTTGATCTGTGTGCGGGCAGATGGCCGGTTAATAACGGTAACGATGTGGATCTCCTCTTCACAAAACTCCTGCTCTACGAACAGCCTGACAATTTTCCGGCAGGTTTCGCAAGGAAACTGCTGCTGATCGGCTCAAACGACACAGCCGGAACCGGGGCGGATCATATGATATGGCTGAATGCACTTCTGGAGGAATCATCAGCGATTCCCCAATACCTTGATGAGCCCACTGTATTGTACTTCCCTCATTCTCTGCCCGGCGGAGACCTTTGCCGGAGCACAGCTCTGAATGAATTCGATCAGGGATATAATCTTATCATCCACGCAGATCATTCGGAGATACACAAGCTCGCCACAGCAGGCAAGAACACGCTCGGACAGTACATGTGGGATTCTGATTTCGCAACAATGCAGAATTTTGCAGAACCTTCGATTCTCTGGACGCTCGGCTGTGATGTAGGGCACTTCGACGGCGCTTTCAGTTTTGCCGAAGCCGGTCTCATAACATCATCAGGTTCCGGGCTGGTAGCTATGATAACCAATGCAAGATACGGTCTTTTCAATCAGAATGTTACTTACTATGCGTTCTGCGATGCTCTTTTCAATACCGGTTATATTGCTGACCAGCATACAATTCAACCTGATCATTGGCCTCTGAGCTACCTTGGCGAGGCTCATAGATGTTCGAAGAACAATGACGGTATTTCGTTCCTGCAGCTTAACCTCCTCGGCTCACCTCTTATGTATGTCTGGCGTGACGACCCTGAAAATCTGCTTCTGATCGTTCCCCGGATGCTGCTGAAGGAGGGAGTTCCCGCGGATATACCTGTTACTGTTACCGATGGTTCGAACCCTGTTGAAAACGCCACCGTCTGCCTTTGGAAGAAGGGTGAGATCTTCTCGATTGAGGAGACAGACTGGCAGGGCCAGGTGATATTCGAGGATGTATGCGTTGCAGATGGCAGCGGCGATCAGGATCTGATCATCACCGCAGTTAAGCGCCGCAGCGAATCCCATCCGGGGGCAACGACTGTCGTAAACTATGTTCCCGGTCAGGTAAGCATGGATGTCTTCCCCTCAGACATTCCTATTGTAATGCTGGAAGGCTATTCAATCGATGACGACGGTGATGGCTCTGCAAATCCCGGAGAGATCGTGGATATCTACATCACAGCATTGAACAGTGGAGGCTGCACAGCACGGAATGTCTCTGCGGAACTCTATCTGGTTTCCGGAGGTGAGTACATAAGCGGTATCCCCGACAGTAAGGCACGTTTCCCTGATATCGATCAGGATCAGACTGAAATTTCAAATGATCCGCTGACAGTTGTCATCAATACGGATGTAGAAAGTTATTCAATTGCCCAGTTCAATGTACTCTTCTCTTACATTGATCCTTCAGGCAGCATCTGCCAGTGGGAGTCATCCCTGTTCCTTACTATCTATTCTGATGGATACGTACTTACAGTACTTGATCCGGAGACCGACAACTCAAGTGGAATCACAGCAGTGATAACACTGAGCGATATGTTTCTGGCAAATTGCGGTCTTGGAGAGGGAGACAACCTGGAAATTGCTGTTGAAAACATTTTTCCATTTGAACCCTATCTGGCCAGTGACCTTACTTACCCGGGTATTGAATCCAACAGTGTAGCGGCATTGAGAGGAGAGATTCATCTTTCAGTAACTCCGCGGAACGAAGACTCACCCTGGTTGACCGAACAGTATCGGGATTGTTCGTTCGATCTTTTAGTGAGCAGTGATGGAGGCAATTTCGTAGCACGTCATATTGATGTTGAGCTGGTGGCCGAACTCGAAGAACAGCAGCTCGACCCTCCTACCCAGCTGCGTGTTTATGACGCAGGCCAGGATTACATCAGTCTGGTCTGGCTGCATGAAGGACAAATAGACGCTGCAGGATTCTATATCTATTACAACGACGGTACCCAACGGCACCGTGCCTATCCTCTTCCGGTTCCTGTGCAGCAGATCACACTGGAAAACCTGCTGCCGGGAAGGCAGTATCTGATCGAGGTTACAGCGATAGATCACGCAGGCAGGGAAAGCGAGCCGGCAACAAGTTTATTCAGTACGACCTGCCCGACAGTTAACGGCTGGCCGATTCAGCTGGCTGGCTCATCCGGAGGAGGCCCGGCAGTTGCCGATACAGATCAGGATGGTTTCAGTGAGATCATCGTCGCTACTTCATTCGGTATGGTATACATAATTGAAAGGAACGGGAGTTATCAGACACTGAACCCTCCTCCCGGCTACGATTTCGACAGATTTCTGGGCTGCGCCGTCGGTGATATAGACTGTGACGGCAACCTGGAGATAGTGGTCACATGCCAGAAGAAAATTGATGTCGAAAACCAGGAGCGGATAGCCGTTCTGATGTACGACAGGTCCGGCGCAATATGGACAGTGAACGAGATAGCTGCCACCGGGGTGAATGAACATGCGGCAGCACCTGTTGTTGCCGGAACTCCTGTTCTTTTTCAGGCGGACAGCAGCACGTACATGGAAATTGCACTGAGAACAAAGGGGCACTTCGGAGAACTCCCGCACCTTTACGTATGGCGGTACGATTCCCTGTCCGGCAACTGGATAGATTACAGCACAGACTTTCCTGTTACCCTGGAAGGCGGCTTCTACAGTGCTCCTGCAGCCGTTGATTTCGATGAGGATGGCTTCGAGGAACTGATTGTCTCTACCTGGGGCACTGGAGGCGTTGGAACCGCACTGAAAATCATCGATTTCGAAAGCGGCGGTACCGCATTGATATCCATGCATCAACTGCCCGAACTGGATAGTGAAGGCGAGACAGCGAGAGCGTTTGGAACCCTTGCGGCTGCCGAGGAAAACGGCACTTACTACCTGGCTGGTTCGGCTAAGACCGATGCGTTGTGCAGTATGTATAAACAGGTATTTGTGTATACCCTTCAGAGCGATCCTGCAGGTCTGGCTTTCGTATGGACAACCGGCTGGATGAATGGCGGGGATTTTTACGGCAACATGCCGGGTCCGGCCATTGGAGATCTTGATGGAGATTCGGATCTCGAAGTGATTTACACCTTGAATGGGGGACAGTACTATAAAGAAGGGATAGTCTTTGGCTGGGAACTGCATGATGGTTCTGAAGTGTTTCAGAGTTCTCCCGTTCCTTTCAATCCGGTTATCCCAGGGGGCGGAACGGAAGTAAAATCACAACCCGTGGTCGGCTTATCAGCATCCTGGCATTCGGGGGGAATGTCTGTTTTCTCGGGCTTCTCCTCACTCTGCTGCGGACATGATCCTGGTGCCGGCTCATCTATGCCCGAAGGTTTCCCGCTCTGGACACGTGATATTGCATCTGCTGCTCCTGCTATCTGTGATCTTGACATGGATGGTTCACCTGAAATTCTCTACATCGATTTCTCGGGATTCGCAATACTTCTCGACTGGAATGACGGGATCTATACCACTGACGGCTGGCATATGTATCAGGATAACCCCCTGCGCAACGGTTTCTACAATACTACCTATCCTCCAGCCGGACTGGACATCTGTATCGGAGGCAATCCATACATATCCGCACCCGGAGAGTTCGGAACATTAGGTTTATACTTGATCGCAGAAGTTGAAATATCCGGGGTCAACGATTATCCGGAGGAAGGATCAGCTCCCGCTTCAATAGAATCAGAGCCTCCCGAAAGAGAGAACATCACCAGAAATAACCGTTCTAACATTCCTTCAGCCGCTGCACCGATGATCCCCTGCAGGACAGTTGAGATAGCCGCTTTCTGCGCTCAGCGGTTCGTAGGTTCAGTTACAATCGAACTCGCAGAAGGGTCGCATCTGGCTATGATCCCCCTGAGATACATGAACGATGAAACCGGGAACATCACAGTAATAGCAGATCCATTTAATGAATACTGTGAGATCGACGAAATCAACAACGTTCTGGCAATAGAGAGAATCGCTGGCATGGAAAGTGTTTCCGAGGTAATGATTCCCAGTCCGGCCGGATCAATGGAACTAACGGTCAACATCCCTTCAGTTCTCCCTGCAGGCCTGAAGATCCAGGTATACTCCATCGATGGCAGGCTCGTAACGGATCTTGAAACGGAATCACTTGATTCGGGGTGGACCAGCATCCTTCTGGACGACGGGAACGGGACTCAAAGGCTGCCTGCTGGAATGTATATAGTGTGCGTTGAGGGTCTGGGGTCCGGGGATATTACCAGAAAGGTAATCCTTCTTGATCACTGAGAACAGCAGCATTTCCCGAACATTTTCGAGGAGGGATCGATTCGATGAATGTCCTTACAGCACTTTCAATTCTTATTCTCCTGTCGCTTCCTTCTACGGATTCTGAGCTCCGGGAATTCCAGTACGACGGCCCAGGTCTCGCCCTTATAATGCCATTAGACAGTGGCATAATTGCAATTCCCCGGGGCTATGGAACCATTCTGTACCTCGAGCGGGGAAGTGCCGCGAGATACATTCCATGGAAGTGGGATGAATCCACATACTGTTCCGCTCCCTCCTCCTATGGAGATTCAGCTGCAGTTTGTATAAATCGCAGGGGATTGGACTACATTGTTCTTTTCTCTCCCGATTCCCTCCTTGAATTCCATGGTCCCTTTGAAAATGCTGGAAGGACAGTGTTTGACGCTTCGGGAAACCTATGGTTCACTGCTGACGGATTCCTTCATAAAAACAGCGTGTCAACCGGAATAGAGCTTGAATCTCATACCATATCTGTTGATCCTTCCGGCAATCTGGTCGCATTCTGCGACCGCGATGATCGAATCTGTATTCTGAATACTTCTGACGGGATATCCTCGATTCTCTCCTCAGATTACAGGTTCTATTCTCCCGTATTCGTGTCCTGCGAGGGAACCGTGGTAATCGTATCCCCCACTCTGGAGGGCGAAATCGTGATGATCTCCCTAGGCGGGGGAACATGTACATCTCTTGCGGAGGGCTCTATGCCCTTCTGGTGGAATGAGGCTGAAACGATACTGTATTGCGTAACTTCCGATGACGGACATACGGTTACTGCCGGTGAGATATGGAGCATTACCCCAGAAGGAGTAAATCAGCAGATCACTTTTTCCCCCGGAATTCACGAGATTCACCCGATAGCGTCCTGCGGTGATGTTTTTGCGATTGATGCAGTCACCGGCGCTCTCATTTCCGTTCCTGCCCGATGATGCGGCTCCTGATTCCATTACCACTTGCAGCAGGGGTGATACTCGCCTGGACAGTCTGCCTGGACCCCGGACATGGAGGCTCGGACGCTGGTGCAATCGGTATTTACTACACCGAGAAGGAAGCGAACCTCGATGTTGCATACCTTGTCAGATCGTACCTCGAACAGCTGCCTGAGTGCGAATCTGTCTCCATGACAAGGCGAACTGACCGGTACGTTTCGCTTGTCGACAGGGTCGAGTACGCCAACGCGGGCGGCTATGACAGATTCATATCCATTCATCACAACGCTTTTAACGGATCGGTTCAGGGAACCGAAACGTACTGCGATACCGATGGTTCTCCAGAATCCTTCGCCTTTCGGGACATAACTCACCCTTACATTGTTGAAGCATTCGGTTACACCGATCGTGGTGTTAAAACAGCAGGTTTCTATGTCATTAAATACACCGAAATGCCATCGATCCTCGGGGAAGCTTCGTTCCTTGACTACATCACGCAATGGGATGAATCCTTGAGATTTGCAGTTCAATGGCAGGACCATCCCGGGATCGAGGGATGGGCATACTGCGCAGGAGTTTGTGAGAATCTGCTGCTGCCGGTTACACCGCAGTATCTCAGCAGGACAGTTGACAATTCTTACCCTTCGTTCACAGCGGAAGGTCCGAACAGATGGGATTGCGGTTACTACGGAGTTCCATTCGGTCCGGATTACGCCTGGATAAATGTATCGGAAGCAGTCCATACGGCAAGATGGAATCCGTACATACCTGTTTCCGGCTTGTACGATGTGTCTCTGTGGTGGGTATCGGGCTTGAACAGAGCGACTGATGTGAAATACATCGTGCACCACCATAATGGGGAAAGTGAATTCCTGGTGGATCAGAGCGCCGGTGGTGAGGAGTGGTATTCACTTGGTTCCTTCGATTTCCATGAGGGAACTTTCGGCTGGGTTGAGATCTCAAGCGAAGGCTGTACTCCAGGGCCTGTGATCGTGGCAGATGCTGTAAGATTCGCGAACGTACCGACTGGCATTGAGGAGGGCATTTCACCTGCCCCGGAGCAGGCTATGCACATTTTTCCTAATCCTGCCGGGGCTTCGGTCAGAATTGAAATCTCTGGTTTTTCCGGAGTATCCGAAGTCGGGATCTTCGATATTTCGGGCAGACTGATACAGATGGTTCCATCGCTGCATCAGAATTCAGGCGTTTTTCTGTGGGCTGCGGATGCCTGCGATACCGGGGTATATTTTGCAGTGGTGTTCAACGATAAATCCAATATTCTATCCAGAAGGATAGTCATCCTGCGGCAGTAGCAATACATCGTATTAATTAGTTCTTATTGTCATTGACAGAACAGGATTCCTCTCAGTATTGTCAGTTCAGGTAATCGGCAAAAGGTATGGAAGGTATATATGACCGATTTAACAGATAATCAGCGTCTGGAAACACTGAGAAAAAGGCTTCAGAGAACAAACGGTCTCGAAAGGATAAGGATTCTCGCGGATCTATCTATCGCATACAGGGAAACAGATCGTACGAAAGCCATTGAATTTGCGACGCAGGGCTTGGAACTGCTTGAAAATATCGAGGATAAAGGCCTGGAATCAGTAATACTGAATGAGCTCTGCTGGGCCTATCAGTGTATCGGAGAGTATAAAACAGCTCTCCAATACGGTTTCAGAAATCTCGAAGTAACCGATATAACCAGGGATGAAATAAGCAAATCCGACACATACAACCGAATCGGCATAATTTACTATAAGCTGTCGAATATTGATCAGGCTCTTGAGTACTTCCTGAAGGCTCTAAAGATATTCGAAGAATCGAAGGAAATTCTGAAAGTATCATCATTACTGAATAACATAGGTATTATCTACAGCGACTTGAATGATAAGAGCAGTGCTCTTAGCTACTACGGCAGAGCTATAGAAATATCCGAGGAACACGGCTGCTTCACTAATCTCGCCAATTCTCTCAACAACGCAGGAAGCATTTTCCGTCGGACAGACGAGCCGGAGAAAGCGCTGGCATATTACCAGAGAGCTCTGAAAATCAGGGAGACTCTTGGTGAAAGGTGGAAAATCGCTCGAGTTCTCACCAATATCGGCATGATCCATCATGATATGAATAATCACGAAAAAGCGCTTGACTGTTTCTTCAGGGCGCTTGAGATCGAGATGGAAAAAAGTGACAATAACGATGCTTCCCAGACGCTGCTTTCCATAAGCCTGAGCTATGCGAGCACGGGTAAGTATCAGGAAGCTTACGAATATGCCAGAAAAGGACTTGCGTACACAGACGGTATAGATTCCCCCGTAATAAAGAAAAGAGTCTGTCAATCCTATTCTGAGGTTTGTGAAATAATAGGTTATTTTAAGGAAGCACTCGAATTTCATAAGAAGTACAAAACACTGGATGATGAGATATTCACCGAAGAGAGCAGTCGGAAGATCAATGAACTGCGGGTGAAGTACGAATCCGATAAGAAGGAACGGGAAGCGGAGATATACAGACTCAGGAATATTGAACTCGCGAAAGCGAATGAGGAATTGAAACACGCTCTTGCTGAAGTGAAACACCTCAGTGGATTACTTCCGATCTGCGCGTCATGCAAAAAAATCCGTGATGACCAGGGATATTGGAAACGGATTGAATCCTACATTACAGATCATTCGGAAGCCCAGTTCAGCCACGGACTGTGCCCTGAATGCATGATGATGCTTTATCCTGATTATTCTGAATCCCCGAACACGACTATTGAGGAGGAAAGAACATGCTAAGACAATATCTGTTGATTTTTATGGTTGCATGCTCCTCACTATCATTTGCTGAAACTATCTGGATGGAAGATTTTGAGGATGGAGACATAAGTGACTGGACCATAACGGGTACCGCTAACTGGGTCCTCTATGACAATGAATTCCAGGCTCATACCGGGGATTTCAGCCTGCAGTACGTCTGGTTTTCCCCCTGGCCGCATGATACACGAGCTGTTACGCCATCGTTTTCCTTGCCAGCAGCGGGGGAATTCATTTTTAAATGGTGGTGGAGTGGAAGTTACCAGTACTTCGTAGCAGTGAATAATGGAGATGTCTTTATCGAAGTTAGAGATATCAGCAGCGGTGACTGGATCGTACTCTGGAATGAAGGTGAAGCCGGTGTATATACGGGGTTTGAATGGTACGAGCAGACAGAAACTCTGGATGCTTCATGGTCAGGCAAAACAGTCCAGTTCGCGTTTCATATCGTTGCATCTGATGCTCACTACTGGTATATCGATGATATTGTACTGGAGTACAGTCTGGCAACTCTGGATAACAGTACCTGGGGTGAGATTAAAGCCGGGATATAGCTCAGTATTTCAGCCGCAGGATCATGAAGCCGCCGATTCAAAAAATTGTTCCCCTGGATTTAACTCTTAGGTTTCATAGTCGGGTTTACCTTACGCTTAGCGAAGCATATCTTTTGATGTCGCTTAATTTGATCTATTTCAGGAGGATGATTATATGAAATACATTGCACTGATTTCGATTTGCTCAATAGCTCTTGCCAATGGTGATCTTCCAGGGATGACAGGTGACATGGGAGATCCTGTTAAGGTTACCGGCAGTTCTGTTCATCTTGTTACATCCATTCCATCATGGTTCACATGGAAGCTTCAAACTCCTGAACCACTGACTGTTCTTGACCCGCCGGTAGAGTACGAAGTGGTTGAGACCCTTTCGTGCAGATTCATCGTACCGGACATGGATGGTATTTGCCCTGCAATAATTTCTCTCTCATCCGAAGCCATTGAGGTGAACGATGAGATAGTCCTGACCTCCGCGGCGCAGCAGTCTGTTGATCTGGCTCCAGAGTGGCTGCAGGGACACCTTATCTGGAAATACTCCATACTCTCCGAGTCCAATCAGGACAGGTATGGCACTCTGCTTCTTGCTCATCAGGGACAGCAGTACTATGACGAGCTCGCTTTTACGGTTGCGAATCTTTCCTGGACAATTCTCGCAAGTACATATTTCGACGAGACTCTTCTTGTGGACAATGCCCTGGGCATTTATGAAACAGACCCTCATCTGAGCTATGTGAACGTGAACGATTATGGAGGCACGGATTACTACAGCACTACCGAATACAATACCGTTGTAAACACGGACACGATCTGGGTCGAGATTCCAAAGGAGATCTACTATCACTTTGTTGTAATGCCGAAAGTGTCTGACGAACGCCCTCTGAATGATGCAAGCGTTTACAATGAACTCTGGAGGCAGTACCTCTGGGACATGGATGATCCTGGTTATCCGGTTCTCAATGAAGTACTGAACGAAAATATACTGGTCTTCTGGGACGAGCAGATGAGGAGCTGGGGATGGTCTACAACTCCGATTTTCACGGACACTCTGCAGGCTGTTGAAATCATCAGTAAATGGACCCGTGCCACAATACCGGACGGAGCCACAGGCAACAGACCCATACAGCCCAACATCATTGCTCATGAGCACAACGGGAACTGCGGCGAGACGCAGGATCTGCTCTGTGCCTCTGCGAGAGTTGCGCTTATTCCTACAGCATGCACCATGGATATCAACGAGGATCATGTCTGGTGTGAGATCTGGTGGGATGGGGAATGGCGCGGGTGGTACGTAGACACGATCAACAACCCTAATTGCGCTTATGACAAGGATCATGGAGGTTCAAAGGACTGCAGCTGCATCTGGACCTGGAGAAACGACGGTTACACCTGGGACGACGCTGCGTTCTATTCTCAAACGTGTACATTTACGGTAACTGTAACGGATTCCTCGGGTGTTCCTGTCGATAACGCCATTGTATTGGTCGCAAGTGAGGGCTGGCAGACCAGCACCCTTTACCTGGGAACCTTTGGCGAGACTGACCGCAACGGTCAGATCACTTTCGATCTTGGGGACAATCAGAATTATTACCTGAGAATTGTAACAGCACTCGGTATCTTTGGAACCGGCGGATACGAAGAGGTTATAGTAAACAGTATTCCCGATCAGAGCTACTATTTCGACTGGAGCCCTCCCGATCCCATGCCTGAACTCGACTTGACCGAGGTCAGCGAGGGATCCTGGACGAAATACCTTATTCAGGTGAACTACGATCTTCCCGCGGATCTTATGAATGGAAGAGACAACTATGCCGCCCCCAGATCCGAGTACGCGCAGCCGCTTGATAACGGCACAGCTGACTTCTTCATAGTCGATTCCGCCAACTGGGACCTTTACCAGGCAGGGGATGCTTTTGACTGCTACGAACTGATACAGGGACAGAGTACGGGAGAGGCCTGGTTCTATGCCCCGCACACCGATGACTGGTATCCAGTATTCAGTGGCGACAGACATCAGGGTCTTCTAACTTTTGCTGAGGCTGAGTTCACTCTGTGGGAGCATAACGGAACAGGCATCAGTGGAAGTGCTGTACCTGCCCTTCAGGCAGCTATTTATCCAAACCCCTGTGCAGATCAGACTTCTTTGAGTTTTGCCACCACTGCACCGGGAATCACTGAAGTTGTTCTTTACGATATACATGGAAGAATTGTTAAAACTCTATGCAATGAGCTTCTGGAGGCCGGCAGCCACAATCTGAACCTGGAAACCGCAACACTGTCAACCGGTCTCTACTTTGTGAAGTTCAGTGGGGAGGGACTGAGTTCGATCAGGACCCTGACTGTCCTGCGGTAGTTATGGAAAATAAGCACTATAGAGAACTGGCCAGACACCTGGACCGGCTTCCCGGAGGCTTTTCACTCCGGAAGAGGCAGGATCAGTATCCCGGACACCATCGACGATACATGGCGGGAGATTGCCGATGCCCGGAGGAGAGCATCTCACCTTCCCTGATTTATCTACTCATCCATCTTCAGTATCTGCCAGAAAAAAGCATAACTGTCGGACGTTCGATCAAGACCTTCTGAAAGACCCACCGCTCCCCCGTGTCCGGCCCTGGAATGAATCGACATCAGGATAGGCGCATCTCCGGCCTGAGCAGCCTGCAATCTTGCCCCATACTTGAAGCTGTGCCCGGGAACCACTCTATCATCGTGATCTGCAGTTGATATCAGAACCGGTGGATACTCGATACCAGGCTCGATATTGTGGTATGGAGAGTAATCGAGAAGGAACTCAAACTCTTCCGGATCATCGGGGTTACCGTATTCGGAGGTCCAGGCCCACCCGACTGTGAACAGGTGAAAGCGAAGCAGATCCATGACACCCATGGCGGGAGCAGCCGCACCGAACAGATCCGGCCTCATGTTCAGGCACGCGGCGACCAGGGTTCCTCCGTTGGAGCCCCCTGAGATTGCGAGCTTCGGTGTAGAGGTGTAACCCTCCTTTATCAGGTACTCCGCCGCACAGATGAAATCACCGAACACAACCGGGCGATTTTCTTTGATCCCTGCCAGGTGCCACTCCTCACCGTACTCTCCGCCCCCTCGAATACAGGGAATTGCATATATCCCGCCCAACTCCAGCCATACAAGTCTGGAGGTGCTGAACCAGGGATTCATAGATGCCCCGAACCCTCCGTAGCCGGTCAGGAGCGTAGGGTTTGAGCCGTCCAGCTCGATGTCCCTGGAGTAAACCAGAAACATCGGGATCATCGTTCCATCGTGGCTCTCATAGAAAACCTGTTTTTCCTCGAATCGGGAAAGATCTGCGTTTATCTCGGGTGCCCAGAGGAATGTGCTTTCGCCCGATTCGAAATCGTAACTGTATACCTCTCCCGGATGCAGGAGGGAACTGAACAGGTAGAAAGTTTCGGTGTCAGACTGAAGACCCCCGAAGCCCCAGATTGTTCCCTGGCTGGGAAACTCAAGCTCCTTCTGCAACTCTCCCTGGATGCTGTACAGATACACACGGCTGTAGGCATCCCAGGAATACTGGAGAATTAACGACTCGCTGTTATTCAGGATAGAAACTCTCTCCAGTATCTCATCCGACTCGGGTACGATCTCCATCCAGTTCTCGCGGGAAGGCGCGGCGATGTCGATACAGATGATCCTGTCATGGGGAGCATCAAGATCCGTACGGAAGTAGAACTCCTCACCAACGTTACCGATCAATGAATATCCCGCATCGAAATCCCCCAGAAGTTCCACCACCTGGCTGTCCCCCGATAGAAGATCAATGTAAAATATCCCGTTTTTCCGTGCCAGATTCGTATCATAGATATAGATGATCAGATATCTGCCATCGTCCGTCTCGTAAGCTCCAATCAACCACTCGGGTTTGTCAGGTCGCTCGTATATTAAACTGTCCTGCTCCTGCAAAGTCCCAAGTCTGTGGAAAAATATCCTCTGGTTCTCGTTACGTTCAAGATATTCCTGCCCCTCCTCGGGTTCATCATACCTCGTATAATAAAAACCCGAGTTGTCGGTCTTCCAGCTGACACCGCCCTTTGTCCAGCGGATAGTATCGCTCAGGGCAGCTTGTGTCTCTATGTCCATAACGTACCAGGTGGACCAATCCGACCCGCTCACGCTGGTTGCCCAGGCAAGCAGCTCTCCGTCGTCGGTCACACTGGTTCCTGCAAGAGATAACCTTTCGTCTTCGGGGAACTCGTTTGGGTTGATAAGCACAGTCAGTTCCCCTTCAAGGCTCTCGCGGGAGCAGAAAACGTAGTGATCCTGCAAACCGTCGTTAAGGTGTATAAAGTAGCGCTCGCCTCTCCTGTAGGGCATTGAGTATCGCTGGTAATCGTAGAGCTCCTCAAGCCTCTCCCTTATCCAGTTCCTCCGAGGAATAACCTCGATGAAGCTGTTCCATAACTCGTTCTGGGCAGCTATCCACGCCAGTGTTTCAACGGAACTCACATCCTCGAGCCACCTGTAGGGATCCGGAACTAGTGTTCCAAAGTAGTCATCGACCTGGTCGGACATACGGGCTTCCGGATACACGAGATCATCAGCTGCATAGGAAACGCAAATCACTACGACAAAAAGTAAAACTATCGACTTCAATTGACCCCTCCATATATGTGAAAGAAAATTAAGTGTTATCCTTGAGTATTCTAGATTTCAAACGAATCTCCCGATTTCAGGACATGGGTCCTGGAGCCGAACCTGTCTGAAAAGGCCCTGGTTGCCTTTTCACCTGTACAGTGCATTGGCACGAACAGCGTGATGTCTCTTTCTTCAAGATCATTGAGTACACTATCCAGTTCTTCTTCCGTATGACGCTTCAGATGAAATCCGCCGATAATGGAATACATCTTTTTCGTGGAAAATCGTTCCGCGACTCGATCGACAATGTTTACAATCCCGGGGTGGGCACAGCCTGTGATAATGGAAATCCCTTTCTCTGTTTCGAGGACCATAGCCTGTTCAGCCAGGTAATGTCCCTTGTAGCGGGCAGGCATCTCACCAGTAAGATAAATACCCGGCCCTATCTGCCGGTATTCAGAGCAGGGGATAAAAACTCCTTTATTCAGTGCAACAGCTCTCTTCATCTCTTCACCGAATCCGGGACACCCATAAACCGTAATGCCGGGACGGGTTTTAAGCAGGCCCTCAATGCCCCCCGTATGATCCCAATGATCGTGAGAGATAACCACGGAGTCTATCTTCATGGGGTTAACACCGAGAACTCTCATGTTCGAAAGAAGACTTACTTCGTCGTTACCGGTATCAAAGAGGAGATCATCCCCAATAAGGGCACTGAAACCGATCCCGGTGGCGAGATCGCTCTTACACGCCTGATCGTTGAAAAGGATGCGTATTCTGAAAGACACCGACTCATCCTGCATTCTTCAGCACAGCACTTTTTCCAGCATGGTCTGCAATTCATCCATGGTATACGGTTTCTTAAGAAAACCCCGGAAACATGGACTATTACTGGATTCTTCTATCATCTTTACAGAAAAACCGCTTGAAAGCACTACATCAAGGTCCGGGTAGAGATTTGATATGACCCTTAACACTTCATGTCCATTCATTTCCGGCATTGTAATGTCAAGAAGAACACAGGCAATATCATCAACTTTTCCCTGCAGCAGCTTAAGAGCACTCACTCCTCCTGAACAGGTAAGTACGTCGTGGCCCAGCGTGCCAAGCATGGATTCCACTGTTTCTCTAACGGACTCTTCGTCATCAACCAGTAAAATGCAGCTTCCTGCGTTCGCTTTCCGGGTTTCCGGGTTCATGGGCTTATCTCCGGATGAATTCTCCTGCGTACAGGGGAAGTGCAGCCTTATCATCCCTGCCGATTTACCCTTCTGTCCGCAGATCATGAAGCCGCCCAACGATTTTAGAATACCGTGAACAGCAGGCATTCTAAGGTCTGTCTTCAATGTATCTCCACTGGTTAGGGGATCGAACATCCGGCAGACTTCATCTTCTGAGATCCCTTCTGAGAAAGCGCTCACCTCCATGAAAAGGAAATCACCCTTCAACGCATCTTTATTGTACACAGCTCCCTTCAGATAGTCCGAATCAACAGATATCCTGCCGGTTACGATGTCCACCTTTTCTCCCTCGCTGACCTTCTCCTCCAGAACGCCCAACAGGTTTTTCAGTGCCAGACGCAGCTGGGAAGGTGATATGTTGATCAGCGGCAGCCCTTCTGGAAGAACGGTGCTGAATCTGAAATGCACTTCCGGGTCGAACGAAAGAGATTTGAGAATAAACTCGACCTCTGCGGAAAGGTCAAGCTGCTTCGAGACAAAATCGCCTCCTCCGGAAAAAGCCATTAACTGTGTGCAGAGTGATGCGGCACGTCTTGCGCTATCGGAGGCCTTCTCCAGATTGTTCCTGGACTGCGCATCACCTGTTCGACCGATAACCAGTTCAACATTACCCATTATACCCAGAAGAAGATTGTTGAAATCGTGAGCTATACTGCCCGCAAGATACCCCAGACTTTCGAGTCTTTTTGCCCTGCCGGTCAATTCCGAAAGCTCTATCCTGCTCCGCTCCGCTCTTTTCTCTTCCGTAATATCAATAGCGAATACAACCATTCCGTCGAGTGCACTCTCTGTACCTTTAAATGGAACACGGTGACAGAGATAGACATGGTCTCCATCCTTCAGCGAAACCGTTTCTTCACAGTTCAGCAAGGGCAAGTATCTTCCAAGTGATCCAAAGAACTTTTCCGCCGCATCGCCGACAAGCTCTATGGGCTCCTTATCGACAAGCCTGGCCGCATATCTGTTCAGCCTGATCATGGTTCCTTCGTTATTAATGAAAACTATCACCGCCGGAACGTAATCAAGGATAAGCTGAAGCTGTTCCTTCTGAGCTGACAGCATGTCCGATAGATCCTCAAGCTTGCGGTTCTTGCTTCGCAGAAGCTGTGCTTCCCTGACCCGGTGCTCGGTTTCAAGAATTTCTCTTGATTCCATCAGCCTCTTTTCCAGAAGATCACGGTAAAGTACTCTTGATGTCTCCAGAGCATGAATACTCAGATCGTATGCCTTTTCACTGTCTCCAAGCGCGCTTCTGACCTCGGCCAGCATCCGGATAGTATCCATCATCATTTCATCGGGTCTGTTGTTCTGCTGATGGTTCAGACTGCTCTGCAGGCACGATGCCGATTTGTGAAGTTTTCCCTCCTTTTTCCACGCTTCACCAAGGTTGAGAAGGGATGATGCCATACCGCTTCTACTGGAAATCTCGACGCGGATCGCAAGAGCTTCTTTATGATATTTAATTGCGTTATCCATGTTACCCATAGACAGGCAGAGATTTCCCATGTTGTTAAGGATGTTGGCCGTCCGGGCCAGTCCTCCAGCTCTCTTTCTCGCTTCGAGGGCTTCGAGATAGTATTCCAGGGCTTCTTCGAGCCTGCCCATTCTTCTGAGTGTCATACCTATGCTGTTGAGTGTGTCGGGAAGACCCCATGAATCATCACTGCTTCGATGTATATCCAGGGCTTTATTAAAATACTCCATGGCCTCCGGATAGTTTTCCATATGGTAATGAGCCAGGCCAAGGCTGTTGAGGGAACTGGCTTCATCCTGTTCGTTTCCAAGTTCCCTGCTCAGTTCAATAGCTTTCTTATGATGATCTACGGCAAGGGAGAAGTCCCCCTGATCCTTGCAGATTATGCCGAGCCAGTTCGTCGCATCGGCGACTGTTTTCAGATCCCCGCTCTCCTCTGCGGCGCTCAACGCATCGTGCATGATCCTGTATGACTCAGACATCCTGTTAAGACCGTGGTAGCTTGCTCCAAGACCAAGGGTATTCTTTGCTTCGCCTGCCCTGTCCCCATCCTGCCGGCAGCTTTGAATCGCTTTTTTGAATGCCGTTACTGCTTTCTGAAAAACACCGGCTTTCCAGAAGGATACTGCGGCCTTGCGGTATAGCCTGCTCTGCTCTGCAGGGTGGCTTGCTGCTGCACTGTTGAAAAAATCCGCCGCCTTCTCATAGCTGCTTTCCTGCAGGAGTCTGTCTCCCTTGATTTCATCAGGGATTGTTCTTTCTTCCTGTGCGCTGCCTGATGCATCCATGCAGACTCCCTTCGCGGATGATTAGAGAATTTACATTCGGGCAGTCAACGTCAATGCTTGGGGCCGGGCTTCCACACTTGTTACGATGATCCTGTACTCGCTTATCCCGCTCCTGACCCTGTCCATCAGCCTCATGTTTACAGTAAGAGGCTACAGTATCTCGGAAAACACATTCCGCATCAGGAGATTGATGTGGTATACAGATATTGACATCAGTATTCTGCAATCGGTCGAATACGACCCGAAAGCAATGACAGGATCAATTCGAACCTTCGGGAACGAAGGTCTTTTCAGTTTTTCCGGCAGGTATAAAAGCGGAAAGCTTGGATCTTTCAATGCGTATGAAACCGATTTCAAAAACTGCGTAACAATAAGGACATCTGGTTTGACTTTTGTGGTATCACCTGAAAACCCTGATCTGTTCGTAGAAATCCTGCGAAATCTACGGTTCGCATAGATGAAGCTCGATTTGCTGCCCTGATCTCTCCGCGATCAGTTTCAGCTGTGCAAGACTTTTTTTTACATATTTTTCATCTATTGCTGAATAATGGATATGCATTCTTCCGGTTCCCGCTGTCACACGGAATCTGCCTTTTACGTAAGGACGAAGGGGGGCTTCCACGCTTTCAATAAGTGTAAGCAATTCTGACGTTATCGTTATCCCGTGTGGAATTCTGGTTGCAAGGCAGGAATCGGAGGGACATTCTCCGGCCCCAAGAAAGGCTCCCAGCTCCGCGATATCATCCTTTCCCATACAGGCTTCCAGGAAGGGGTGGACTATTCCCGTTTCCGCCGCGGCAGCAAGTCCGGGCCGATGCTCGCTCAGATCATCGGTATTGGTTCCATCCATGACAGTATCACATCCCGCGGCAGCCGCCTCCGCTTTCAGTCTGGTATAGAGTTCCTTCTTACAGATATAGCAGCGCATGTCCGTATTCAGCGTGAATTCCCTGCAGGACATCATGTCTATGGGGACAAACACTGTTTCAATGGACAGTTCTTCATCAACGCTGCGAATATGTCTTCGGTAGAAGGCTGCGAGCAGTTGTGTATCCGCTGTAAACGGTAAAACATTTGAAGCTCCAAGAACTCTGACAGCAGACCTGAGCAGAACCTCACTGTCGTGCCCGCCTGAAAAAAGGACACCGCAGCGTCCTCTATCGAACAGGTTCTGTTTCAGCATCCGGGGCACTGACAATGGTTCCTCCTATGCAGCCCGTTATATTATGTAGTGATTAATACCCGTAAGAAATGCTGGCTGGCTCAGCTTACTCGTTAAACACAGTGACTGAATATAGTGCATACCGAAATAAAGGACTGTGATGAAAATAGCTGTTTTTGACCCGTTCTGCGGAATTTCAGGCAACATGATCCTTGGAGCCCTGGTGGACTGCGGCCTGGATATTCTTCAGCTTGAAAAGATGCTTCACTCCCTTGATCTGAAGGGGTGGAAGCTGTCTGCGGATAAAGTTCTGAAAAACCATATGCAGGGAACATTCGTAACGGTCATTGTTCCAAAGGAGACTTCTCCGCGGCATCTTTCCGATATCAGGCATATCATCTCCGAATCCGATCTGCCTGAATATGTCAAAGATAAAAGCCTCGATGCCTTTTTAAGGCTGGCGGAAGCGGAATCTCATGCTCACGGTGTTTCAATCAACGAAGTGCATTTTCACGAAACCGGCGCTATGGATGCCATAATTGATATCGTTGGATCCTTCTGCGGCCTTTATCTTCTCGGGATCGAAAGAGTTTTCTCGTCGGCTGTCGCGACCGGTACAGGAACGGTAACATGTGCTCATGGTACCCTGCCGGTGCCTGCTCCGGCCACTATGTGTATTCTCAGTGGTGTTCCCACAATGCCAACAGGTATAGAAAGTGAACTTACTACCCCGACCGGAGCTGCTATACTGGTAACAGCTGTAGAATCCTGGCTGGATCTTCCCCCACCCATGAAACCGCAAGCCACTGGAATGGGAGCAGGATCAAAAGACCTGCAGCGCCCTAATCTTCTTCGCCTTACAATCGCCCAGACACTGGGCGATGCTCTCTGGGGTACCGATCGCTGTATAGAGATCAAGACAGTTATAGATGACATGGATGCGAGGCTCTGGCCGGATGCCGCCCGCAGAATCCTTGAATCGGGAGCAATGGATTGCTATGCCGCCATCTGTGTCGGCAGAAAGGGACGGCCCGCAATCGAGGCCACAATACTATGCCCGGTAACCGAAATGGATGCTGTAATCGAGTGTATATTCAGGAATACGTCGACTATTGGAATGAGAGTCAGCAAAGTTGAAAGGGCTGTTCTTGACAGAGATGAGCGAACGGTTGAAACCAGATTCGGACCTATTGGAGTAAAAAGGGTCTTTCTGGATGGCGAACTTCTTCGAGCGGAGCCGGAGTATGAGGATTGTGCAGAGGCTTCAAGACAGCATGCTGTCCCTGTCCAGAAAGTAATTACAGAGGCCAGGTTTGCAGCGTTAAAGAATGAAAGAAGCAGGTGATTCTTCTGGAAGACTATTCACACGAACTGCCAATATCCGAACTGAGCCGCAAAAGAATACGGTCTGGTATCGTTTTTGCTCTGGCAATGATCGCCTCTGCATTTTTTCTCGGTTTTCTCTTCGACCTGGGGCCGGAACCTCAGGAACAGACCGTACTCTCCGATGTCGGGGATTTCCCCGCTGATCATATCTGGATCAACTCAAACGAGCCCCTGAGTCTCTACGATCAGTTAAGCAAACATGTTGTTGTTGTGTTTTTCTGCAGGCTTTCAACTCTTAACGACCTTCAGTATTTCTCCCGGCTCGAAGCGATCCACGAAGAATTTCTTGAGGAGCCTTTTGCAGTGATAGCCGCCATCCAGACGGATGAAACCTCGATCAGCGAATTACACAGTATTGTTGAGGACTGGGGGATTGAATTCCCGGTGATCATTGATAACAATGGAACAGTATCGAGCCGTTTCAATGTCACTTCTTTCCCTTCGGTGCTTGTGCTTGATTCAAGAGCACGGGTATCGGCAAGGTTCTACGTCGGATGGGAAAAGGCTGATCTGAGAGGCATAGTCGACGACCTGCTTTCTCAGCTTCGGGCAATGCGATATTCCCAGATCGTCGTTTATCAGCCTGACGGCGGCTCTTTCGTCCCGAATTCAACAGATCAGGGAAATTGATCGCATGTTATCACAGGCGGGAGAAGAGTATTGAAGAACAGCAGTATTGAAGCTCTGCTTGCAGTTCTCGGTAAGGGTGATATCTCACCGTTCGACGCCCTCAAGCTGCTTAATTCTCATCTTACATCTAACCTTGGATTCGCCAGAGTGGATACAGGAAGAGGTATAACTGCGGTCCTGCCCGAAGTGATCCTGGCTCAGGGTAAAAGCCCCGAAGAGGTCCTGAAGATCACGGAGAACCTTTTCAGCAGAACAGGTCTTGCCATTGTTTCGCGGACAGAGGAAGACCTCGGCAGGATACTTCTTGAGGCATTCCCTGAAGGATCGTATTCTAAGCGTGGAAAAATGTTCGTAACGGGAGAATACGGGAACAATCCCGACCGTGTCGAAGGCTCGGTGGCAGTTGTTTCGGCAGGGACATCGGATCTTCATGCCGTCGAGGAGGCTTCAATAATTCTTGAGACGATGAAAGTTGATACGCGCCGCTTCTGCGATATCGGGGTAGCGGGAGTACATAGACTTGCCGAAGTTCTTCCCTCCCTGAGAGAGTCCTCTGTGTGCATCGTATTCGCAGGAATGGATGCCGCTCTGCCCACCGTTATAGGAGGGCTCTTCAGAGGACCAGTGATTGCCGTGCCAACCTCAACGGGCTATGGTACTGCTTTCGGGGGAGTTACTGCGCTGCTTTCCATGCTCAATTCATGCAGCCCGGGGATATGTGTTCTTAACATAGATAACGGTCTCGGAGCGGCTGCGGCGGCTCTGAGAATACTGAGGGGAACTGAATAGATGTATCTTGTAACTGGAGGCGCCGGGTTCATCGGCAGCAATATTGCCAGAGAAGCGCTGAAAAAAGGGATCAGAGTAAGAATTCTGGATAACTTCTCTACAGGTCACCGGGCCAATCTGACGGATATCAGAGATGATATTGAAATCGTCGAAGGTGATATCAGGAGTTATCATATTGTCAGAAACACAATGGAGGGCGTAGAGGTTGTTTTCCACCAGGGGGCTCTTCCAAGTGTTCCCCGCTCAATTGCCGACCCCATCACGACCAACGAAGTGAACGTGCAGGGAACTCTGAATGTCCTGCATGCAGCATTGGATGCAGGCTGCAGAAGAGTACTGTTCGCATCTTCCTCCTCAATTTACGGTGATGCACCCGAGAAGATCAAGACTGAAGATCTTCACGTAAGACCGCTCTCTCCCTATGCAGTAAGTAAGCTTGCTGGTGAAAAATATATGCAGGTTTTCCACCATATCTACGGACTGGAAACCGTCGCTCTTCGATATTTCAACGTATTCGGTCCGTATCAGGACCCTGCCAGCCCCTACTCGGCCGTAATCCCACTTTTCATAAACGCATGCCTTGAGAGCCGCATACCGGTGATCTACGGCGACGGTCAGCAGTCAAGAGATTTCACCTTTATTGCGAATGTAGTACATGCCAATCTTCTTGCAGCAGATGCTCCTGCGGCGGCGGGAATGATGATGAACATTGCCTGCGGAGACAGTATTTCCGTTAATCATCTTTCTTCCGCGATCGCTCGTCTTACAGGCAGAATGGATATAGAACCATTCCACAGACCGGAACGTCCAGGAGACGTGAAACACAGTCGGGCTGATATTACCCTTGCGCAAAAACTTCTCGGGTACGAACCGGTGACTTCCTTTGAAGAAGGTCTTGAAAATACAGTATCTTTTATGCGGGAGCGTCGGATGTAACGATCCGGCGCTGCCTCACTGAAACCCTGCGAAATCCATCAGTTGTGCATCGGGAGGAAGTATGAATCTCCTTGAAGATGGGAAGATCCATCTTGCTGACGGTGCAATCGGTGAATATCTGTTTTCGCTGGGATATCCGGGTAATTATCTTGCATGCGAAGCAGTTATCAGATCTCCAGAGATCCTTGCGAGCATACATCGTGAATACGCATCAGCAGGCGCTGTGATACTTACTGCAGATACTTTCGATGCGAACACAGAAAAGCTGGACAGGCACGGACTCGCAGACCGATGCGAAGAAATCAACTATCGGGCGGTTAAGCTCGCAGCACGAAACGGGCAGTGCGCGGTAATGGGTTCAATCGGTCCTCCAGGGTCCGGACGCTCATTCTACGCTGAACCCGGAGACGCTGACAGACTGAAGGAAACATACGCTCCTCAGGTCGCGGGTTTACTCAGCGGAGGTGTTGATCTCATACTTCTTGAGACCCAGATCGATCCGGTACAGGCCAGGATCATTTACGATATTGTAAGATCATACTCAGGTGATATTCCTGTCGGCGTCAGTTTTACATACGGTCACGATCTCCTTACCCCTTCAGGCTACTCCATTAAGGATTCCATCAGTGAATTCGTGGGTACGGACATTGTGATGCTTGGCGCCAATCACGGAATCGGTCCTCTTCAGTTTCTTGATATCCACAGGAGATTTGCAGCATCATCACCTTTCCCTGTTATTCTTCAACCAAATGCGGGAACGGGGAAATACATCAACGGCCGTTTCGTATTCCCTGAAAACCCCGATCATTTCTGCAGATGCATGCTGTCCTGTACAGGAAAGGCGACCTCTCTGCTGGGTGGATGCTGCGGCACAACTCCCGCTTTCATCTCCAATCTCTCTCGAAAACTATCGGAGGGAGCAGAAATCAGAGTATTCTCATCCCCTAATCCGGATGAAGCTGATGATATCCATCATTCCGAAGCATCCTGGGATCCTCCCTCCCTTTCGGCACAGATCGCAGTCGGAGACGCACTTATTCTCGAATTGCTGCCTCCCCGGGGCGGCGACCTTTCGCTGTTCTCCTCAAGGGCGGAAAAACTGGGGCGGTTCGCTCCCGTTACTATAAGTATCCCTGATTCTCCCATGGGAAAGGTACGGATGTCTCCGTGTATCTCAGGGCTTTACCTTCGGGAAAAGCTCGGTATCGAGCCTCTGGTACACTTTGCCCTGCGTGACAGAAGCCTGACAAGGATTCAGTCGGACCTCCTTGCTCTATCCGGAGCAGGCCTGCAGGGTATCTTTCTTATTTCCGGCGATCCTCCCTCCCTGGGTGATTATCCGGAGTCCACCGCGGTATACGATCTTACAACCGAACAGACCCTCAGGCTGCTGCAGCATCTTGCCGATGGGCAGGATCTCAACGGCAGAAAAATAGGAACGGGTGCCGGTTTCTTCCCCGGAAGTGCTGTAGCTCTCGGAGACGCGGATTCAGCTGATAAGGTTAGAAGACGATGGGATGCAGGCTGTAGATTCTTTATAACCCAGCCTGTCTTTTCCATGGAGACACTTGAAAGATCTGCAGAGCTCCTCGAGGAGTACCCTGTTCTGCCGGCTTTGATGCCCTTCCGGAACAAATATTCCGCCGAATACCTTGCATCCGAAGTACCCGGCATATCGATCCCTGACAAAGTACTTGCAAAGGTTCATGAACTGGATGACTGTGATGTTCTCTCATTTTCTTTAGATTATCTTTCCCGGCTGATCGAGGGGATGAGGAATATGGTCTCAGGTGTATACATGGCCGGTTCAAGAAAGGGTATGATTACACTTGCGGAAGAATGGCGGGAGTAACGCGATGACACAGGCGAAGAAATTGCTCGATCTCCTACAGAAGAGAATAGTGTTTCTGGACGGGGGGACAGGAACAGAGCTTATAAAAAGGGGCATGCCACCGGGTGCGGTAACCGAAGAATGGGCGGCAGCAAACACCGAAATTCTCAGGGCTGTACATTCCGACTATGCCGAAGCCGGAGCGGATATTGTTCTCACCTGCACTTTCGGCGGCACACGGGCAAACCGCAATACATCAGGCAGTGTAAGGGATATCAACCTCAGGCTTGCCGAAGCAGCAATCACTGCTGTGGGCGGCAAAGCTATGGTCGCTGCAAGCATAGGACCCAGCGGCAAACTGATACATCCCTCAGGAGCAATGACATGGAAAGAGGCTTATCACCTTTTCAGTGTGCAGGCAGAAGCTCTGGCTGATGCGGGTATAGATATTTTCTTTCTCGAAACATTCTCAGATCCTCGGGAACTCAAGGCTGCTGTTCTGGCAGTCAGAGACAATGTTCCAGATGCTTTCATTTCGGCTCAGATGACATTTGCCTCCGGTTCTCTGTCACTGTCCGGTACATCCCCTACAGCACTTACAGTTCTTGCGAACCAGCTTCCCGTGGATGCAGTCGGAGCCAACTGCGGAACCGGACCCGAGGGGCTTCTGCCAATAATCCAGGAGATGGTGAGGTTTTCAAGTAAATGGGTAACAGTTGAACCCAACGCCGGTCTTCCGGAAGACGGTGTCTATGAAATAACTCCTGATAGATTTGCTGCGTGGCTTGAGGATTTCGCAATGAGTGGCGCAGCTATCATAGGCGGCTGCTGCGGCAGCAGCCCTGAGCATGTAAGGGAGTATGTCTCTCTGATAGGAGATCTTCCTGCTGTAAAATTGCACCACGAAAAGCTTCAGCTTCTCACATCTGTAGACAGAATTGTTTCTATCGGAGACAGGATGCTTACGATTGGGGAGTCCATCAACCCTACTGGAAAAAAGAACCTGCAGAATTCCCTGTCAAAAGGAGATTTCTTCTCCGTTATTTCCCTCGCACGGGCTCAGGGCAGAGCCGACCTTATCGATGTGAACCTTGGTCTGGAGAAATTACTTCCAGATGGTTTTGTACATGAGATCTTCAGCCGACTTTCCATCGGGTTACCCCTTTCCGTCGACCTTTCGGATCCTGCGAACATAGAAACCGCCTTTTCTGAAATTGGAGGGATCGGCATTCTGAACTCCCTGATAGCTACGGAACAGTATATCGGCAAAAGAGTTGATACTCTTCTCCGTCATGGCGGCTACGCTGTACTTCTGCCCATTGATGAGGATGGACCGGGCAGAACTGCTGAGGAGAGGTTGGAAAAGCTGGAAAAAGGGATAGCAATTCTGGGCAGTCACGGATTGGAAGAGAACAGGATAATTGCCGATCCAATCGTGAAACCTCTCGGCACTGGCGCTTGCAGCAGGTTGATCCTGGACACTCTTAAACTGTTCAGACAGAGAGGTCTCCTGACCATTGCTGGAATATCGAACATCTCCTTCGGTCTCCCCGATAGAAGCAGCCTGAATGCGGCTCTCCTTGCATCGCTCGGATCCGCCGGGCTGGATATGGCTATTGTGGACGTTCTCGATTCAAAAGTGCTGGAAATGCACAGAAATACCCAGATCCTCCTCGGCAACATAGAGCCGGTCGAGAGGCGGCTTCCGGAGCTTGACCCTCAGGGAATTTCACCGGATTACATGGGAATACTGGTCAAGAGCATAGTGATCGGAGATCGCCGGCAGACCGAAGCAACCGGTCGGGAGCTGCTTGAGAGCGGCCGCAGTGCAAGAGAGATACTGGAAGAGGGGCTTTCTCCTGCAATGGAGAAAGTTGGAGACCTGTACAACAGGAAGAAACTGTTTCTGCCTCACCTGATAGCTTCGGCGGCGGCTTCCGATGTCCTGACGAAGCTCCTTCGGCCTTACCTTGATAAGGAGAAAGTGTCTTCTGGCAGAGGAAGGATAATTATAGCATCGGTCAGAGGCGATATTCATGATATAGGCAAGAATCTTGTTGCTCTCTTCCTCCGAAACGCCGGGTTCGAAGTTCTCGATCTTGGTAAGGATGTGCATGCCGATGAAATCGTAACGAAGGCCTCGGAAACAAGTGCACACATAATAGCTCTCTCAGCACTCATGAGCACAACAGCGCCCCAGATGGAGAAGGTAATATCTCTTGCGAAATCCAGGGGAATCACCGCCCGGATTATGGTTGGAGGTGCTGTAGTGACCAGGGACTACGCAGATTCAATAGGAGCGGACGGATACGCCGATAATGCGTACGGAGCAGTTCAGACAGCATCAGATCTTATAGGAACCGGCGAAAGCTGATAGCAGGCTACCGCCTTACTTCCAGCATATAGACTTTCTGGTAACCATCGGAAGGATCCTCTGCGTATGCGAGGATTCCGTTGCCGTCAATGTAGAATCTCCACGAATTGCCATCCGGATGATCTCCTGCTACCTCAGCGTAGTACAACAAGTCACCCGAACTGCTGAACACGCTGAATGTCGGCACAATTGGTCCGCCGTGCTGAACCCAGATATTTCCCTCTCCATCGATTTCAAGACCCCTGATCAGAGGCTTGTACTGGTCAGGCTCTACTGGAGTCATCGGGTCCATATCCATAGCTGCCATTTTAGCTCTCAGGATCAGCCTTTCCATCTCAATTTCTTCATCCGTCCTCAATACAGGTTCAAGATCAAGCTCGATCCGCCCGGTTTCCATACCATCGGAGTCGAATATGATAACCACTGCTTCCCCGGTTGACCTCGGAGCGATGAAGGTATTACCGGAATAATCAGCTGCAATTTCGTAACCGTACCAGACGAGTTTGATCATTGAGGCCATGTCAGCAGGGTTAAAGGGAGCTGTATCTTCTATATAAGTCACCACGGGCTCTTCACCATCAAGGGTGAACTTTGCAATGCTTATCAGTATCATCGGCTCTCCGGAGGAGACATCAAAATTGATATCCTTCCTGACGTAGAAGCTCTCTTCAGCACCTTCAATGCAGGTGGGAGGAGTTCCGAGCGAAGGCAATGATCCGAGCCATTCACCTGTGTAATAGTCGTACTGGTGTACTCCGAGTATCTCACTGCCATCACCGGTCAAATAAACGTGACCGTCTTCGGAAATTCCCAGGAACGCGATGCTCTGAAGTTCTCCCGGTCCGTTGCCCCTTCTTCCTATCTGCCTCTGGTATTCACCATCAGGAGAATAAACTCGAACACATGCATAGGCACAGTCAAGTACGGCAATATTCCCGTCGGGACCGTATGCAAGCCCTTCTATTGCTCCCATGACGTAGGTGGAGTCGCCCAATTCGATACCTAAGGAATCCACAGGTACCAGATAAAGAGTGGGAACTTCTGAAGTAGTCTCATCCGCAACGGAGCCGGTTGTCTCTTCTCCGCCGCAGCTCATGAGAAGGGTCATCAATGCTACTGCTGTCAAAATTTTCATAGTTTCCTCCCGACTGGAATGTGCTCTTCCTCGCTGATTGATACTCTCGTGTAGATATTTCAAAAAGCGGATTTGTCAAGAGTACGCGGTAATATCCCTATATTTCAATAATAAATATATTATATAGAAAGGGGGTGGGCGGTTAGCTCCTCCTTGCTTTTCCGTAAGAATGTTTCCTCCAATCGTACCCATAGGTTACATCGGCTTCGGTGATTGGATCGGTACTCACT
>JAUVIR010000044.1 GCA_030592645.1 Candidatus Fermentibacterota bacterium | reverse complement strand
GCGAAAAGGATGTATTCGTAATACAGTCCGGAGAAAGGTCCATCTTTCAGGACAGGGAAAAGGCTTTCGGTACGGTTTCCGGTGACATTCTGGAGCTGCTGCAGATGATATACGCTCTGAAGGACAGTGCTGGAAGGATAACCGCGGTAACACCCTATTTCCCTTACGCAAGAAGTGACAAGAAAGATAAGCCCAGAATCGCCATAACCGCCAAGATGATGTTTGATATGCTTGAATCGGTTCAGGCAGACAGAGTCCTGACCATGACCCTGCACTGCCCCCAGAGCCAGGGCTTCAGTAACATCCCGGTTGATCAGCTGCACGCTGACGAGGTTTTTCTTGATAAAATAGTCTCCTTCGGTTCGGATAAGCTCGCTTTTCTGGCCCCCGATTCGGGCAGCATCATGAACAACGACTTTCTGGCAATGCATGTGGCCCGTTCCCTCAAGGAAGCCGGACGTTCTCCGGATATCGAAACAGGCTACGTTAAGAAGGTCAGGATTGACGACAGCGAAACACCGCACATAAAAACAGTCGAGGGTATAGACGACCTCACCGGCAGAACGGTCATCATGAACGATGACGAGACCCTTTCAGGTAAAAGCCTTGTTATGTCTGCTGAGATCGCACTCGAACGGGGAGCGGAAAAAGTCTACGCTTTTGTCACACATGGTATTCTATCCTGCAGTGCAGTTCTGCGGATCGAGGACAGCCCCCTTTCGAAGCTGTACGTCACCGATACGGTCGAATTCGATACCGAGGCAGCCCAGAAGGTTATAGGCGGCCCTGTCACAAAGATAGAAACCCTCTCCGTCGCAAGGATATTCGCTGAGGCTATAAAACGAACACATGAAGGAAAGAGCCTGAGTTCCCTGTTCCTTGGAAAATAGCGATCTCGCGGAACCCCTTATTGAATTCGTGAGAAGAGGTCTGATGGAAACGGTCAGCTTAGAAATTTATACGAAGACCAATGCCGATGCGGTTGCCAGAATGTGGTCGGAGAGCAGAGAGGGCTGGCCTCCGGGATTCTTAGGTGCATCTGAATTCACAGCCCGGAGCATCGAGATGGAGGAGAATTCTTCCGGCAAGCTGTTTACGGTGCTTGCGATCGAGGGTGACAGGGTTGTGGGCTATTGCAGGACAACCCCCTACGGAGGAGAGCCTGATGCAGCGTACATCGCGCTGCTGAATGTTGTTCCAGACCTTCACGGCAGAAAGCTGGGCAAAAAGCTTCTTCTGGACGCTGTCCGCAGAACAGCCGAAGACGGATATTACCGAATAGACCTCCACACCTGGCCCGCGAACCTCAAGGCCATGCCCCTATACAAGAAAACAGGTTTCTTCTGGGTGCCCGACAGCATGGTCTACATGCAGAACTACATGCCCTTCCTTCTTGGCAGGACCGAGCTTCGGGATTTTATGGGGGACAGGGACTGGTACGACTGCTTCGCAAGAGAACTGGAAGTTGAACCTGATGAACAGAGAACCGAGTCGGGACGCGAAGTATTTAATTACCTGTTCAGAATTGGAAACGAAAGCTTTCGCGCCCAGTTCGATCGCAGGGGAAGAATTCTCTCTTCCATTGAAACCCCTTTACTTTCTGCCTCGGTTACAAGAAGCAGCGGAAAGATCTTCTATGGAAAACCTGTCAGGATCAGCTTCGAGGGGAATTCCCTTCCGCAGGAACTTACTATAGAATCACATAAATACCTGACAGCACCGGAATCCATAACAATGCAGGAGAGCTTGAAGGGTTTTGATGTCATTCCAGAACCGGTGGAAGTTCCGGTTCCCGACAGAGACAGGTCCCCGAGGGTTGCAGCTGTTCTGCCCGGCGAACACCCTTTTTCGATAGGTATAGGCATAAGGGCTGAAGAACCTGTTTCTATTCTCTCCTCGCCTGTGCGCAGGCTTTCGCCGGGTCAGAAGGAACTCGCCCTTGATGTCAGGAAGCTGACCGGAGCGGATTCTTTCATGCTTGAGGCAAGACTTGAAGGAAATGTTTTCCACAGCGAAACATTCACATTGAAAAAGATCATTTTCCAGCAGGTGCGCATTCCTCTCCCGGAGCTATCAAACGGATCTTGCGAACTGGGGCTGACCCTGATCCTTGATGGAAAGGCCGGGGCCGAAGAGAAGATCATCCTTGTCTCCGGTCCCTTTGCCCGAATCCCTGAGACTTTCCTTACCCGGAAAGAGGCTGTTATCGTAGGCAAGGACACTACCCTTGCCATATCCAGAACAGGTGCGTGGGGTTCATTATGGATCCCGGGGGAAGATGACAGGGAAAAAAGAGCCGGGACCATAAGAATCTCCGCAGGACCGCCATACTGGAACTCCGATCTGCTCCACCAGGTGTACGACATGAATTCAGGTAACAGCAGCGTTACCGCCGGAACCTCCTGGCCGTCGAGGCCGGGCCTGAAGCACGAAATCCGATACAGAATGAATCCGGCAGGTTTCATGACGGTTGAAAGCAGCGTCATCAACGAATCCCCTGCCGATCAGAAGGTATGCTTCATCGCCAATTGGCGTGGAGGCATGCCCTTTGCTGCAGAAAACAGGATAATCCCCCTGAAAAAGGGACTTTTCGTCTGCCCCCAAGTCTACAATCAGATCCCTGACAGCTCGGAAGACTACCCCAGATATTCGGAAGAACTGGCTGCCCCCTGGCTTGCGGTGGCCAGCGAAAGCATGGCATTGATGGCATGGTTTCCCGGTTGGCGGAAATTGCAGTTCGGCAGACCGGAAACTGAAGAACTGACTGCAGCTCCGGGAGAAAAAGTTATCTCTCCTCCTTTCAAAGTGCTTCTCTCCCGAGGAAACCTGAAAGACCTCCTGACAAACGCGCGAATACTTGGCTGGGACACCGGCGGCACACTGAAAAGAACGGGTTTTATCAACCACAACATAGAACCTGTCATGTGTGAAGGTTACGAATTGATACTTTCGCATAACCTCCTTGGAAAACGGAGTGGAGCCATATCCATAAACGGCAACCTCATAGCCGAAGGATCCATAAACAGTGATAAATCAATCTCGGCGGCGGTTGATATAACCGGGAATACCGAAATTGCGCTTGGCATAGCCGGTAGGGAAAGCGTTTATCCCGCGCGGATCTTAAGCGGCAGCGCCCCTTCTCCGGAGCTTACCGAGGAGAACGGAATTCTTTCGATATCAAACGGCAGGCTGAAAGCTCTTATCGACCCGTCGGAGTTCGGTCATGTGTACAGCCTGCTCCTTGACGGCGTTGAATTTCTCATGTCTTCCCATCCCGGACCATCCGATTTCGCCTGGGAAAAGCCCTGGTTCGGAGGCATTCTCCCCGCTGTTAAGGAGGGCGGTAACCGGCCATTCAAACTCGATGCTATTGACTGCAGCTGGCGGGATTTTGAAACATCAACTGCCGGAATGCCGGAAAAAGGCTGGGAGATGCTCTGGAAGATCGATCACAAGAAGTACGGCTCACTTGACCTTACCTGGAGAGTTTCAATGCTGCCCGAGGTACCAATTCTGAAAACCTGGCTCTGTCCGAAGGCCCGCAACGAGGCTTACCTCGGCGGTGAATTCGACATAAGAGGGTTCCTCTCCCCCGGAGGAGAACATGACAGAGTGGTCCTGACCGCACAGAACAAACCTCTGCTGAGACAGGGCAGGAAGCATGCGGGCGCGTGGTTCAATGTCGGACGCTGGGGTCGGGTTGAAACTCCCGGAAAGGGTTTCGTTGAAGCCCATCCCATCAGTGAAGGCATCCTTTTCTCTGAGGATTACGCAGACAGTGGATGCCATTTGTCGATTTTTAACATTCACGACAAAAAACGTGTGATTGAGGTTTTCTGGCTGCTGGGGAACTGCGACAATGATGAAGAGCTTTCTCGTATATACAGAGCGCAGCTGATCAAAAAATCCGACTGATTTTATATGCAGAGGCGGATAACCGCTCCTGTTTTACCGCTGAAGCCAGATCCTTCCCATTGAAGAAGGATCGAAATCGATGGGATAAACCCAGGTTCCGAAATCATCTCCTGCGGACCTGTAAAGATGCACAGATGCATGATCATCGAACAGCTCAAGAAGAGCTATATCAACGGCAAGCTCGATACACCATCTTCGCTCTTCAATACTGACTGCAGTATCGAAGCCGTTCTCCCAGTCGATCAGGTCACCCTCTGACGTATATATCGATGCTTCGGAAGAACCGTCTCTGAATACCTTCAGCCACAGGACTGAGCCGCCACGTGAATTGAAAATGAAACCTCCGTACTCTTCACTCTCTTCCGCACAATCAGCCATTTTCATAAAGATGAAGAGTCTATCTCCGTCATTGGCAGCCGCGAATTCTGTTTGGGGAAGTGGCGTCGGCTGACCTGAGAAGTCCGCGAAATTCGTGTGGAAAGGCCTTCTGTACTCAGCATCCGACCCTTCACCGTCAAGGACGGCTTCCGAATAGAAGGCGTTGGCTGTGCGCAGAACCTGCCATGAATAATCGAACTGCAATTGTCTGTCACGATTGCCGTATTCAAGGCTGACGGTAACTACAGGTGAAGGGTAAGGGCTGCCTTCGGGGGACTGGGTGAAGAGCAGGTCTACAGGCAGGGAGTCAAGTTCAACGACCAGTGTCTCGGGATTCAGATTCCAGGTACCAGGGTTAATGTCCAGAGTCACAATGCGGGATCGATTCTCCTGGGGAATCAGTGTCATGATCGCGGATTCAAGTTCCTGTTCAAGGGGTCTCGCAGTTATAAGCTGCTGCTCATACATGTACGCAAGGTTCATTTCCTCACCGGTATTGATGGTTTCAGGATAGACTCCTCTGGCATCAAGGGCAGCGAAAGCAACCGAATCAGGCCAGACTGTCATCCAGCCCAGCTGGGTGAAGTCACCTCTTTCCGTGTCTGGTTCCGGAACAGCGCTGCCGGAGGGGCCTGCGGATATGTACAGAATCCCGTTCTCACGTCCGGCGGCAAAAAGGTGGATGTGTCCTCCAATGACCGCGAGAGGTCCTGTTTCTTCCATTATTCCCTTGAAGTCATTTACAGCGGCTGAATCCTGCCAGGCCATGAACCAGAATGGTTTGTGTGTGACAAAGATCCAGGGATCATCGGTATCGATCGAGGCTATGAGGCCTTTTATGGTCTCCAGGTTTTCTTCCGTGAATCCGTATTCCATAGAAGAGTCCCAGACAACGAATGTGATGCCGAGTATTTCCTCGACCCTTGAGGGTTCGGTCCCGGTGTACTGTCTCCAGTATTCTGCGGTCTCCCCGTTCCATATATCGTTATTTCCAGGTGTGTAAACGAAGGGAAAGACGGTGGTGAGCCTTTGAAGTACGGGGAGGATGTTTTCCCAATCCTCAACAGCTGTTTCAACATCGCCATTGCCCTCTACGAAATCGCCAACTGAAAGAACTATGTCCGGCGACATCTCAATTATCGCGTTGACGGCTACCTGAAACTCTATATCATCCGGTCTGCCCGTTCTGTCTCCCAGTACAGCTATCCTTACCGGGAACGAAGCGAGAAGGATCAGTAGTATCGCGCTCATTCTTCTCCCCTTTTTTCAGCGTTCTTTTCTCTGCCCAGACGGAAGAATTCCTTAAGGAGCCGGGAGGATTCATCACTGCAGCATCCTCCGAAAACCTCCGGGTAGTGGTTGAGATCCGGCATCTTGAGAACATCTGTAACCGACCCGAAAGCACCGAACCGCTTGTCAGGGGCTCCATACACCAGTCTGGGTATCCGCGAGAGTATCACAAGTCCCGCGCACATCAGACAGGGTTCTAAGGTGGAATAGAGGGTGCAGCCCTCAAGTCTCCAGTCCTCTCTGTCCTCCGCCGCTGCCGTTATTACGAGATGTTCGGCGTGTGAGGTCGGCATTCCGGTTTCTGCTGTTCTGTTGCGATCAGCAAAATGTCTGCCGGAAGATTCAACAAGAACCGCCCCGACCGGTACTTCTTCAGCCTGAAAGGCTTCTTCTGCCTTCTCAAGGGCGATATGCATCCAGTACAGGTCCATTTCTGTAAGTCCCATTTCAGCCCTCTTCCGCAAATGCGGCCTCTATCTCATCCGGATACTTGGGAATAGATGCTGAGAGTACGGTATTCTCTGTATCACCTATGAGAACATCGTCCTCTATTCTTATCCCTACTCCCTCCTCCTCCGAGTAGAAACCCGGTTCTACCGTAAGCACCATGCCTGCTTTGAGCTCATCGCTTATCACGTTCTCGTCATGTGTGTCCAGTCCTAAATGGTGGCCGATATTGTGATAGTAGTACTTCTCTATATCCTCTTCGTTTTCAATGATACCCTTCTCCATGAGGATTCCCGCATAGTATTCCTTCACTTCGCGGTTCCATTCGGAATGACATTTTCCAGGTTTCAGAAGGCGTATGGCCTCCTCCTGAACACCGATAACCATGTCTACGAGTTCCCTCTGCCTCTCCGTATACCTGCCGTTCACCGGAAAGGTTCTTGTGATATCCGCATTGTAGTAATCCTTCCTTGCGCCGAAATCGAGAAGAAGCAGAGTCCCTTCTTCAAGGGGTTTGTTATTTTCAACGTAATGAAGACATGTAGCCCTGTTCCCGCCGGCGACAATTGCGGAAAAGGCAGGTGTTTTTTCGCCGTTCTTCATGAATTCGTACAGAAGCTCCGCCTCGAACTCGTACTCGAGCATTCCCGGTTTCAATGCTTTGAGGGCATGCAGAAAACCTTTCCGGGTTATGTCTATCGCCTCTTTCATGGTTTCCAGCTCTTCGGGCCCCTTGATCATCCGCAGGCGGAAAATGTCTCCAGACAATCTTCTGAATTTCAGGTGAGGGTAGGAGGATATCAGCCTGTTGGCAAAATCCAGACGACTTCCACTTTCTCCTGCAATACCTGCGACCGGGAAATCAACCCATACATTCTCTATCCCCCAGCGTATTATTATCCTGTCTATCCATTTCTCTACGGTACCGTTGAATGAGATCTTCTCTATACCGGTCTGTTCTGAGGCTTCCTCTTTTGTAAGCACCGAGCCAATCCATTTGGCATGGGTTTCATCGTAGGCATCGATGAAAAGATCCTCCCGGATATCGTTGCCCGCTCTGCGGTGCATGACAAGCCATGTTCCCGACTGATCAATTCCCGTGAGGTATACAAGGTTCATATTGGGAGTGTATGGATAACTGCCGTCGGCACTGGTGGGCTTTGACCGCGAAGGAGGGACTACTAAAAGAAATTCCTCCGGCATTATGCTGGTCAGTCTGGTTCTGCGCTGCTTATAAACTTCTGAACTGAACATTCCGTCCTCCATTATTCCGTAGCTGGGACAAGAAGACGTTCAAGGGCAAGTTTGGGAACGTGGTGCCTGTCCTCTGTGTCTCTGTAATATCTGATGTTTCCATCAGTTTCCTCAAGTACGATCTCCTCCCCCGGCATTCCAAGAGCGATTATCAGAAAGGGGTGATACCCCCCGGGGGTTCCCGCAGCTTCCTCTATCATTTCTGCATTAAAACTCATGATCATGCACGATCCGTAACCGGATTCCCTGGCGGTCAGCACAATGTACGCGGCGGCGATACCCGCATCCACCAGAATATGCCGTTTCTCTGAAAGAGGGGCATGGATGATGATGTAAGCTGCAGGCCTTTCGCCCTCATCCGGACCATTCCAGTCTTCAAGGTAGCCCGCCCATTTCAACGCGGGGAAGATCCGTGAACAGTGCTTTCTGTCAGTTACCGGTGTAAAGCGAAGAAGCTGGAGATTAGCTCCGCAGGGAGCAAGGCGGGCAGAATCTATGAAATGAAGAAGGTCTCGTTCCGGTATGACGACCTCCTGTCTGAAGCGCCGGACAGATCTGTTCTCCATCGAAAGTTCATGCATTTCCATTCCGAACTCCTTTGCAATTCAGTCCATATTGAAGAATATAGTAATTTGCAGAGTTACTGCGCGATGAACGAATCGGGCAGGCCGAAGCCTGCCCGATTCGGGTAACGATGCTGCTGGAAACAGCAGGTGCTACTTAGCCGCTACGCTAACATCATCAAGAAGAATGGAGGGGAATTGTCCCCCCATGGGTGAGTCGTGGAGGCGGTTCTCTACCGATCCTATGTTATTCAGAACGTCGTATACGTTCCCGGATACCATCCCGTCCTTCACTCTTCCCTTTATCTCCCCTTTCTCGACGTAGAACCCCGGATCGAGCCCTACAGAGAAATCCCCGTTGAGAATGTTGCCGGAGTGAGCTCCGAGAACCCCCAGTACTATCACTCCTCTGTCGATGCTTCTGATCATATCCTCAAAGGAGACATTACCAGGGGCAATACGGCTGCAGCTGAGGGAAGGCGCGGGAGCCAGCGCGACGGTTTCCCCTCCCCACATACCTCCGCGGTATCCTGTTCCTGTTGGCTCTTCGCCAAGTTTGCTGGCGTAATCGAGGTTAAGTATCAGATTCCTGAAGACACCTTTGTCGAATATGGTGTGCTTCCTGGCGGGGATCCCCTCATCATCAAAGAAATGCTGATCTATCTCCATCGGATCTGAGGGATCTCCGTAAAGGGTAAATTTCTCCGAAAGAACCTTCTCTCCCCGTCTGTTCTGAAGAGGTGATACTCTGTTGTAGAAAGATTTGCCTGATGCAGCTGCTGCAAGCCTCCACATTATGGTGTACATGGTGTCGGGTGTGAAGACCACCTTCATTCTGCCCGATGGTATGGAAACCTCGGGAAGACCGGAAGCGTACAGATCTGCAAGAGCATCCAGCTCTTCTACAGGAAAGTCCGCAGCTTTTCTGCTCTGGAAGAATTTCCGGACAGATGTCTCCGTATTGGGAAACAGCAGGGATGTGAAAATGTACATGAAGGAGCTCTTTCTGGAGACATCAAGCCCGCAAGTGTTCATGATGGACATATCCAGAATTCCCCTGCCGGAGTTAACGTCGATTTGTCCTTTGACTTTTCTGCTCAGATAATCAAGCACTGCTCTGGAGCGGGAATGGAGGTCATGAAAACCCATACCGGAAATCGAGTCGTCCGGCAGCCATGATTCGGGGATCTCCGATGGTCCGGGAAAGGAGAAACCCGCTTCAACTCTGCCCTTCAGAGAATCCAGAGCGTTTGACACCAGTTCTTCTCTGTTCAGAAGGTTTTTCGTGTAGGCGGTGCCGATCCTGCCGTCCTTGAGGATTCTAAGGGCGTAACCCGATTGAATGGATGCCGACATGTCACTGGGCTTTCCATTTCGCATCTCGAGTGAGCTCGAATCGTTCCTGACCGAGAATACTTCCGCCTGATCGGATGCTTTCGCTGCTATATCCAATAACTTCTTCATGTTATACCCCTCCAACTACCATGTTGCGGACCAGAATATGGGGTGATCCCAGGGCGGATTTGATATTGAGCTGCCCTTTGCCGCAGCCGCCCCGCTCCGAGAGCTCCATATCGTTCCCTATCGCCTCTATGTTCTGAAGGGTTGTGAAAAGGTTGCCCATTATATTGATGTCACGGATCATGGGACCTATTCTGCCATCCTTGACCTTGAATCCGTACTGTGCCCCGAATGTGAAATTCTCCCCGCTGGTCTGGCCGCCTTTGCCGTCAATCAGGTACAGTCCGTCTCCCAGTTCTGCAAGAAGACCATCCAGAGTCATTTCGCCGGGCTTGATGTAAATGGTACCCATCCTGACTATAGGTTCAAAGCGCATGTCCTCCGCAACGGTATGTCCGCTCACAGGCTCGCCGAAAGCGCTTGCGGTTCTGCGGGAATGAAGTCTTCCTGTCAGAACCCCTCTGTCCATAAGTGTAACGGGTTTTACGGCAACACCCTCATCATCGAATGCGTAGTAGCCTATCTGATCGGGCATGGTCGAGTCCGCAACAATGGTTACCACATCCGAACCAAGTTTCTCTCCCAGCGCCATCTTCTCTCTTAAGGAGGGATTGTCCTCTATTATGTCCGCCTCGCTGAAATGACCGAAGGCTTCATGTGTGAAAACTCCGGCTAACATCGGACTTAATACTACGTTATAGGTGCCGCCCTTAACCGGTTCCGCGTCAAGAAGTTCCGCTGCTACCTCCGCTTTTTTAAGAAAGACATCCTCCCGACAAAGCAGACGGTTATATCCATCTGCTCCTCCGATGGCTACCCTGATATTCTGAACAAGGCTGCCGCGCTTTGCTATGACTTCCCCGGCAATGTTCGTGGTCAGTATCTCTTCAGAAACAGCTGTTCCCTCGGAGTTCACGTAGTGCTTTTCTCTGCCTATCTCTATATAGCTGAGGTTAGTAGTTTCTATCCGGGGCTGATCCAGCATGAGATCGTTGTATTTTTTAAGAAGCTCTATCTTGTCATCGATGCTGATCTCTCTTGGATCACCGTCAAGAACGAGTTCAACGTTCTCTACAACTACGGGAACATCCGCGAGAATGGATTTCTTTCCTCCCGTAGCGACTATCGTTTCCGCTCCCTCAACAGCGAGCTGCAATGCGCGGGGAACGTCTTCCTCCTTTGTTACGGTCGCCGAGGAAAACCCGCCGTTCTTGCCGACCCGGATAGCATATCCATCGGTTCTGTTCGAACCGACATTTCTGATCTCCCTGCCGGCAAAACCTATTCTGGTCTCGGTCTTTATCTCATACCTGATATCGATGAAATCAGCTTCAACTCCGCTTATCATTGACCTGAGCCTGTCAATCATCATAACTCCCTTCGAAATATTCAGAATGGAAGACTTGTAATGTTCTACACCGTTTGCATTATCTGATTAACATAATACATAGGTACAAATTCAAAGCAAATGCATCATACACTTCTCCTTGACCTTAACCTGCAAAGAAACCATTGTAGTGGAACGAATTTCCACTTTTTATGTTTATCTTACTGAAACAGCTGAACATGTCTTATGATGCCGGAGGTTAGTATGAGAAAGCTCCTGTTCGTTCTTACTCTTTTATTCATGGTTTCAATCGTATCTGCAGATCCCCCATCAACCTACGATCTTCGAAATGTGGGAGGAACCAATTACGTAACCTCCGTTAAATCCCAGCAGGGCGGCACCTGCTGGACTTTCGGGGCAATGTCTGCGATGGAGGGCAACCTTCTCATGACCGGCGCCTGGGCGGCTGCCGGGGAAACGGGAGAGCCTGACCTTGCCGAGTACCATCTGGACTGGTGGAACGGCTTCAACCAGCATAACAACGATGACGTAACACCTCCAACCGGAACCGGGCTGGAAGTACATCAGGGGGGAGATTACCTTGTAACCTCGGCATACATCACCAGAGGCGAGGGTGCTGTGCGGAATATTGACGGACAGTCGTACGATACCCCTCCGGAGCGACACCTTGCTTCGTACCACTACTATTACCCCCGGGAGATAATCTGGTACACCGCCGGGCCCAGCCTTGAGAATATCGATGTCATCAAGCAGGCCATTATCGATTACGGTGTAATAGGAACCTGTATGGCCTACTATGGAGATTTAATAAATGGTGAGTATGAACACTATCAGCCGGTATCGGATAGTCGTGACCCGAACCACGCCATTTCAATAGTCGGCTGGGACGATTCAAGGGTAACCCAGGCACCCAGCCCCGGCGCATGGATATGCAAGAACAGCTGGGGAGAGGGCTGGGGATATGACGGCTATTTCTGGATCTCCTATTACGACAAGCACTGCTGCCAGAACCCGACCATGGGGGCAATATCCCTGCGGGACGTTGAGTATGTGCAGTACACTGATATTTACTACCACGATTACCACGGCTGGCGCGATACTCTTACCACAGCTATCGAAACCTTCAATACGTTTACATCTGAACAGGATGAAGATATTGCGTCCGTGAGCTTCTTCACTGTGGAAGACAACGTTGATTACACCGCGAAAATTTACGGTACTTTCGCGAGCGGAGTGCTATCCGATGAACTTGCATCCGTTACGGGAACAGCGCTGCTCACGGGATTTCACACCGTTGACTTTCCAATCGCTGTGACGCTTGACGAGGGAGATATTTTCCACGCCTACCTTCAGCTGGGAAGCGGAGGACAACCCTTCGATTGCACCTCAGATGTCCCTGTTCTTCTAGGCGCTTCATCCAGGACTATCGTTCCATCAAGTGCCAGCCCGGGAGAGAGTTTTTTCCTTGAGGGTTCGACCTGGGTCGACCTCAACACCATTGGCTCAACCGCCAATTTCTGCATAAAGGTACTCACCATCCCGATAGGGACGTCCATTTCCGGTGATGAGTGGGCGGCATTGCAGCCTCTATACGCAGATCCTGTTTACCCCAACCCCTTCTCATCTCACGTTTCAGTCCCCTTCACGATCGCGGAAACAGGACAGGTAACCGTTTGCGTTTTCGACCTTTCCGGCAGGCAGGTTCGCACTATCACGTCGGAAGAATTTGCAGCCGGCGCTCACACCGTTTCCTGGGAAGGAAGAGATGACAGCGGCAACAGCGTGACTTCAGGTGTCTACTTCGTGAGGATATGGTCGCATGATTCAATGGTAACAAGTAAAGTGGTTCTAACGCGGTAAGAACTGACAGATGCCGGGGGTTACGACTGTTCGTATCCCCCGGCTATTTTTATAAGTTCTTTTATCTTCTCAATTTTTTCTTCCAGCAGTTCGGGTGTTTGCGCTTCGGCAACAAGCCTCAGATAGGGTTCGGTATTCGAAGGACGGATATTGAACCACCACCGGGGATACTCAATCCTGTATCCATCAAAATCATAAAAGGCTGAAGGTATTTTATTTCCGGTGAAATAATCCCTTACACTGTTCATGGCTGATTCCTTATCGTCTACATGGAAATTAATCTCTCCCGAATTTGAGTAGATGTCTATAGAATCGATCAGTCCTGCGAATGTCTTCCCCTGATTTTTAAGTTCAGAAAGGATATTCAGAACAAGGATCGCCGCGAGCATTCCCGAATCACAGTTGAAGAAATCCCTGAAATAATAATGTCCGGCAAGTTCTCCTCCGTATATCGCGTTCAGTTCGCGCATTTTCATCTTCGCGTGGGAGTGCCCCACCTTCCACATGAACGGCCTGCCCCCAAGACTCTCTATGAATTCGATCACACCTCTTGAGGTCCTCACGTCGTGCAGAACTCTGCCGCTATCTTTCCTGAGAAAATGAATTCCGAGAACGCCTGTGATAATATCCGGCCGTACGAATCGCCCTTCCTCATCGATGAACATCACCCTGTCTCCATCGCCGTCGAAAATCACCCCTGCATCCAGACCGGCATCGAGAACCAGTTTTTTCAGGTCGGCTCTGTTTTTGGAGTCAAGCGGGTTGGGAGAGTGATTGGGGAACGAACCGTCCATCCTATCGAAAATGTACTGCGGTCCGTCACCGAAAATATCTCTGGCAAGCAGAGAGGCCATTCCATTTGAACAGTCGATTCCAACTTTCAGAGCCGAATAATCACCGCGGAATTTTTCAAGGAAGGTTATGTACTCCTTCTTCACATCCGGAAGTTCTTTGACCTCTCCCCCCCATACAGCAGGCTGAACGGCTCCCGTTTCAACCAATTTCTCAAGCTCATTCAGGCCGGTATCGTATCCCACCGGCAGGGCACCCCGGCGGGATACCTTAAGGCCGTTGTATTCAGCAGGATTATGGGATGCCGTGATCTGCAGGGATGCCCCGAAACCATGAACAGCAGTCGCGAAATAAACCATTGGTGTCGTCGCATATCCGATATCGTAAACATCCGCTCCGGAGTCGGTGATACCGCGAAAAAGGTGACTGAGTATATCCGGAGTTGATTTTCTGCAGTCGTAACCCACCAGAACCTTATCAGCTTTGAGGAGCCGCGGCAGGAAGAAGCCTATCCTGTATACGGTTTCTCCGCTGAAATCCCTGCCGTATACTCCTCTGATATCGTACGCTTTGAATGCCTTCATCTTACGCATCTCCAGAACGGTTCTGTTTATTCTTGTGCCAGAACCTTATTAAGTTCTTTCTTGAGGGTGGATATTCTGAATGGTTTGACAAGTCTTCCCCTGAATCCGTACTCGGAATAGTTGGACAGCACAGTGTTATTGGCATATCCGCTTGAAACGATAGCCCTTACGTCCGGATCTATCGCCATCAGTTTTTCTATAGCGCCTTCCCCTCCCATTCCCCCTGGAACGGTAAGATCCATGATAACCGCATCGAAAGGCTCCCCTGCGGAGATACTCTCCCGGTAGAGCTCAATAGCTTCAGCTCCATCGGAAGACTCTGCAGCAACGTGCCCGAGAACGTCCAGCATTCCTGAAAGAACCTCCCTCACTCTGGCATCGTCGTCCATTATCAGGATACGTGCCGATGCGGAGCTGATCTCCAGGGATTGCTCTTCCGAGGGAACGCTATTCGCCGCATCGATTTCTATGACCGGAAGGTAAATTATGAACTCGGTTCCTTTGCCCACTTCCGAGAAGACTCTTATTGCTCCGGAATGCCTTGATATTATTGAATAACTGGTTGAAAGCCCCAGACCGGACCCCCCGAATTTTGTAGTGAAATATGGATTGAATAGTTTTTTCAGATCACACTGGGGAATTCCTTTCCCCTCGTCCTTTATGGAAATGCTAACATAATCTCCGACTGGCAGATGGGTTTTGGAATCTCCCTCAATCCTGACATTACTGCAGCTGACGGTGATGCGTCCACCCCCAACCATAGCCTGGACAGCATTCAAAGTGATGTTGTGGATAACCTGAGTGATCTGCTCCCGGTCGGCCTGTATATTTTTCAAGCTATCCCCGAAGTTAAAAACAGCCTCGGCATCCGAACCGGTCAGAGCGAAAATAACGGTTTCCTTCATAAATGGTGCAACTTCAATCAGGTTCTTAAGGGGAACTCCTCCCCTGGCGAATGTGAGAAGCTGTCTGGTAAGGACAGTAGCCTTTTCTGTGGATATCTCTGCCTGTTCAAGACGACTGATGAGTTTCGAGAGGTCTTCTTCATTCAGGGCAAGGGAGATATTCCCCTGTATGGCCATGAGCAGATTATTGAAATCATGTGCTATGCCGCCGGCGAGAGTTCCAATGGATTCCAGATGTTCTATCCTTGAAAGCTCTTCCTCTAAACGGCGCTGGTCCGTAACGTCCCTTATTATCCCCTCAATATATTCCTCTTTGCCTTCTTTTATTGAAACTATACGTGCAGAAATGCATGCAAGGAAAGTCGAGCCGTCAATTCTTTTCAGTTCGGTCTCGAAACCAAGTACTTCTTTCTCCTTCTCAAGTTTGTTCAGAAAATCTCTCCGGCCGGATTCCTCAACGTAAAGATCTTTGACGGAAACACCTTCAAAATCACTATCCTCTTCTCCAAAAAACATCCTCTGCATCTCAGGGTTGAAAAAAACGATTTTTCCCCCCGACTCCATTGTCGTTCTATATACGGCTACGGGAATGTTCCCTGTCAGCTGCCTGAACTGGTTCCTGGTTTCAATCAGTTCAACCTGTGTTTTCAGCGCTTCTGTCAGGTCCAGAGTGAGGATAACTACTTTATCCACTAAGCCGTTGTCATCCTTCAGAGCGTAGAAGTGATGGGAGATGAATTCAGCTCCACCGGGAGAGGGTTTGGAGATCTTCAGCTTTGGAATGTAGAGATCTCCCCCCTTTTTATAGATTTGCTCAACTGCATCGATGTGTTTTCCCAGGTAGGTATCCTTCTTGTCCATCTGCAATTCGGAACGGGGGATCATTTTTTCTCTCATATCTTCAATGCTCTTGTTCCAGATCTTGCGCCATGAATCATTAGCCAGCAGCAGGGTACCGTTACGGTCATGGACGGAAATACCTACAGGGGAATTGTCCACTATCGCTTTCATGAGCTTATGGCTTTCCCTGAGTTTTTTCTCCGCCTCTTTCCGCTGCGAAAGATCTCTGATTGAAAGCAGAAGAACCTCGGCATCTCTGTAGAACATAGGAGTTGATGAGAGTTCAACCGGTAGGAATCCTCTCCTCCTTCTGATCAGGGTTTCAAACACCGAGGAGCTCATGGCTCCTTTTTCGGGTTTCAGAAAAAGGGATAATATCCTGTCTCTTTCTTCTTTATGGAACAGATTCACAGGTGAGAATGAGTAGGTATCATCTCTGGTAAGATCTGTCATCGTGCAGAAACTGCTGTTAGCGAAGAATACTCTTTCTTCGCTGCAAATAAGGATTCCGTCCTTTGTATTCTCTACTACGGTGCGGTAACGCTCTTCGGTCTCGGCCGTTTTCATCTGTTCAAGTATCACAGGAGAGAGGTCTTTCAATATGACGACCCTGTCCTCGGTTCCCGGGATAAAACCAACGTTCACGCGCATTAGACGGGATTCCTCTCCGGGGACATTCACTCTGAGGGTGTATGTTGAGGGGGGATTGCCCGTTCCCTTCAATCGATCATTGAAATAACCGATGATGCGCTCTCTGTCTTCTTCGGGTACGAAACTGTCCCAGGATACTTTTCCGATGATCTGCTTCAGTGGAATTCCTGTGATTCTTTCTATCTGATCGCTTGCTTCAATTACGATCCCGTTTTTGTCCAGCACAATGACAATATTCTCGCTGAGATGCAGAATCGTTCTAAGGGTTGTCCCGCTTAGCTGAAGCTTATCTCTGAGATCCTTGATAAGGTCTGATTCTATGCTGTTGTCTTTGGTTGACGGCATACAGTTCTCCCGGAAAAGCGTCTTACATTGCTTAGTATATACACACAGAACTCTTTCTCACAACCCTGCGGACCTTCGCGCCCTGCCCTGTTCCCGTGCCGAGCTGATCATGGCTGCCAGCATCAGGGCGCCGCCTGCTGTTCCCTGAAGCGTTACCGGCTCTGAAAGCATGATCCATCCCCCTATAAGGGCGAAAACAGCTTCAAGGCTCATAATTATCGCCGCATGAGCAGGGTGCGCCCGTTTCTGGGCAATAACCTGAAGTGTATATGCAATTCCGACGGATACCAGCCCGCCGTACAGAATAGGAACTGCAGCCAGGCGAATGCCGCTGAATGAGAACTTCTCCGTAAGAAGAGCAGAGAAGGCACTCAGAAGAGAGCAGCATCCAAACTGCACAGCTGCCAGAGAAAGCGCATCGTACCGCTTCATCAGCCTTGATATAAGCTGTATATGAACAGCCCAGAATATCGCCCCCGCGAATACGATGATGTCCCCCGAAAGCATCCGGGATGAACCGGCGGTTGTAAGAAGGAACATGCCGCAAACGGCCAGAGCAGCCCCCGCCCATGTTCCCTTTCCGCAGGATTGTCCCCAGAACAGCCCCAGAACGGGAACAATTACCACATACAGACCGGTAACGAAGCCGGCATTTCCCGCAGTTGTATAGACAAGCCCTATCTGCTGCAGTGATGCTCCGGCAAAAAGGATCAGTCCGACGAGTATACCCTGCTTAAGCGGAACGCGCTGAACACGTTTCCTGCCTCTTGAGAAGAAAATCAGAGGCAGAAGCACAATCGTGCCCAGAGCGAACCTGACAGCGTTGAAAAGGAAGGGACCGATAAACTCCATACCGGCCCGCTGGGCTACAAAGGCAAAACCCCAGATGGCCGCCGTAAGCAAAAGCAGCAGGTCTGTTCCCAAATGAGCTCTGTTGTCCTTGAACATCTTTCTTCAATCAAATTCTCAGGGGGAGGTTCGGAGGTTACAGAACAGCCTGAATATGCAATCATGAGCATGAAAAGCACAATCCGTACTTGACAAACCGGATACTGCTGTTATCATCTAGGTGCAGTTTGCATATAGATGAAGGAGGCACAGTGCCTGGAAGAAGAAGAAGAGGGGCAGAAAATCGTTGCAGTAGAAGGATAAACAGGTTCCTTGAGCCCTGTCTTCTGCTCCTGCTCCATGGCGGGGAATCCCACGGTTACGAATTACTTGAACGTCTCGGAAAATTCGGTTTCAACGAAAATCCCGCGGATTCAAGTACAATCTACCGTATCCTCAGAAGCCTTGAGGAAAGGGATTTTGTAACTTCAAGGTGGGCCGAAGGAGATTCGGGGCCGGCAAGAAGGGTTTACGCTCTCTCGCCTGCAGGTGATGGGTACCTCCAGGTATGGGTGAGAGACCTCGAGGAAACCGACAGAATACTCCACCGATTCTTCAGCGAGTACCAGAATCATATGAAACTGCATCACAGTAACGGCAAGAAGACTTAATAAAAGAAAGGAGTTATCATGCCGGCAGGAGACGGATCGGGACCAAGGGGAGAAGGACCCCTGACAGGAAGGGCTATGGGAAGATGCACGGGAAACGCAGCGGGCGGATATGCAACAGCTCCGGGCCGCGGTGGTGGTTACGGTTTCTTCGGAAGGAGAGGCGGCGGCGGCAGAGGCATGAGGAACAGATACTACGAGACAGGTCTTCCTCAATGGCGCAGGTATCCACAGTACGACGGCCCTGTATACAACCAGGAGCCTACAGAAACTGATTCTCTGAAAAACCAGGTTCAGTTCGTAGCGGATACCATCGAACAGATAGCTAATCGTGTGAACCAGCTTCTTAAAAGAAAAACAGAAAAGGAATAATCTATGAAAGTAATCGTAAGTTCAACCGGAAAAGGCGTTGATGATCCCATCAGTACTGTCTTCGGCAGAACGGAGTTCTACCTTCTGGTGGATACCGAGGAATTCACCAGCGAGAGCTTTGATAACCCGGCCGTTAACCAGAGCAGCGGAGCCGGCATACAGGCTGCGCAGTTCGTTCTTAAAAAGAACCCGGAATCCGTGATATCCTCGAGTATCGGACCCAACGCGTACGAAGTGCTGACCGCAGGCTCCATACCATGCTATACCGCTTCCGGCGGAACCGTCAGGGAAACCGTTGAAGCCTTCAACAGAGGAGAGCTTCAGATGATGGGAGCAGCAAATGCCGATTCCCACTCGGGAATGGCTGGAAATGCGGCAGCTTACTCGGCAAGTGCTGCCGGTGAAGAGGCTGAACTTGAAGTTCTATCAGCAAGGCTCCGGGATCTGAGAGGTCAGATCGCCGAGATACTCCAGCAGCTTGATAGAATCAAGGGGGAATAGATCAAATGAAAATAGTCGTATCATCGGACAACAATAGAAAACTTGACAGCTCGGTAAGCCATCATTTCGGAAGATGCCCTTTTTTTACGGTAGTCGATGTGGATGACAAAGAGGTCACCAATGTTGAATCGGTCGAAAACCCTTTCTTCAACGGCCACTCCCCCGGACAGGTACCGGCTTTCATAAAGGAACTTGATGCGGATGTAATGCTTGCCGGGGGCATGGGACGAAGAGCCATATCCATCTTTGAAAATTACGGCATTCAGTGCTCCACAGGCGCTGCCGGAACCGTGAGAAGTGCTGTGAACAACTATACGGCCGGCAGCCTGGCGGCGGCTCTTCCCTGCCGCGAGAGCGTCGAGCACGCACATGACGGTTACGAACATGAGCCTGCAGGGCGCCTGAGGGAAGAGGCAGCAGCACTTCTTGAGAAGCTCGATGAGATAATAGTTAAGCTCCCGGACACAGGGAAAGAACGGTAGAAAGGACAAAATTATGAACATTGGAGGAGGCGGAAGAGGACAGGGAAGGAATCCCTCAGGAGGAAGAGGCCGCGGTGGAGGACCATACGCAGCGGGCCCCGGTGGTGACTGCGTCTGCCCCGCCTGCGGTCACAGGCAGCAGCATCAGGTCGGCAAACCGTGCAACAGCCTAACCTGTCCGAAGTGCGGTGCAAGAATGACCCGCGGGTAGGCGACCTGTATGGTTATAGCTGTAGCCAGCGGTAAAGGCGGTACTGGCAAGACTACCGTAGCGGTGAGCCTTGCCATCACCGCCGCTGATCAGTCCAGTGCAAAACCTCTGCTCCTTGACTGCGACGTGGAAGAGCCTAACTCGGGTCTGTTTCTTGATATAGACTACTCCACCGGCAGAGATACCGGAGTGCTGGTCCCGGAAGTCGATCTTGATAAATGCACCTATTGCGGCAGATGCGCCGAGGTATGTGTATGGAACGCTATCGCCGTCGCGGGTGAGAAGGTGCTTGTATTCCGAGACCTCTGCCACGGCTGCGGAAGCTGCAGCCTTGTCTGCCCGGAAGATGCCATCAGCGAGATAACTCACGTAACAGGTAGAATCGAGGGCGGGTCTGATGGTTCTATTAACTTTGCAAGAGGAATTCTCAATGTGGGACAGGCCATGCCGGTTCCTGTGATCTCATCCCTCCTCAACGAGTACCTTCCTCAATCGGGTAACTCAACGGTCATTATTGACTCTTCACCCGGAACATCGTGTCCTGTAGTTGAGGCAGTGAGTAGAAGCGATTACGTTATTCTTGTCACGGAGCCAACTCCATTCGGCCTTCATGATCTGAAGGCGGCTGTAGATGTCGTAAAACAATTAGGTATTCCTGCGGGTGTTATCATCAACCGTGACGGGATTGGCAATAACGATGTCGAGAAGTACTGCCATTCTGCATATTTACCGGTTCTGGCAAAAATACCTATGGATCGAAGGATTGCAGAGATGCTTTCCGAGGGCATTCCTCTCCTTCGCGGTCTTCCCGAATACAAGGAAGTTTTCCTGGATGTACTGGCGGCCGTTCGGGAAGAGGTGAAAAAATGAAACAGATAGTAATCCTCAGCGGAAAGGGAGGAACAGGTAAAACCTCCCTTACAGCGGCTCTTGCACATAAGGCTGCAGAGCAGCACAAACTTGTTCTGGCGGATGCAGATGTTGATGCCGCAAATCTGGAAATCCTGCTTAAACCTGTGAAACTGGAAGAGTTCCCCTTCACAGGAGGATACAAAGCAGATATCGACATTGATAAGTGTACCGGCTGCGGCAGGTGCTACGATGTCTGCAGATTCTCTGCAGTGATTCCCCCGGATTCTTCCGAAAAGACATACAGTATCAACCGGATCGCCTGCGAAGGGTGCAACTCATGCGTTTACCAGTGTCCAGAGGAAGCTATTACAAGCGCAAGAACTATCGCCGGAGCATGGTTCGTGTCCGAATCTGTCTATGGCACACTTTACCATGCCGAGATGAAGGCAGGCGAGGAAAACTCCGGTAAACTCGTTACGACTGTCAAGAACGCGGCAATCAATAAAGCAAAAGAGATCGCCGAGTCGATCCTTCTGGTTGACGGCCCTCCGGGAATAGGGTGCCCTGTAATCGCAGCATGCGCGGGCGCTGACCTTGCCGTGATATCAACTGAACCTGGCGTATCTGCAATTCATGACCTGGTGCGCATTCTAGAAACTGTAAGGCACTTCGGTATCAGACCCGCTGTCTGCATCAACCGAAGTGATATCAACTCCGCTAAAACCTTGGAAATTGAGGACTTCTGCAAACGGGACGGCATTCCTCTACTGGGCAGGATACCCTACGATCCCAACGTTACACGATCCATGTCAAAGGGGCTTCCGGTAAATGCATTTGATCCTTTCTCTCCGGCTTCGACCGCGATTTCAGAAATATGGGAAGCGGTTTATCCCCTTATCAGAATATGAAGATCAGGTCGATTTCTCACGCGAACTGCGTCGTTTGCAGTTCCCGAAATGAACACGGGCTCGGTTTGAACTTCAAGAGTCTTCCCGATGGTAGTGTGGAAGCGATGTTCGATTGTAATCAAAACTTCGAGGGATATCAGAATTTTCTGCACGGCGGGATTACATCTACTCTTCTGGACGGGGCTATGACGAACTGCATGTTTGCTCATGGTATTCATGCCGTAACTGCCGAATTGAATATCAAATTCCGGTATCCCGTAGTATGCTGTCAGCCAGTTACCGTCCGGGCATGGATTAATCGATCCTCTTCGAAACTTCACCTTCTTAGGGCAGAGATATTGCAGAACGATCAGATCATGGCAACAGCGACGGGGAAGTTCGTACGGATAGAGGAACAGCCTGATCCGGAGCCAACCTGACTTGAGACAGCAACAACCAGTTGAGGTGATCAGTGACTGATGCACGGGAATGGTGGAAGTGATGATCGCTTTTGGACCGGTTCCCTCAAGGCGCCTGGGCCGCAGCCTGGGCATCAACAACATCCCGCACAAGGCATGTACATACTCCTGTGCGTACTGCCAGGTTGGGCGAACCATCCACAAGGAAATCGATCGACGACTTTTCTATCAGCCAGGCGAGCTGCTCAGAGATGTCAGAGACAAAACCGGGAAGGCCCGAAGAAAGAACGAACCGATTGACTACCTCTCTTTCGTCCCGGATGGAGAGCCGACGCTGGACATCAATCTCGGCCTGGAAATCGATCTGCTGCGATCACTTGGTTTAAAAATCGCTGTGATTACAAACGCTTCTCTACTATGGCGCAAAGACGTCAGAATGGAGTTGATGAAAGCAGACTGGGTTTCGGTCAAAGTAGATTCAGTGATGAAGAAATCATGGTATATGGTCAATCGTCCACAGATGACCCTGCAGATTGAGTCGATTCTCGATGGGATCCTTGAGTTTGCCCGGACTTATAAGGGAATACTTGCGACAGAGACGATGCTTGTCAGAAACATCAACGATACCGTTGCCGGCATAGAGGCGGTCAGTGATTTTCTGGCGCTCGTTCAACCGGATATTTCCTACCTTGCCGTGCCATTAAGACCGCCAGCAGAAAAGCGTGTACAGCCTCCCGGGGAAGAGGTCGTTAATCGAGCGTATCAGCAGCTCAGCAGTAAACTAACCCGCGTGGAGTTGCTCATCGGTTACGAAGGAACTGCATTTGCGTCCACGGGGAATGCCGCGGAGGATCTGCTGGACATCACGGCGGTTCACCCGATGAGAAGGGATGCCGTTGAAGATCTACTGAAGAACGCTAGTGCTGAATGGGCGGTTGTTGACGATTTAATCGTCCGGGGAGAACTCGTTGAATCGGAACATGAAGGGAAAACGTTCTACCTCAGAAAGTTCATCAAGGGGAGTTAATCCTGGATTTCATAACTGCGATTCCAGACGACGATAATCCCGTACAGTTTGAATGCTGTTTTTGCTAAGTTGACCTTCCAGATACATTTTGTTTATCGTACAGGCGTATTCTCTGGCGACAGGAGAGGGGCATGAAAAGCAAAAAGGACGCCGGCAGGATAGCTGCAAGGCTGACAACTGCGGTGTCTTCCCAGGAAAATCCCAAGGATCGGATCGATGCTCTTGCTAAATTCATCTCGGGCTACAAACCGGACGAGATTGGCAAAGTTCTTGGCTCGGTCATTCTGGATGCCTGTCAACGCATTGAGGCTGGCATAACATTCCTTTCATTGATAGAAAGACCTCTTCTTAAAAAGAGTTTTCCGGAGTGGGACTGGACCGCTCTGGACGATTGGTTCTCAAAAACTAAACTCGAAGAAGTATGGAACCTTTACAACCATGTTTCATCAGGCGCTGCAAAATATGTCATAGCAAAGATTTCTTTGCTCATCGAAGTGATTTTCGTACTGATAGAAGACGACCTGCTCGACCCGGAATCGGATATGGACTGCACGGGCGCAGATATCGCACTGACCATACTCAAAGGAGCGAGGGAAGAAGACTCTACCTTCAGACTCAACCTCACTTCCTTTCCGGTAGAAATACGTAAATTCATAAAGGATATTCTTGCTGAATTTGACTTTATAGAGAATAGTCCCGGAATATGGCACTTCACTTTCAGCCAGGCTGCTCTCGATAACTTCTCCTCCGGGGATAATCTCCGGGTCCATCTGGGATCCAGTCAGATGTCGCTGGCAGTAGCCCAGAGAAACGCCGAAAACCTTGTAAAAAGGCTTGAGCTTCTCGTCAAAGCTCTTCAGATGTTCCCGTCAGGACACCCGTCTATTGATCCCTCTGCAGAATCCTTTCTTAACATCCTGTCTAAATTCTACAAAGAGAAGGAACAGGTAACCCTTTCGGTAATGGGTGATACCGTAATGGTTAACGATATAAGCGTTGAAAGAAAAAGTACCAGTATGGGCGGGTTCATCAGAGCTTTCATAGAACGGCAGATGAGCAGCCTGACTTTCGATCCGGGAGTAACTGTCGAGGAAGTGAAAACCTTCGCAAGGATATTCAACAGACCCCCCGTATACATTGCGGAGCACGGCGGTATGGACAGGCTTCTTGAGCTCAGGGGACTGACTTCCATTTCCATAAACCGATTCCACTATCAGTTGATATCAGAAGGAGGAGACTCGGATCAAACCCTGCAGCGGGGAGAAGTCACCATTGAGGACGCCATCTTCTCCGAGCTGATAGACCGGCTCGAGCGCGGAGAAAGCATAGATTCCCTTCCGGGAAGCAAGATCGGAGATGCCCTTAAGTCCGTCCTCGCCGCTGCCAAAGAGAACAGGGAAGAACAGCGGGGGATGATAGCCCGGTTCGTTTTCGCCCTTGATCCCACACTGCTTGAAAAGGGGCTTCTTTCAAACCGTGTTATTCAGAGAGGAATGGCATGGAAGGCTGTCCGCAAAATAATCGACCGGCTTCTGGCAAGCCTTCCCTCGCCTGATCCGGATACAAGACACAGAGCCGTGGGTAAGCTTCAGGATATGGCTCTCCTGGCCGTGGAACGCGGAAAGGAAAACTCGACAATACAGATAATCGAATACGTCTCAAGGCTTATAAAGCGCGAACAGGACCCGGACGTACTCTACAGAGCAGTAGTCCTGACGGCTTCCCTCATGGAAGCCCTTCTTGCCAGGGGTATGATGACCATAGCTCTTCAAGCGGGGAAAATCCTTCAGAACCTTGAGGCTATGCGATTCTCAAGGACAGAACTGGAAGCTGCCAGAAAACGATCTCTGGCGGAGGCCCAGAGGAAAATGGATACTTTAAACGCAGCGGAAGCCCTTGTTCGGAATATACTATCCGATGATGAGATAGTTTCCAGGGAGGCTACAAACCTCGCGCTGATCATTCCCCCGGACAATCTGGTATCTCAACTGGTAAATATTTTCCATGAGGATAGCAGAAGGCTCCGGTCAAAAGCATTCCGAATGCTTCTTAAAATGGGCAAGAGGGGACTCTCAACAATCCATGAAAGACTCACCGAGATTGTAACTGCTTTCAACTCAAAGGTTGGTGGAGGCACCTATACGCTGCCGGACATAGAATGGTACAAAGCCAGGAATATGATACAGGTTCTTCGTGATCTGGGTTCTCTCTCCAGCGAGAGCATTCTTGCGGAACTCTGCAAGGTCCCTGATTCAAGGATCAGGAGAGAATGCCTTCTGGCGCTCACAAAAGTATCCTCGACTACCGCAGAAAGCCTTTCCATGTACCTCATTACCGACAAGTCAAAGGAAGTCGCGGAGATAGCCCTGGATATCCTCACCAAACAGGCCATGAACAATCCTGCTTTCATTCCCAGCATCACCGATGCCTTCCGGAAAAACAGTGATATCAGAGCCGAGATAATGGAGTCCTTCAGCATGCTTGGCAACCATGCGGCGATCATCAATTTTCTTTCCCAAAACCTGCAGGAGGGTCCTTCCGGTATTCTATTTGAACAGCAGAGTCTGATCTCCGGAGCTTTCCGGATCATCAGCAGATACGGCGGAACAGATGAGCTGCCCGTATTGCAGAACCTTCTGGACGAAGTAGAGGGTGGTTTCTTCAGGAAGGACAAAATAGACAAATCTCTGATTCAGCAGCTGAAAGAAACCATCGGGAACCTGACTCTTGCAGAGAATGTGATCGAAAGTAATGCCTCTCTGGAACTTTCTTCTGATAAACCGCATAAACCTCATAAACCGGGCAAACCACAAAAACCGCCGGATGATGATGAGATAACCATCCTGGGTCCCGATTACGGCATAAACGGTTAGTGTAAATATTTATACAGATTGACGAAGGTCCGATTGTATAACATGTACTGAATCAGTGGATTATCAGTGTTCTTTTCAAACCAGTCATAGGAGGTTTTCTCTGAGTCTTCAGTCCTTTCAGATGTGCTTGATACAAGCGTGCGGAACCGGCTTTCAACCTGTTCGAAGGGAGTTTCCGTAGTCCGCACCGGCTGAGAGGAAGGTAGACATTATGAGAAGGCTAACCGAGGTCCCGCTCATTTCCATATCATCATTACTTATCATTTCCGGTTGCGGCCCTGGCAGTCAGGAGATAGTTATCGAGCCATGGGAGACTCTCCTGGCCGACCTTGAATACGCCTGGACTGCCATGGATATTAGCGCATTGGAGAACTGCCTGCGGAATGACTTCATGCACCATCTGCAGGAGGAAGACTGGGCTGACTACAACGGTGACGGCATCATAGATGAGTACTGGGGACTTGAGATTGAGCTGGACTTCGCAGAGTCCGCTTTTACACAAGCTGATTCAATCTATTTCTCCCTTTCGGGAGGAGATAGTTTCACATGGTCCGGTGACAGTACAGGTCAATCTATGGAGATGCCCAGAGTACTGACAAGAGAGATATTTTTCCCAGGTGATACAACGCTGGAGGTACGGCCTGTCATATTCATCTGCAGGCCTGATACCCAGGGGAAATGGTACATTTGGCAATGGTTCGACCTGGAGGAACAATAATGACAGACAGGAACAGCATCAGCAGGAAACAGAAAACAATTGTTGCGGTAGCTTCGATAGCAGCATCAGTGTTACTATCCATGGCTTGCCTGACCGGCCCGGACAGCAGTCCTCCCCCAAGTGCTCCCTGGGATCCGGTCGACAGCGCCTGGAAAGTGATCGAGAATCTCGATTACGCGTACAATACAATGGATATTGACCTTTACATGAGCTGCTTCAGGGAAGATTTCGAATTCCACTTTCTATGGTACAACCCTCACGGTTGCCCGGCCAAACAGGACAGCTTCTGGGGATATACAGAAGAGGAACAGATCCATCTGAATATGTTTGCAGTTGTTCACTCAATCGACCTTCTCATAACTGGTTCCCAGGAGAGTCCGTGGACGGGTGATTCAACCGGGATGTCATTACAGCTCCACCGAACATTCGATCTCAAAGTGTATCTTGATGAGGCGCATACTGAAGGTTTC
>JAUVIR010000014.1 GCA_030592645.1 Candidatus Fermentibacterota bacterium | reverse complement strand
GGTTCGGATACGTTGCAATAGATTCTGTATCGATGCTTCAGGGCCTGGAACAAAGCGGCTCATACCCCGGCGGTGTTGAGCTTCGTGAAGCCTATCTGGATCTCTACTCCTTTCCCATAAGCTCCGTGGATCTTCGTCTTGGGCGGCAGATAATCAACTGGGGCTCTGCCGATGCCCTGAACCCTACAAGCAATATCAGTCCGGACAATCTGGAAATACTCCTTGACTTCGGCAAACACATTGCTGTAGATGGTTTCCAGGGAACCTATTATGGCTCAGATCTAAACCTGACGTGTGTTTTTATACCAACCTTCACCCCAACCCGCCTGCCTCCTCCGAGCTATTCAAGCGCACTGCTTTCAGCATTTTCTTCAGGATTGAGCCTTCCGCCCGGTGTTTCGCTTGAGGGATTCACACAGCAGATTGTACTTCCTGATCGCGATCTGAATGAATCATCACAGTATGCATTCAAGCTGAGTACTTTTTTGCATGGCTTCGACCTTTCCCTCAGTTACTACAATGGACGGTATCATCTTCCGACCCCCAGTGCCATATCGATGCCTGATTCAGTGATAACTCTCATCTATCCGGAAGTACAGGTCATCGGCGGAGATTTTGCGGGGGCTATAGGTTCGGTCGGTATCTGGGGTGAAGGGGCTGTATTCTTCCCTGAAGAAGTTTTGCTCGATATTCCCGGACTACCCGCTGAAGAAGTGCTTGGTGACGAACCGTACGTCCGATTCATAGCAGGTTGCGATTATACATTTGGAAACGGTGTATATGTAAACATGCAGGCGCTGCATGGTTTCCTGCATGAGCAAGGCAGTGAAAACCTCAACGACTACTTAACATTTCGTGTGGAACGAGATTTCCTGAACAGCAAACTGACTCTTGTGCCGGCTTCCATCGCGATTGCTGTAAGTGATTGGGATGATCCTTCAGAGAATTACGGTCTGGCGTATGTTCCGGAACTTACATACAGACCTTTTGACAATGTCGAAATGACCTTCGGCGGCGCTGTTCTGCATGGCGAAGGCGAGAACTTATTCAAACAGCTAAACGACCGGGACGAGTTGTTTTTGAAAGCAAGGGCAAGCTTCTAGTGCCATGTCAAGCATCAAATGATGTATCTTGCTCGTTCTTTAATGCCCCTGCGGCGTTGCGGATTCAGTTACATAGCCCTGCTATGCGCCATCATCCGCGCCTTGCAGAAACACCAAATTACTTCGCAATTATACAACATCTGACACTTGATCTGACACTAGTAATATGAAGTTGATTGAGAAATTTATATGTGTACCTGTCACTATATTCTGGTGGCTGGTCCTCGTTCTGGATATTCTATGCTTAGCTCTCCTGGTTACCGTTCTGCCTGATCGCCTCATCCGCAACGGAGCAGTTCTTCGAGCCGCATCATCGTTGCTCCTGAAAGCGGCGGGTGTTCGGCTACAGGTACAGGGCCTTCAAAATGTCATCAGAGATAAATCTCAGATTCTTGTAGCTAATCATGAAAGCTGGTTCGATTCATTCATCCTGGCCGCAATACTCCCAATTCGGGTAACCTTTGTCTCAAAAAAGGAAATGTTTCGTGTACCTGTTTACAGTTATATCATGCGCCGTCTACAGTTTCTTAGTGTAGACAGAGTAAACCCTCACAATGATCTCAAGGGTATGGATACGATTGCAGCACTCCTTCAATCCCATCTGTCTCTTGTGGTTTTTCCTGAAGGAGTAATGAGTAATACAGGAAAACTGGGCTCTTTCAAGAGAGGCGCTGTATACCTTGCGGCAAGAACGAACATACCCATTACGCCGATAGCTCTGATAGGTACAAGGAAGATCAAGTCTCGAAGAAGTCCGTGGATACACTTTGGCATACAGATAAATGTTGTTATCTTGGAACCTGTTGAAGTGGGGGGCCTGCAAAGAGAAGAGCAGCAGACTGCTGCGGGTAATATAAGGGCGATTATCGAACGGCATTTGCCGGACACTGAAAAATCCAGAGGCTTTAGCAATGAGCCCTTGAGAGAAGTTGAATACGATGCAATGTGCTAACAATAACCTGAATTCTTCCGGCAAGGTCGGGCTGGCACTCGGAAGTGGTTCAGCTCGCGGATGCTCACATATCGGTGTAATCCGTGCTCTGGAGGAGGCGGGAATCACTGTAGATTACATCGCTGGAACAAGTATTGGTGCTATTGCAGGTGCAGCCTACGCTTCCGGCAGGATCGATTTACTTGAAGATGCAGTTCAGCAATTCAGCAGAAAAGTTATACTCTCACTAAGTGACCCGATCCTCCCGAAATCAGGTCTTATCGATGGCGTAAAAATTGCCGATTTTGTTCACAAATATGTGCTTGACAGGCCCATCGAGAAACTTCCTCTTCCACTTGCTATTATCGCAACCGATTTGAATACAGGGGATGAGGTCGTCCTGAAAGAAGGCAACATTGTCGAAGCTATTCGAGCCAGTATTTCACTCCCTGGAATTTTCAAGCCTGTTCGGAAGGGTGATTATCTTCTGGTAGATGGAGGTCTGGTCAACCCTGTACCCGTACGCACTGTAAGAGAAATGGGTGCGGACTTCGTCATAGCGGTTGATCTCAACTGCGATCTTGTTCAAAGGAAGCACAATGGATCAACTCCATCTGATGACAGCAAGGATACTCAGATTGTCGAACAAGAGCTTCACTCAATCTCCGGAAATAGAGCTACTGCTCTCCTGGGTGAGAAGCTTCGGGACATCAATCTGGCGACCACGGGAAAAATTAAGCAGTGGATGACCAAGGATCCACAACCAAATATCATCGAAGTATTGATGACATCCATCAAAATCATGGAAAGCCAGATAACGACTGTGAATCTTAAAACCGATCCTCCTGATGTATTGATTCAACCCAAGCTGGGCCACATTAACTTCATGGAATTCCATCGGGCAGAAGAAATTATCGCAGAAGGATACCGGGCAGCCAATAGTCAGCTTGCCTGCTGGAAGGATAAGGCGGGTCCATAATTCATTAGGAAGACATCAGAAACAAAGATTTGATAGTATCAGGGAATCAACATGTCACGTAAAATAAGCAATTTCAGACTCGGATTATTCTTCTCCATAGGATCATTCCTGTTAATATTGCTTCTTATAATACTGGTTGGCAACAAAATGGAGAATGATACTACAAAGTATGTAAGCTACTTCGACGTTTCGGTGCAGGGTCTGATCAATGGCAGTAAAGTTCTGTACAACGGAGTCCCAATAGGAAAAGTTTCCAATATCTCCATTGCGCCGGATGGAAGGCTTGTACAGGTGACCATGGACATTGAGTCCTCCTTCAGAGTGGATTCCACGATCACTGCAGCCCTTCAGCATGTAAGCATCAGCGGACTGAGGATTATTAACCTCCAGTCGGGTTCAGCAAATATTGGAATAAACGGAGTATTATCCGGATTGATTTTCGATCCTCCCTATCCAATCATCCCTGTCACGGCTGGTACTGTTGAGGGTATGTTCGCAGTCCACGAGAGGCTGACACAGATAGAACACGATATCGATTTCAGCAGGATCAGCGACCAGACCGATCTATTACTCCAGAATCTGGATAGGATATTCGATGAAGTCCCTATGGATAGTCTATTAGAATCCGTTTTGAGTGCTTCATCATTACTGAACATTCAGATGCGAACCTGGAACAGGTATGGTGATTCCCTGTTCCTGTGGTCGGAAACTATGATCTATGAGACTCAGGACTTCACAAGTGGTACAATCCGGATACAACACGAGGGATCTGAGTTTATCAGGGAACTTATTTCTTTGCTGATATCTGCTACTGATAAATTGGATCTCCTTCCACTAAACGAAACGTTTCCTTATCAGTGATTATCTCTGGACAAGAATCCTTAGATGTCTCTCCGTTAGCAACCTAAGTTACCAATGATCGACCATCGCCAAGATCCGTCTGATCTCCGTAGTGAGTAGCTTCAACAGAAATACCCGTAAGCTTCTATATTATGTGGAAATTCAAAAAGAAGACATTCCCATGATAATGCTATTTACGAACACTCCCCCCTGGCAAAGACCATATTTCTAAACACTAATTGGCATATGTATGTACAGAGGATATTGTCGAGATTCAGCTATTCCATTTCTTTCAATGGCAATTTTATCTCATCCCGAACACAGATGAAGAAGATCATATTCTACTCAGAACGATCATGAATCCCCTCTACTGGGCAATTCCGCATAACCAGGGGACAAAGGTGTTCCAACTCTCAGACAGATGGCGCGCCAGATAAAGTTAAAGCGGCCCCTTGTGGATCGTTTTTGCTTTATACTGCTTTCGGAGATGAGAACCTTAAATCTTCCTTGACGGTCAATATTTCGAAACATATTCTCAGTCAAGATATTTGACAGGCTGTGGTATAATCCAGCTGGATAATCATTTGTTATACGCAAACATATAGAATTGGAATCATGAATCAACAGCAACCGAACAATCCATTGCATGGCATTACATTAGAAATGGTCGTGAACACAATTGTTGATCATTTTGGATGGGAAGAGTTAGGCAAGCGAGTGAATATCAGATGCTTCAAGAATGATCCATCAGTGAAGTCCAGCCTGAAGTTTCTAAGAAGGACGCCTTGGGCCAGACACAAAGTTGAAGAACTATACCTCTTCGTTCAAAGCTCGATAGGGCAGGGGGGCGTATAACCAGGAGACAAAGGTAAGTTTACGGCTCCTTGACGGTTATTATTCCCAAGCATATTCTCAGCAGGTATTCAGCGGATTGTGTTATGCTGCAGTTGAATAATCATTGGTTCGCTTTCGGAAATCCAGCTTGCAGCAATTCAGTATAATGGTTATATTATAACCACAATGAAATATGAAGTCCGGATAAAGAAGAAGATTACCCACCGTTTGAAGAAGCTGCCCATCGGTGTTAAGAAGCTCCTTTTCTTGTTGATCGCAGATCTCCAGGCAGATGGCCCAGTTCAAAAATCATGGCGCAACTTCTCACCACTGGGTAAGGATCGATACCATTGCCATTTGAACTACAGATATGTGGCATGCTGGACATGCCATAAAGACGAAATAGTGATTGAGGTGTATTATGTTGGCTCTCGTGAAAAAGCCCCATATTGAGATTTCGATTCACGGCGAACATGTTGACGAATTGCTCGCCTGGATTAAGAAGAAGTACGATGTTACCGTCCTGGCCCACGAACCAGAAAACGAATCTGTTTCCATCGAAAGTACTGAATACTGGCAGGAGATGGAAAAGAACCGCATCGGCAACCTGCTTGCTGGTGCTCGCCTTAAGGCCGGTCTAACTCAGACCCAACTCGCCGAGAAGCTGAGTATCCGACAGAACATGGTTAGCGATTATGAGCATGGTCGACGCACCTACTCCGATGCCATGGCCAAACGGTTAAGCAAAGCTCTCAAGGTCAAAGAAGAGCATCTGAAATACGGGAGCGAACAATTGCAGGAACCAGCCATAAATGAAAACTCATGATCAGGAGTAATCTTTGTGCTGGTTATGCATAACGTTAGGCACTAATAATCGTATCAATATTGCTGTGTGGAGGTCAATAGCGAAAAGAAATCTCGTGACATTAGCATTTTTGTTTGCACTAACGGTGGAAGCTTTCTTTTTAGTACCAAGCGCAGAGGCTTCCGAGGACAGCCTGCAATCGGTAACTGAGTGGCAATCTCCTCCCGACGATATACTAGAGGTGCTTCACGCACCACAGCTCCCCTGGGTGTGGACAGCACCAACTGGAGAGTACTTGCTCCTCGCAGATCCTGTACTCTATCCTTCCCTTGCCGAATTTGCCGCCCCGATGCACAAGCTGGCCGGCATGCGGGTCAATCCCCTCATGGGCACCGCGGTGAGTTGGCTGCCCGATCAGGAGCGTCTGCTGGTCCTCAACATCCCGGAACGCGGACAGGTACCCGACCCGCCGGTCATTCCGGTCGGACCAAAAGTAGTTGAGGGAATCGGTGCATCTGCGCGATCAACCTACGAGGCGAGGAACCTGCTCCAAACCGCCCACGACGACGACCTCTTCGATTACTACTACAAGTCGGAACTGGCAATCGTTAATCCGGCCAATGGAAATGTGAGCGTTATTAGCGATGATGCACACTACTACAACGCCGATTTCTCCCCAGATGGTGAGTACATCCTTGTGGAGCGTGTGGTCAGCCCCTGGTCCCACGAGGTGACCTGGTGGCGGTTCGCCAGGGAGATCGAGACGCGTATTGTTCAGTATGAGCGTTTGGTGCTGCTGCCCTTCGAGGATCACGGTTACCGGGCCCGGGAAAGTGTGGAACACGTGCTATGGGAACAGCTCAGGTGGTTCGATAGGTATGTTAAGGGAGCCTGGACCGCAACTCCCTGAAGCTACTAGATGGAGAGGTACCAATTCAGATTTCATCTTGTGGCGGCGCAGGTAAAAACATTGTCATCCAGTATTTCCAAATAGAACAAGGCTATTAAAAGAAGCTGCTCGTCGTACTTGACAGAGGTGTTCCAACTCTCAGACGGATGGTGCCATTTCATATCTAATGATCCTATCGGTATGCTTGGTATATTGTTCCCATTGACATGTATATAGAGTTCCCGTATTTAGGATATTAAGGGTAGATATCCATATAGGTTCGGTAAGGCGTATACCTGATACACCTTCTTTCATTTCAACAGATTCACATCTTATTGTATTCTCCTTACCGGACCAATCGTTCAGGAGGGGGAAGAACATGATAAAGATATTTCTTTTCACAGTGCTGGTGTTTTTCTGTATCAACACTGTCGAAGCAGCACCACCAGACGATTTCATAGACAGCCTGTATACTGAATACAACATTCTGGGTCTTGCTGCATGTGCGTTTCACGGTGATTCGCTGGTCTGGGATGGATACTTCGGAGTGAAGAACTTGGACTACACTGATTCGCTGGTCAATGAGAATACTCTCTTCGTTCTATGGTCAGTATCAAAACCTTTTACAGCCATAGCTTTCATGCAGCTATGGGAACAGGGATTGGTAGACCTTGATGCAGACGTTAACGATTACCTTCCCTATGAGATACGGAATCCCAATTATCCGAGTACACCCATTACTCCGCGCATGATACTCTCCCATACTTCAAGCCTGCGAGCAGTAACAATTGTCTTATCCGGAGAAATGGAAGCCGGTGACAGCACCTACTCCAACACCGAGTACGTACAGGAGGTTTACGTACCTGGAGGCATCTGGTACGATGTTAACCAGAACTTCCACAATTTCGAGCCGGGGACTCAGTTCGTCTACAACCTTCACCGCTCACAGGCTGTGCTGGCTGCAATTATCGAGCAGGTAAGCACATTCTCCGATTCCTTTGATCTTCACTGCAGGGAGTATATCTTCAATCCTCTTTCTATGAATCAGACAAGCTACCTTATCACATCAGTGGATACGATGAACACGGCTGCCTTATATGCCTACTCAGGCGGCTCTTTCATCTCTCCATATGGCTGCTATGCAAGCGCGCCCTGGTACCCTGGAGCACTGCTGAAATCGGATCCGCTGGAATTGTCACAACCTTTGATAGCAGTCATGCAGGGGGGTGAGACCGGGGGTACCCGTATCCTTCAGGAGAGCACTGTTGACACAATGCTGACTGCCCACTATCCCTCACTCGATCCGTATCAGGGCCTCGGATGGGTGATGCGGGACGATTTCTTCGGGAGACTCATCTGGGGTCACTACGGCTCAAGCAGTGCTGATTTCGGGAACACATCAGTGTTCTTCTGTCCGGCGGAAAACTCCGCTGTAGTCTTCATGACAAATTACGCTCATCCTGATGTGCGAATCAGCGTAATGGATTTTCTTTTCGATTATGTTGCAGAGGAAATGGGAATTGAGTCGAATCCCACTTCAGTTGTAACAGGGCTCAGCATTTATCCAAACCCGTTCGCATCCAGTCTGAGCATCAGTTTCAACCTGCATGATCCTGGGGAAGTGCAACTGAATGTTTATGATCTTGCTGGACGATTGGTGGATGCTCTCTCTGCCGGTTCTCACACCGCTGGTGAGCATTCGTTAGTATGGAATGCAGATCCCTTCCTTCCGGACGGCTGCTACCTGATCGTGCTGGATGCCTGTGAAGAACGTGCTGTTAAGCGAGTTATTCTGATACGGTAGATTTAATATTCGCGCCAGTGCGAAAGTTCTAGCCATCCACATCCGCGTTCAAACAGGGACGGAGGTAATTAGAATTTCTAATTACCTCCGTCCCCTTTCAGCTAACGGATTTAACATATTACGAAAGAATCGAATCTGTATTTACAGACCGGAAAGGAGGAATTAAATGTCAGAAACTAATTTCCTGAAGGCGAACTGGGATCTGCTTGATGGTTTCAAGAGCGACCAGTCGAAGGGGATCGATCATCCCGATGTTCAGAAGCCGGTGGATGAAGGGACACCTGTCACTGATCTTCCCGCTGTGCAGCCAGGAGTTATTCCGGATATCAGTATCCTGGAAGTTATCAACTCAAGAAGAAGTATAAGAACATTCACGGATGACCCGGTCAGCCTTGAGGAGCTCTCCTGGCTCCTGTGGTCTACACAAGGCGTTCAGAAAGTTCTAAGAGAAGGGGTCGCAACCCTGCGAACCGTCCCTTCCGGGGGAGCGCGCCATCCATTTGAAACGTACCTTCTCGTTAATAACGTTTCAGGCATTGAGCCTGGAGTATACAGGTATCTTCCCCTCGATCATTCTGTTGCGTACCTTGGAGAACAGATCCCTCCTCAAAAGGTAGCCGGCGGATGCCTCGATCAGACTTTCTGCGGCAGGTGCGCTGTTACATTCGTCTGGTCAGTGATCCCCTACAGAACCGAATGGAGATACGGCCCTGTTTCACACAAAGTCATCGCCCTTGATGCAGGACACCTCTGCCAGAACCTCTACCTTGCCTGCACCGCGGCGGGCCTGGGCACCTGCGGTATAGGGGCATACGATCAGGAAGAGATGGATTCTCTTCTTGGATTCGATGGAGAAGATGAATTTGTTATTTACATAGCTCCCGTCGGAAGAAGAAAGTGAACTCTTGAATGCGCTGATAATTGCACTGGCGCTTGCCGGGCTTCCCGACCCTTCGGCGGTCACCATACCGCTTGAGGATACAACAAACGGGCTGCTTTACACTGACGGACGTCATGCGGGGCTCTGCATTGCAGATGGTGAAGAAAAGTTTGAAGTGCTCTCCCTTCAGCCTGGAGCAGGACGTAATGCTCTTCCAACCTCTGAAGGGATCCTTTTCAAGGAATGTCCGCCCGGTGAACCTCAGAGAGTTGTAAGTGTTACCGATGAAGGAGAGAGGCTTGTTCTGTTCGAGGGTAATTACTTCAGCGGACCGTTCGAATGTTCGGGAAGCACATTTCTGATCGCGCAGAGAGAGACGATCACCGAATACAGTTTCCATGGCGGGGAGCTGCGGAGCTGGCCCGCCCGAGGTTTTCCCGCATGGCTGGCCTGCCCGGGGGAATCTGTTTTCTACACGGGAGAAACCGGCGGTCTTGGTAGACTTGATATCCTATCCGGAGAACTTTCGGAGATATCCGGCTTCGATGAAGTAACCTTTTCCAGGATAACCGCGGGACCGGGCGGTATGCTGCTCGCAGAAATGTCTCAGGGAGGATTTATCGTGCTGGACCCTGAGGGCAGCGTGGTCCTTGAACACTTCTCCGGGCTATTTCCCTCCTGGACCGAAGAGGGGAATGTTCTCTTTTCGGTGCTGGTATTTCAGGGGATGTATCCTGTGTCTGGAAGTATCTGCAGCCTGGATCCACTCACAGGAGCCGAAAGTATCTCTGTGGAGAATGTACTTGCTTTGCATCCTCTTGAGCTTGAGAACGGCGGCATAATCTGGACCGATGCCGGTAATGGCACCGTTCGGGGAATGGATGTACCCCCTCTCCCCGATCTCGTAGTGGATTTCAGCACGGACGATCGGGACGCGCATTTCGATGTTCCCTACATGCACCAGAGGTGGGATACGCCGGACTGGTTCAACGGAAGCTGGTCGTGCGGCCCTACCTCATGCATGATGGCAGTTCAGTACTACATGATGCTTACTCCCGATTCCATCTGGGCTTCATACCCATCTCCAGGCCACTGGAGCCTGTGGGGCAACTACATTCCTGTGGAGTACACTTTCCTTGATTTCACCTACGATGAACCGGGAGAGAGCCCCGGAGGGGTATTCGTTCCCGGCGCCCACGGGTTCATCTGCCCCGATGGAAGCGCCTGGTGGGACAACATGGTGGCTTTTCTCAACCAGCATGAGGTAAGCTCCGCATGGGCTGGGACATCATGGTCTACCCTCACCGGACAGATTGACAGTGATTATCCGGTAATATGTTCGAGCACAGTTCTGGGCTACGGCCACATAATCCTCTTCAATGGATACTACGCAGATCATACCGTTATTGTGAATGATCCTTTCGGTAATGCGAATGAAAGCGGCTGGGGCAATTATTACAACGGCAAGGATGTCCTGTACGACTGGCCGGGCTACAACAACGGTCATGTGGAGATTGGGGTCAGCCAGCTCTTCTACGCTCAGGCTCCGGTTCCGGCCCAGCCGGATACCCTCGTAGACGATCGATGCAGGGGTTTCTACAGGTACGCGGACTGCAGATTCTGGCACCTTTCGGGAAGCGGTTTTAATGGTAATGCATGGTGGACTTATTCAACGGCAGCTCTCCCGGATACATGCTTTGCAGAATGGTACCCTGCACTGCCTGGTGAGGGAAACTACGATGTGTACGTCTATATCCCTCCTCTATATGCCTCGGCAACCGGGATATACAGGCTGCATACCTCAACCGGAACGGTGGAGATAAACCTTGACCAGGGATATTTCAGCGACCAGTGGGCGCTCCTTGGAAACTTCGACCTGGATTACGATTCCTATCTGAAGCTTGGCGACTATACCGGCACTGGCGGGAAGTATATCGCATTCGACGCAGCTCTTTTCAGCCCTTCGGGAACGGGAGTTGGAGAAGATACGCCTGCTGCACCGCAGGGGGATACTTACATATGGCCGAACCCCTGCGGGGAACTTGCCTCGATACTCCTTCCATCCTTCAATGAAGAAGTTCTGATAGAGGTGTACGATATTTCCGGAAGGATGATCTCAAGCAGAGCTGCATACGAATACACCGAAACACTTGAACTGGATGTATCTTCTTTCGCAGCAGGGCTCTACCTGCTTCGTATAACCATTGATGGAACAGAGCATTCAACACTTACCAGGCTTCTCACAGTCTGCAGATAGTCCGGAGGCTGTAACCTGTTCTATCTATTCCTGGCAATAGCCTGCAGCACTTCCATAGCGCTGATATTCAAAGTAAGTGAATCCCGGAACATGGACCGGTATACTGTAACAACTTTCAACTATCTGGTCGCTTCTCTGCTCTCCCTCTTCTTTTTCCTCTCGAAGCATTTCCCTGCGATACATCCTGCAGAAGCGTTCAGGGGTTTCTCAACTGAGTTACCGGCAGTGATAAGCGGAGGCGAATTCAGTCCTGCGGGCAGCGCCGGATGGGCGCTTGCCATCGGACTTCCTTCTGGAATTCTATATTTTCTCGGGTTTATATACCTTCAGAAAGCTATTAGAGAAAACGGAGTTAGCCTTGCTGGAAGCTTCTCGAAAATGGGTGTTCTGATCCCTATGCTTCTTGCAATATTCCTCTGGAATGAGCTTCCTTCCGGAGTCCAGATGGCAGGTATTTTTCTCGCATTGATCTCTATTCTGCTTACGAATATTGACCTTTCAGATCCATCAGGGATAGCGAGCGGACTCAGACCTGTACTGCTGATACTCTTTCTTACTGTAGGCATGTCGGAATTCAGCAACAAAGTCTATCAGAGATATGGCATTCTTGAAATGAAGAGCCTTTTTCTTTTCTTCGTTTTCGCAACAGCTCTTCTTGTAAGCGGATGGAAAACCTTCAGACGGAGAAAGAGTATTCGTCTATCGCATTTTCTTACAGGTATTGCGGTTGGCATACCCAATTACTTCGCTTCATTCTTTCTCATTCTCTCTCTGTCAAGGCTGAAGACCGCGATCGTATTTCCTGTTTACAGTGCCGGAACAATTGTTTTACTCAGTCTTGCTGGCTGGCTGTTCTTCAATGAAAGACTGAGAACAAAGGAACGGATTGCTGTGGGACTTACTGTGACAGCTCTGGTTCTTGTGAATATTAAATCATGAAAATGGCGAAGATTAACGCCGCCGAACGGACTGCTCTTCTTGGAACCCAGCCCATAGGCAGGCTTCTGGTAAGGCTTTCAGGCCCCGCCATAACCGGCATGCTGGTTATGTCAATGTACAACCTCGTGGACACTATTTATGTTGGCAAGGGAGTGGGAACCCTCGCTCTTGCAGCCCTTGCGGTCTGTTTCCCTATACAGCTTCTTCTGCTTGCCGTGGGCAAGACTGTCGGCATAGGAGCGGCATCGATAATTTCCAGGCGGCTGGGCGCAGGGAAGGAAAAAGAGGCTGGAATAATAGCCGGTGGTTCATTTGTCCTTGCGGCATTCTTCGGGCTCATTATTTCTCTCTCAGGATTGATTTTTCTCGATCCAGTCCTGAAGCTCTTCGGCGCAAGCAGCAGTATACTCCCTTACGCGAGGGACTACCTTTCCATAATTCTGCTTGGAGGGACCTTCTTCACCGTAACCGTCTGCTCCAACAACATCGCAAGATCAGAAGGCAATACCAGAGTAGCCATGGTAAGCATGTTCGTGGGCGCTGGTCTGAATATCATTCTCGACCCTATTTTCATCTTCGCCCTGAACATGGGCATTAGAGGTGCCGCCATAGCTACTGTCATAGGACAGCTTTCCGCTTTCTTCTGGATTACCGCTTATTTCTTCAGAGGCAGAAGTCATCTTAAATTCGACTGGAAGCATCTTGTTCCAGGATGGAGCCAGTCACTGAAAGTGGTGCGGATCGGATCTCCTTCCTTTGCCAGAATAGTGAGTGGAAGTATCATGGCCATAGCTGTAAACAACTCAATCATGCACTACGGTCATGAAATTCATCTTGCCGTAATCGGAGTGACAAACAGGATGCTGATGTTTGCCCTCATGCCCCTCTTCGGCCTGATTCAGGGGCTCCAGCCTGTTGTCGGCTACAATTATGGAGCAGGGTCATACGGGCGGGTAAAAAAGGCTCTCAGGTATGCGGTAGTCTCAGCAACTGTTCTCTCTGCACTTTACTGGCTTCTTTTTGAACTGGCTCCACGTTTCATGCTGAGCCTGTTCAGCAACGACGAGGAACTGATCTCCTCCGGGGCTGGAATTCTGAGAGTACTTGTCCTTATGATGCCTGTTGTAGGTTTTCAGGTTATAGGAGCGGGAACCTTTCAGGTCCTTGGAAAAGCAGGCATTTCCTTCATTCTGTCAATCTCAAGACAGATCTTCTTCCTTATCCCGCTGATGCTTCTGCTTCCACATCTGATATCACCGCCCCTGACAGGTGTTTGGGCTGCTTTCCCGCTGGCAGACCTTCTGGCAGCCTGTGTAACGGCCGTTTTCTTCTTCCGGGAAATCCGAACCATGAAGCTTCCGGCTCCGTAAGTCATGCTTCCCTATTGACTATATCTTCAAACGACAGTAAGATGTTGAGGAATAGTGTAATATCCCATTTTTATCATAATCCTTGGAGGTATAATGAAAAAAGCACTGACCTTTCTTATTCTGCTTGCTGCATTTGCAGGCGCCAGCAGCGCTGTTGATGCTAGTACAGCGGCAGATATGGTGTTCTCCGAATTACTGAACGGTAACATCACCGGCAGATCAGTCATGGTGCTGGACAGGGTACTCCCTGCCGGTTCAATCGTTGAAACCTGGCACGAAGAGGTGACCGTTCCCATGGATGCCTACCTTGTCCTTATCGATGATATGGCATACGCGAACTGGGCACATCCGTGCCGCTGGGTTTTCGTCGGGCTGAATGGTGATATGGAAATCGTCAACTTGATAACCCCTCCCAACGCACTTGAAAGAATGGCCGTCACCCATACTTGCCTTCCGCAGGTCGACGGAAAGGGCCAGTACGAGGAATTCATAGCCTGGTTCACACCCAACGTGCAGTCCACGCCGGCCAACGCAGAGCACATGTACGCATGGATTATCTCCGGCGGATACAATCAGGGGAATAATCACATCAGATACTACGGTGATGTTCAGTTCATCTACAATGTTCTCGCCCATGATTACCTGATTCCTGATGATCATATAATCGTCTGCTTCTCCGATGGACTCGATCCGGCCCCGGATCTCTCCAACGGACTCAATTCCAACCCCGATTTCGACGATGACGGCGACAGCGACATTATCTACGCCGCCACTGCCGCAGGGGTAACCAGCGGATTCAATGCGATCAACGCCATGGTGGGCCCGACAGATCATCTCTTCATATACACAACTGATCACGGCAGTCCGGGCAAGGGTGGCTTTGATGATCCCCCAGAGGTTATCCTCAATCTCTGGAATGCCAGCCTCGATGACGATACTTTCAAGGGATACATGGATTCATTCTCCACAATGTCCTCACATGTAGTCATGGAGCAGTGCTACTCGGGCGGTTTCCTTGAAGAAGTCGTCAACGGAGGAGCAGCGCAGCCCAGGACATTCGCCAGTGCTGCCAACGCCACTGAATCAAGCTGGGCGGGTGCGACATACCCGGAGTACGATGAGTATGTGTACTACTGGACAGGAGCCATGCACGGTTCCACTCCTCCTGCAACAAGCGTTCCCGGCGGAAGTCTTCCGGGAGATCCCGACATGAACAGCGATGGTTATGTCTCCATGTACGAGGCAGCCTACAGGGCTGAGGAATGGGATACATACGCCCAGAGCGGCCAGGAGCACCCGATGTGGGACGACACACCGGACAGCTGCGGTGACACCTACTGGCTCGGTGGATTCATCAGTGTTGAAATAGGAGACACCGAATATCCTGTTCTTCCATCTGGCGGGCTTACAATTGCTGGAAATCCTGTTTCGGCAGTTTCAGCAGTTGTCTTCAATCTGGGCAGCCCGGGTCCAGTTGAGATCCTGGTATACGACATGAGCGGACACGTAGTTGAAAATCTGCTCAGCGATGAATTCGCAGCGGGACAGCATTCTGTCAACTGGAGTACCGATGGTCTCGCAGCCGGAATGTACATCGTAAGATTCACAGCAGGTGATATCATACAGAGCGTCAGAGCTGTTAAGTTCTAGCCCTGTTTTCTTAATAGAGGCAGCGGGGGGAGCGATCCCCCCGCTTTTTTGTCATGCCTTAATCCTGTTGACTCAGAACGTTTCTATATACTTCCATCGTCTGCTTTGCTGTATTCTTCCAGGAAAAGTGTTTTGCTCGATCAAAACCCATGGATATGAACTTTGAACGCACACCTGCAGGATCTATCATAGCCATCATTGCATCAGCAATCTCCGCTGCGCTGTGCGGATCAACAAGTATGGCCGCATCACCTGCTATTTCCGGAAGACATGATGTGGTGGATGTTATGACAGGGCAACCGCACTGCATTGCCTCTATTATTGGAAGACCGAATCCCTCTGCAAAAGAAGGGAAAACGAAAGCAATTGCAGACGAGTACAGTTGAACCAGATCGTCCTCTGGCACACCTTCTATCGAAATAACTGACCGGTCTTTCAGGAAATTCTCGTTCTCAGCCTGGAAGATCTCTTTATCTTTCTCGCTTCCTGACAGGATAAGAACAAGATGCTTCTCCCTGCGAATATCCTCTGGAATGAGAGAGTACGCTTCCAGAAGAGTAGAAAGGTTTTTTCTTGGATCAACGCGGCTGACAAAGAGGAAATATGAAATTCTGGAGAGAGAGTACTGCCTCAGGATTTCCTCATCTGGTGCCAGAGGCCGGAAGGATGCAGATGCAGCATCATGAACGGGAACCATATCGATAGAACAGGACGGATACCTGCTGCGCAGAGTCTCGGCAACGTAGCTTGATGGAGTTATTATGGCTTTAGCCCTTTTCAGCATAACAGGAGTTCTGCGCAGGTACTGCCTCTCCAGGTATGAATTCCTGTACTGCAATAGAGTTATTGGAAAGATGTCATTGATCGTTGCTACATACGAACCCGGTAATGCCATTGAACCGTAAGGATCTGTCAAGTGAACAATATCCAGTTTTCGCTCATGCACCCTCCATGCAGCGGAACTTGCGATGACAGTCAGCCATTTTAGGCCATCACCAAGCATTCGCGGATGTGGAAGACCTCCGATAATACTGACATTCGGGTACTGCCCGAAAATTTCCTGGAGAGGATCCTTCTTGGAAGAACTGAACGATGTGTAAAGCAGAAATTCATCGTCCGGAAACTCAACGGCCAGAGCCCGCACCAGCTCCCTGGTATATGTTCTTATCCCGCTGTGCCCAAGAATATTGGTAGCATCAAATCCGACTCTCATTCTACCTCCCTAATGGTCGTCAATATACAGGGAAAAGCTTTTCAGAAATGGTCTGTACTGTGTCAGATCAGTTCATCCGACTCGACATGTAAGCTATTCCGCCACCAATGATCCCCGCAGATGTCAGACCCATACCCCCATACGATCCAAAGCACAGACCTATATGCAACACCTGATCATGACCTGAATGAAGGGTGTCGACAAAATCAAGCCTGGTTGTAAGGCCAACCCAGTCTTTCCAACCGAAGTATAATCCTATGGTGTATCCAGCAAATCCATTGGGAAACGGACTGTCAGTAAGGATCAGGCCGGGAGAGATATCGAGATTAAATTCATCATTAAGATGATATCTGAGGTTCGCCCTTGTTCCGAGCTGACTATGCCAGCCATCGCTGCTGCTGTAGGCACTGAAGAAGAGTGAGGGTCCCAGATCAAAACTCCCGTCAAGAACGAACATCCAGCCGAGATCAGCGGTCATGTCCAGATCACGCTTGATGGTACTATCAGTCTGAGCGACCGGCAGATTGAAGCTGAAATCGGTTATAGGATAGGACGTACATGTGCCACTCTGATCATAGCGCATGCAAACCTCTGCGGTAATAATGGATATAACGAACAGAGGTATGATAAGGAACGTTCCTGATACAGTTTTCATATAAAGCCCTTCGATAATCGGGATTCTAATCACCCGTGCTATCCATTTACCGGGTAAGAGAACTTTCACATACAGAACAGGATACTTCTGGGTTCCAACTCATAAACTGGTTAAGTCTATTAAGTCATCAATCATATATATCTTTGAACATCCGGTCGATAGTTTTCGGAGAATTCGGTATACTGGCCTGGTCGCTGGACCCTCTCGACGGGTACCAGAAGCTCTACATCCTGGAGCTTGCCGGAGAGTAACGAAAAGCGGGGAGCGTTGAAACTCCCCGCTCTTTCAAGGAAATATTTCCAGGTAAGCTATTGAATAATCGTTTCGAGAGCGGTTACGTACTCCCTTATTGTCGGTGTGGTTCCAACGATCCTGTCTATTTCCGTGCCGTCGGCTTCCGCTATAACCACACACGGGATTGCCGATACGTTGTACCGCTGGGCGTACGTGGCAACTTCAGGATTATCGACATCAAGCCGAAGAAGAACGAAGTTCGAAAGAACCGGGTGCATCTCATCGCTTGTGAAATACTGCTCGCCAAGGGTAACGCAGGGACCGCACCAGTCGGCGTACATGTCAATAAGCATCAGTTTCCCCGATACTGCGGCTTCAGCGCTTGCAGCATCAAAATCATCTACAAACCATGCCAGTTCTCCGGTTGTTTCTACAGGCTGCCCTCCGGACGTTTCGTCGGCTGCGCTCTCGGAACTACCACAGGCTCCAGTTATAAGTCCCGCGATCATAAGTACTATCAGATATTTCTTCATAATTATCCTTTCAAGAGGTGTTCTTCATCGGTCTGCATCGTATATATACGGTAATATACATTGATTGTTCCAAACGTAACAAACGGAGACATGATGAGACCAGTAACACCGCTTATTACAGTCGACGCGATGATCGAACTCCCCGATGAAAAATTAGTGCTGGTTAAACGCAGGTATCCTCCATCAGGGTGGGCTATTCCAGGGGGGTTCGTAGATCCCGGAGAAAGCCTCGCCGGGGCGGTACGCAGAGAAGCCAGGGAGGAGACCTCCCTGGATATCGAGGTGGTAAGCATTTTCCATATCTACTCAAAGCCCTGGAGAGACCCGAGGGGAGACACAGTGAGTGTAGTCTATTACTGCAGGGCCGACGGCTGTCCCGTAGGGGGAGATGATGCCGCGGAAGCCGTTGCTTATGCTCCGGACGACCTTCCCGATGCTATTGCTTTTGACCACAGGAAGATAATTCAGCAGTTCCTTCAGTGGAAGAAAACGGGTATCACGCCTTCTGTAGAAGAGTAGCTATCTCCCCGGTCTTCCCCTGCTCCTCCTACTAAGAGAACTAAGCAACCGGCCTCTAATTAGCCAAATGCGTCTGGTTTCCCGCAGTGGCAGAGGCTATCTGCTTTCCAGTCAGGCTGTCCATGGGATATATGATAACCATGGAACTCTCTTCCTTCGAGATATCAAGAATGGCCTGAATCTGCCTTAACTGCATGGCATCGGGCTGATGAGCAAGTAACTCCGAGGCCTCACTCAGAGATACGGCTACGGTCTTCTCCGCCTCTGCCTGTATTATCTTGGCTTTGGCCGCACGTTCCGCACGGGCGATGACCGCAAGTTCCTCTATCAATGAGGGCGGTGTTCCCACATCGGTTATACGGACTGCCCTGACGTTCACGCCGTAATCTACAGCCTCGTTATCGATAATCTTCTTCAGATCGGTCGCGATACGGTTTGTTTCGCTCAGAAGCGGCCGAAGATCGTTCCGGCCTATAATACTCTTGAGGGCTTCCATGGATGCCCATTCAGTGGTTTTCCAGTAGTTCTGAACATCGATTGCGGCTCTTTCAGGATTTTCCACTTCAAGTTCAACAGCAGCCGTAACGTCGACGGGAATATTGTCCTTTGTCAGTGTCTTCGTCGCTTTGACCTCGTAAGTGGTTATCCTGATATCTATTGTCCTGGCAAGAGAGTAGATGAAAGGCGGTACAATAATGACCCCGGGGCCCCTGGCTCCCACAGAGCGTCCCAGCCTCAGGAGTACTATTCTCTGCCATTGCGGAATGATGTAGAACATCTTCGCGAACACGTTGGCAAACCAGAGCAGTGCGATGGATTTTACGGCTATCCAGACGTACATGGATTCAAATCTGGCAATGTCGGACCAGACCAGCAGCAGCCACAGTGGTACAAGAATAACTAACCTTACAAGATTTCTGATGAAGCTCTGAACCGGATTTCGCCTGAACATATTTTCCCTCCCGATACTGTTTCTATTGTTACCTGTCGCTGTTTTATACTATCAAGCAGAAAAAGTCATGTCAATTGACAATATCCGATATGTCTGGTTTTAGATGCTTTGAAAAATTATCTGAAGGATATGAAAGAAGCGAGGAGGAAGGGGGCGGATGAACCGCCCCCTTTTCTAGAACACTATCTGTTTGAGAGAACCGTGAACTCAATCCTTCTGTTCATCGCTTTGTTCGATGCGGAAGTATTGGGAACGACCGGCTGGCTTTCGCCAAATCCCATTGTGGTCAGCATGCGGGCAGGTACACCGCGCTGCACAAGGAAATTGAATACCGATGCTGCTCTCTGCTCACTGAGCGTCTGGTTGTAGCTTGTGCTGCCGTCCGAATCTGTGTGTCCGGCTACCTGAACCAGGGCTTCAGGATTAGCGTTGAGTATCTCAACCATATTGTCCAGGACGTAGTAGGATTCGGGCTTGATGTTGGCGCTGCCACTGTCGAAGTAGATGTTATCGAAGGAGATAACCTGCCCGGTTACAAGCTCGGGCTTAAGTACAAAGTCCACTATTGAGGTCTGGTCGGCTGTGATGACCACTATGTCAGTAGCGAATTTGTATGCATCTGCATCTGCCCTTACAGTCCAGGTTCCTTCGGGAACATCGAAAAGGAAGATACCATCTTCGGTGGATTCGAACGTGATTGTAGTATCCTCAAGCACTACTGTAATGATCGCCGGCAGAGGATCACCGTTCTCGAATTCGGTTACGGTACCGGCAAGCTGGCCAAGGCCTGCCTGCTCTTCAAGGGCGAAGTCCAGAACAACATCCTGTCCAGCTTCAAGAACCACTGTAGCCGATGCAGCTTTGTAGCCGATGGAGGCTACCGTTACAGGAATACTTCCCGCGTTAATGGTAGCGGAGTAGAATCCTGTTACCGGATCGGATATAGCGGCAGCCACAGCAGCTCCAGGGAAGGAAATGGTGGCTTCCACAGCGTCTCCCGATTCTACATCTGTGATCATACCGGATATTGTTCCGGTTGTTACAGGTACTCTAATGAGCAGATCACTAGAGAAGGCTATGCTTCCGGAGACACCCCAGTCCTGCGTTCCGCCATCGGGAAGGGGGGCTCTCTGGTTTCTATCCACAATGTCTACGCTTCCGCTCTGGTAAAGACCATGACCGAAGTCAAAGAATTCCGGGTCAAAGGAGGTAAGCCCCATGTTGAAACAGAAATCCATGATGACTCCGCCGCCGGAGAATACACGGATTCCCGGAGTGAAGTAAGCTACGTTCTGGTAATAATCTCTGTCCAGATACTTCTTAACAGTATACTCTGTATAGATGACTGCGAATTTGGTCGGGAATTCAAGGGCAATTCCGAAATCCATCGTGTTATCATCAACAGCTGAGGTTACCAGTATTTCATCAACCCGTGTCCTTTGTCCGGTGCTGTCGAACTGAAGCCTGTAATCGTTGAACGTTACTGTCTGCTTGTACATGGAATAGCCTACATTGATATGCAGTCTAAGCGGTGTTCCCGGCCAGACTTTGGCCATATCCAGTGAAATCAGTCCATCTGCACCCATGCCTGTATGCCCTGTTGAAAGGCTTGGCTGACGCATTGTGAACATGGGGGTTCCAGAGTCAAATCTGCCGTCGTACTCCTCGCACTCAACCATCTGGTTGCTCGAGGGAGCAAACATGAAGTAGTTGGCAATTCCGAGCCAGAGGAGTTCAGTGGATGGTGTAGGCGTGAAACCAGCCTTGTAACCTAGCATGATATCACCCATGCCGTGAACGCCGTCCCACTGACCTATGGTTTCATTTCTTGGAGGCGTAAGATCAAACTCGTAATAGGTACCTACGTAGCTGATCCTTGCAGCAATTTCCAGAAAGTTTGTAAGACCATAATCAAGTGTAAAGTATCCCTGAGAAAGATGCTCGGAATCCTCCACGCTCAGGACGGTATCAGATATGCTTCCCACAGGGCGATAATGAAGATCGTCGTACTTGTCCGAACTGCTCCAGTATCTTCCTATAAGACCGAATGCCATCTGATTGGACCCTATGGTCCTGGCATCAAGAACCCTGTTGACTCCTCTGAACCCCAGGATCGAGGGCATAGAGAATGCGGATCCAGCCGCAAGCAGAAGCGTCAGGATCAATATTAAACCTCTGTTTTTCATTGTACCTTCCTTTCGTACAGTACTGGTTATGACTTGCGCAAAGACAATTATGCTATTAGAAAAGCATTAGCTGTATATGTCAACTGTTGCTAAAGAATACTATAACTTTTCTGAAACAGGAAACGTTCGAAGAAAGGACTCTTCATATGTCTGGATTCCGAATCATGATTTCTCTTATTCTTCTTCTCTGCGGCACCGCTCTCTCTTATGACCCTCTTTATTACGACAATCTTACGGAAGCCCTCATGTCCATGCAGATGGAAGGTGATGTTGCCTTCGGATATTTCGGGTCAAACTCGTACTGGTGGACGGATTCACTTGGAAACAGTGAGGAGTATGAATACAGTACCAGTCTCGGTGTTATCAGATTCCAGTTTCTGGGCAGGTACGGACTGACGAACAGCCATACGCTGTCGGTGATCATTCCCGGTTTTGTTCAACTGCAGGGATCCGAAGGGTCCAACGGTATCGGGATTGCGGACCCCTGGATCTCCCTCGATGGATGGCTTACCAGAGAACCAAGGATTTTTGCAAGGGGCGCCATCAGGATTCCGCTTAAGGGGGCTCTTGAGTCAGGAGATTATTCTGAAAGCGACAGGCATTTCGCCTTTGACGGAGCCATGACCATAGTCAGCCCGCTCTCGAGTGGTTCAGGTATCAATATCGAAGCCACCGCAGGGCTCAGATATTACCTTTCTGCCTGGGATATGCTCCATGGCGAAAGAAGAGATTCTGCAGAGACCAAGCCCCCTGTCGAGCTGCGGCTCTCAGGCTTTTTCGTTCTGCCTGTCAACCCGGAGCTAAGCCTGAGGCTCGGAGGAGAAGTGGCTACAAGAGGGGAAACTGAGGCTCAGATAGCTGGGATCTGGTCTGGCCAGACCGGCAGCGAATTCAGTTATCAGGATCTCCGCGCAGGATTCTCGCTGAACAACACAAGCCTTGATGTTACGGCAGAGGTTTTCTACAGGCTCGGAGGAGAGAACACGGCCAAGGAATGGGGGCTTATGATCAGCGGAACAGGCCTTGATTTTACCGATCTGTTCTCCTCTGCAACCGGTTCATCCGGCACAAGATGAGGAAAACCCTTACAGCGGCTGCAATAGTCCTGCTGGTCATTGCCGCCTTTGCGGCACGGGCTGGCAGTACCGGAAAGAGACTGATCGATACGGGCAGAGGATACATCGAACACCTGGCTGCAGGCGAAATCGAGGAAGCGTACTCTTTCCTGTCGGACAGCCTCGCAGCTCTTCTGACTCCAGGTACACTGGAGTATCTTGAGGAGGCACCGGCAACAGGCATCATAAGGACAGGACGACATGAGACCCGCGGGTTCAATATTTCAATTTCTCTGGCGCAGGGCGGTTCAAGAACACTATGGCTCGGCACAGGATCAGATGGTAGCTGGGCAATAACGGGAGACACCTCTCTTGATAATGTCCTTGGCAACGCGACTGTCCTCTGTTCATCGTACGCCCGGGAAACAGTAATTCCTGCCGTCTCAGAAGGTAGTGCGCCGGATGATTTTCTCTGTCCTGTAGCAGGTGACTCCCGCTATTACGCTGAAGATGGTATTCTGTTCTGTTCAGCCGGTCATCTTGGAAACGGGTTCGATATGGGAGGTTCAGCCTGCAGAACATTGAGGGACAGCCTGGCTGCAGTTGTCCGGCAGTATGGCAGCACCGGATACGGATACCCGTCGAGTTTCGCGGAAATGTACGAACGGAGCGGCGGTGAGTTCGGTCAGAGGGGTGGGTTTCATTGCCCCGATGATGGCTACTCCTATTACGAAATAACTTCAGATGGTGTATACTGCCCTTTTCACAGGGAAACATGTTTTATTGATGGTCCGAGTGCGGTGGAATCACCTGATTCCTCCTCGAGCTACTGAACCTGAATCGGGAGAGACTTGAACAGAACCACGGTGATCAGTACACAGGAAGATCTGAACAGATTTACGAATAAGCTTCGTGCTGAGAAAGCTATTGCTGTTGATACTGAATTCCACGGCGAGAGAAGGTACTGGCCCGATCTGTTTCTTATCCAGATAGCGGACAGTTCCGGACCTGTCGCTATAGACCCTCTTTCGATTGACGATCTTTCTCCGCTCGGCAGAATTTTTGAGTCCGAATCTCCGGTTAAAGTCATACACTCTGCCAGAAACGATATAGATGTTCTTATGCATCATCTGGGAGTGCAGTTCACTTCGGTTTTCGATACTCAGCTTGCCGCAGCATTTTTAGGTCATGACAGACAGACAGCTCTCTTCAAACTTATCAAAGCTGAATGCGGCATTTATCCGAAAAAGGGACACACTCTCAGTGACTGGTCCTTGCGGCCGCTGGCTGACGATCAGATCGAATACGCCCTGGATGACGTCAGGTACCTGCTTGAGATATACAGGAATCAGATCGATAAACTCGAAGCAAGGGGGCGTCTCGAATGGTACATTGAAGAGGCGGAATCTCTTACGGATCCCTCAACATACAACAATGCCGCTGCCAGGCTCTTCAGAAAAGTCAGGTCCACTGCAAAGGTCCGGAACAGCAGGCTGCCAATCCTCTGGGCACTAATCAATTGGAGAGAGAATACGGCTAAACTGGTCAACAAACCTAGAAATTTCATCCTGCGGGATCATATCCTCGGCGCGATAACGGCGATAACCCCGATTTCGAAAAGAGCTCTCTCGAGAGTGAGGGGTATTTCAGGCGGTTTCATCGCAAAATGGGGTGATGAAATCCTTGAAGTCATAGCGGATGCGGAAAGCTCTCCGGATAAGGAAATTCCCGAAATCCCCAGATACCATTCAAGACCGGGCGTTTCCGCCCGCACGGACATACTCCGCATATTTCTGAAGCAGGAATCATGCAGACTCGATATTTCCCCGGAACTTCTTCTTTCAAAAGACCTCATCAACTCTCTTGCGAAAGACCCGCCGGATAATCAGGAGGAACTCTCCTCGCTCCTCGAGCTCACCGGCTGGCGGAAGGAAGCCCTTGGAGACGACCTTATCTCTCTTCTTAAAGGAAAACTCGCTCTGATACTCAACCCTGACGGCAGGGCGGGACTGCATTTCATCAGGGTCGAATAGTGGCTGAGTCAACTCCATCCGCAATTCTCAGCAGAATGCAGAGCACCCTGAAGTCCCTCGGTATACCTGCCCCTATGGAAGAATCCCGCGATGCTTTTCCAGTTCTGATATCAACCATAATAAGCCTCAGAACAAGGGATGCTGTTACAAGAACGGTTTCCAGGCAGGTTCTGAAGAGGGCTCCGGATATCGATGCCATGACCTCCATTGACGCAGCTGAGCTTGAACAGCTTCTGCGGCCCGCAGGTTTCTACAGACAGAAAGCGGGTCAGATGAAGAGGATCGCCGCAATCCTGAAAAACAATTTCGAGGGAAGGGTTCCAGATGATATGGAGAGCCTCTTGAGCCTTCCGGGAGTTGGAAGAAAAACTGCTAATTTTGTGATGGGAATGGTCTTCGGTGTACCTTCAATATGTGTGGATGTCCATGTTCACAGAATATCAAACAGGCTTGGGCTTGTAGATACGCGCTCCCCAGAGGAGACCGAATTCGCTCTTCAGAAACTCTTCCGGGAAACCGAATGGACGGGGATCAACCACATCATGGTACGATTCGGCCAGAAGATATGCAGGCCCGCAAAGCCTCTATGCAATGAATGCCCGTTGCATGATCAGTGTCCTTCGGGAATATCATGGAATACAGAATATCCCCCGAAGAACTGATCGACATCACAAGGCCTCTTGACGGCAGCACCCCTGCGTGGCCGGGGGACGTCAAATTCTGCAAAGAGACAAGAGCTTATGGCGCTTTCCGCACATCGAAACTTACCATGAGCAGCCATTGCGGGACACATATCGATCCGCCTGCACACCTGGCCCGGTACAGCACTTTTGTTGACGATATTCCCCTGAACAGACTCATCCTGCCTGCAGTGGTAGTCGACTGCAGAGGGAACCGTGAGATCAGCGGGGCATATATTGAAGATCTTTCCCTTGACGGCAAAGCTCTTATTCTGAAAACAGTGTCAGATAGAACAGAGAAATCCGGCGAAAGCATGGAGTATTCTTATCTTAGCGCGGATGCAGCTGATCTGGCAGTCGGTATAGGGGTAAGAATAGTGGGTATCGATACTTTTTCTGTAGATCCGCCGGATTCAACACCTGTTCATAAGATTTTACTGGGAGCATCGATACCGATACTCGAGAATCTGCTGCTCGATGATATCCAGCCGGGGAATTATCTGCTGATTTGTTTCCCGCTGAAGATCACCGCAGGGGATGGTGCCCCGGTGAGGGCTTTCCTACAACCTTACTAAAAACAGTCTTGAGTAGCGATGCGTCAGTGTGTTCCGGTTGCCTTTTTCAGATCCTCGTGTTCAAACGCAGATGCCATCCTATCAATTTCTGCCTTGGATATTCCCAGAGTTATTGCCTCAAGACGCCAATTCTTCACAGATCTTCCCACGTCAGCTGCCATGATGCGCGCCTGATCGGGGGGAATATTAAAATACTCAGCGACAGAGAAAGCTGTATCAAGGGAGGCTGTAGAGTCGTCAAGATCAATGTTGGTCGAGAGCACTCGTGGTTTGATGTGAACGGGAGTAGGGTTCAGATCGTAAGCCGGGGAAAGACTCCATCCGTCGTAGCCAGCGTAAAGGAATCCATGGTTTCGCATGTGATCGTCGACATTTGAGATGAGAATATTAAAGACTATTCGTTTCCAAAGCTCCTGCAGGTCGGTCATTGGAGTAGCGCCGTATCTTCTTATAGCATCGGCAATCTCGAGGTAGCTGGATTGCTCATGATCAGCGGTACCGATCATACTCATGGCGGACAGGAAAGGGATTCGGGCACTGTCCGTCCGGTCAAACCGTTGAAGTACAAGAACACGCCTATCTCTGATTTCTACGACTCGCCGCCGAGGAACGACAAGACCAGCTCTCTCAGCCAGATCGAGAGCGATGGCTTCCCAGCCAACGATGTCCATTTCGTCGTTACTGCTTGGAAATTTAGCGATTGACAAAACCCCGTTCCGATCGATGACTGACGCTTTTGGTCGGGCACCTCCGAGTGACGAACCCGGTGCAAGGAGAAGACGAAGATCTTCGGGACTCTCGTTGTCACTGGCAACATGATCTGCCGCAGCAAGTAAACGGGGTAGAGCAATTAAAGGCGGGATACGACCCTGTGAGTTCGCTGCCAGAAACGGACCACCATCCTTAAGAGCGAAACGAAAAGCACCCATGCGCGCTTGATCATCGACAGCAAGCAGATAGTCGATTTCTGTCAGAGTTTGTTCGACCGATCCCGATGCTCTTGCCAGTTGCCGTGTACTCCTTCGTATCAGCAGCCGTCCCCAGCTATCTGGAGCTGAATCCCCAATAGCACCAAACATCCTTTTATTAGCTTCTGTATGGAATTGCCCTGGCCCGAGGGCAAGTGCAGGCTCCAGAGCGAATTTGTGCTTATGCTTGAGCCAGGAGCGATCGTATTCGAATGTCGCACTCTCTCGCCCTCTTCTTGAATGGGGCCAGAGACGACCAACCAGCCGAATTGATCCTAAAAGGTCGATGTATACGATGATCAGTTTACTCATCTCAGATACTTCAGTCTTTCCGGACCGGAGAATGGCGAATACGCTGTGGCAAGTGTTCTTCTTCAAGTGTCAGACCCAATTCATCGTACCTCACATCTACGAGGTCAGCAAGACGGTCTATCATACCCAACACAAAGATGACGATCGCATAGGATTCGAGGGATACCTTTGGATTACCCTTCTCAATCTTGGAAAGAGTAGTACGACTTATCGATGCACGTTCGGCCAGCAAGGACATAGTTATCCTCCTCCGCCTCCTCGCATCCTTGATATCCCGCCCAAGTTTATGCAAGGCTCGCTTCACAGGTATCGGGATACTTCTCAAGTTCTTTTTCGAGATATCTGTATTCATCGTATTTCCAGCTGTATTATATAATGTTCACTAAAGTATACCCTAACTTAGATAATGTACATCATGTTGTACGTTAAGGCAAGTGTTGAATTGCTCGACGAAGATTTCCCTTACAGCAACCTTCGCCAGAGGGGCATTGCGGCGACGAAACCAATCCACACAATGAAAAGCAGGAGGAGTGTCAGGCAGCCTGTGGTGAGCTTGATGCCCATGCCCGATGCAACCGACTCCACAGCCTCCTTCGCCTGCTTCAGAGTTGTTTCCGTATGGTTACGATAAACCTTGATAGCCTCTATCTTTTTCCCTTCACGCAGAAGTCTTTCAACCTCAGTCCGGGCTTCCGGAGGGATCCTCTCCGGGCCATAGATTTCTTTTCTGTGGTTCATATCTGAATCTCCATTCTGTCTGAAGCGACAATACTGAAGGCAGCGCTGTACCGTCAATAAATGAAAGCAAAACTTGTAAACCTGATTAACTTGACACACCTTCATGGATAGTAGTAGTCTATATTCGGAAATTGACAGCCGATATAAACACAAGGAGTAGAAAATGGAAAAGACAGAAATGAATATGCCGCTGCTCGGAGATGAGTTTCCGGAGCTGAATGTGCAGACGACCCATGGGCCGATGAGTATTCCTGGTGATCTGAGGGGGAGCTGGTTTGTATTATTCAGTCACCCTGCGGATTTCACCCCTGTTTGTACAACCGAATTCGTCGCTTTTCAGAAAAGATACGAAGAGTTTGAAAAGCTTGGCTGCAAACTGATCGGCATGTCTATCGATCAGGTATTCTCTCATATCAAATGGGTACAATGGATAAAATCTGAACTGGATGTAGAAATTCAATTCCCCATTGTAGCCGCAAACGATTCCGTGGCTATGAAACTTGGAATGCTGCACCCCGGTAAAGGAACAAATACCGTTCGGGCTGTATTCATTGTCGACCCGGAAAGCAAGGTTCGTCTGATAATGTACTACCCGCAGGAGGTGGGTAGAAACATGGATGAAATCGTACGGGCTGTAAAAGCTCTGCAGATATCCGACAAGCAGGGCGCTGTGGCGGCTGGATGGCCGAACAATGAACTCATAGGTGACAGAATCATTGTGCCGCCGGCAACAAACGAAGAAGATGCCGGGAAACGCTTGAATGAATATGAATGCTTTGACTGGTGGTTCTGTCACAAACCATTAGAGAAATAATCTGAAGAAGGGGGAAGACATTGCCTTCCCCCTTCTCAACAGTTCAGAGAACTACTACTGACCTTCCTCTTCGGTGGCGGGAATTTCGAATCCTGGAAGGTCTCCTATGAAAACCTGCGGGTAAAGTTCCGGGTCGGCATCAAAGGCAAGGAACTGGTTCTCCTGGATTAGAACCTGCCATGTCCTGGCTCTGGAGCCGGCATCAAGCGCGGCTGTAAATAGAAGGTTGCCTTCCATGTCATAAATATTAAAGGAAGGTGTCACGGATGTGCCTTTTGTTACCCAGATTCTATCAAGACCGTCAACCCATAGCCCTCCTATTGCCGACCTGTACGGGTCGGGCTGCCAGTTGGCCATCGATTCGGGCATTCCCTGCTGTATCATCCTGCTGTTCACCGTTTCAGCTTCAAGATCGATCTCTTCCTGAGTTTTTCGCACCCTTTCGAAATTCTCATCCGTTACTGTGAACAATTCTTCCCCTTCGGGGCTCCAAACGGTGAATTCGTATACCTCTGTGGACAGTCGTGATGTAAATACGATTCCCTCGGGAGTAGCGCCGAAAATAGGAACATCATCCTGCATCGAGCTCAGGTCGGAAGGATCGAATGGTGACATGCTTTCGAAATAATCTACTGCGGCCTCGGTCTCACCCATTTCCCATCTTGAAACGGTGAAGCCCATGAACATGCCTTCTTCGCTCTGCAGGAATACAGGTTTCATCCCGACAATGGCACCACCGTTCACACCTACTACTACAGCCGGCGGCGACGGGTAAAAGCCCTGAACATCCATCATGTATTCCATTTCGGAGTTGAAATAAATCAGTTTCCCCCCCATTGCGTCCGACACAACAACACCAGGTTCAAGGGAATCGGCAATTGTAAACTCAGACACAACCGTGATCTCTTCATCCTGGAAGAATGTCATTCCTACAGCAAGCTGAAATTCGCCGGGGCCGCTGCCCTGGCGGCCTATGCGCTGCAGGAATTCTCCGGAGGGAGAGAAGAAGCTTACGCAGCTTTTCTGTGAGTCCAGAATCGCGATTTCTCCCTTGGTAGAGATATCGGCTCCGGCAATCTGGCCGAAGACGTAGTTGCTGTCTCCCAGTTCGATCCCAATTGAATCGGACAGTGTAAGGTATTCATCAGCTTCGGGAAGCACGTACTCCTCCGTAGATACAGCTTCATCGTTTCCTTCATCTGCAGTTATGTCCTCTGCAGGCTGCTCTCCGCATGCGAGAGCGAAAATAAGCAGACTGAACATCAGTACCAGTATCTTTTTCATCTCTTTCCCCTTTTTTTACAGGCTGAAATAGAGGGAATGCTCCTTCGGATGAGGGCTTCCCTGGAAACATGCAACTTCTTCTCTCTTCATTTTGATGTAATCGTCGATCATTGTCTTCGAGAAAACACCCCCCGCTTCAAGAAAATCCCTGTCGGCTTCAAGCGCATCAAGGGCTTCTCCGAGATTCCGGGGAAGCACGTGAAGGTCATCCGTATTGTAACCATCCGCGAATACATTCTCATCGATCGGACCGTAACCGAGTTTCTCAGGGTCCATTTCGCTTCTCATACCATCAATAGCAGCCATGAGTATCGCGCTCATCGAAAGGTAGGGATTGCTTATCCCGTCGGGAACCCTGTACTCGAACCGCATTGATTCCGCCGTTCTGGCATAGGATGGAACTCTGATGGCAGCACTTCTGTTGGGACCGGAAAAGAATCTGAATACAGGCGCTTCCTGGCCCGGAACAAGTCGATGATAACTGTTAACCGAAGCATTGCTGAAAGCGCAGACAGCGGGAGCATGAAATAGAATTCCGGCAATCGCGCTCAGGGCAGGCTTGCTGAGTTTACAGTAGCCGTCTTTGTCAAAGAATATCCTTTTCTCTTTATCTGTCATGAACATATGGAAATGCATCCCGGAGCCCGGCTCACCTTCGGCCGGCTTTGGCATGAATGTCGCGGAAAGACCGTATTTCAGCGCGACGTTCCGGACAATATGCTTGGTCAGCATGACATTATCCGCAGCGCTGAGGAACGGAGAAAAGGTCACTTCCACCTCGCTCTGACCCATCCTGCCCACCTCATGGTGATGGTATTTTATCTGTATTCCCGCCTGCTGCATCTGCATCGTGATTTCAGACCTGATATCATGAAGGCTGTCCACAGGATACATCATGTGGTACCCGGATTCGCAGGCATGAACAAAACCTTTGGCATCGGCGATCTTCGAATTTTCGGGATTCTCTATACTGCCGACACGGTACCCCTGACTGCCCCTTTCAGCCCAGAAACAGACTTCATCGAAGATGTAAAATTCGAATTCGGGAGCCCAGTAGCTGTCCGTGGCAATTCCGGATTCCTTGAGGAAACCGGCTGCCTTTCTAGCTATACTCCTCGGGTCCCTGGAGAAGGCTTCTCCGCTTACCGGATCAACTATATCGGCAAAGATCACAAGTGTTTTTCTCTCGGTGAAGTTGTCTTCAAAAACCCTTCTGGGGTCAGGTCTCAGAACAAGGTCTCCCGCTTCCGTCTGAGTCATGCCCGCCAGAGTGGATCCGTCAAACCCTACTCCGCGCAGAAAAAACTCTTCATCTACCATAGATGCCGGTACTGTTACGTGACGCCAGTGTCCCTTGAGATCGGTAAACCTGATATCAAGTTCATCGAAGTTCTCGTTCATGATTCTTTCCAGTTGAATTTTTACGGTTTTGTTAGATACCACTTTATCCTCCCGCAGTTCTTTCTGATTTTCGAATGTATGAATCTACAATACCTTCAAGGTATCCCTGAATATCAGAATCGGGTACCTCGCCGGTATTCTTTCCGTCAATAAACAGCTGTATTCCGGAGGGGGTTCCTATGAGAGCTATATCCGCATCTCTTGCCTCGCCCGGACCGTTAACTTCGCATCCCATCACAGCAATGGTGATATTTCCCTTTACACCTTGAATACTTTCCTGAACAGACTCGGCAAGTTCAGCAACATCGATTCTGGTCCTTGCACAGGTCGGGCAGCTTATAACTCTTGGAAATCTCCGCCTGATATCGAGTGAGGAGAGAATCTCCCATCCAACCACAGGTTCCTTCTGTGGCGAACCAGAGAGCGAAACCCGCAGCGTGTCACCGATCCCTTCGGCGAGCAGCACAGAAAGCGCCACAGCACTTCTCACGCTTCCTGTAAGCTGTGGACCTGCTTCGGTAACACCTAGATGAAGCGGGTAATCACATTCAGCTGATGCCAGTCTGTTGACCTCCACTGTAAGCATGGGGTCGCTTGACTTAAGCGATAGAACAATGTTCTGGAAACCGGTTTCCTCAAAGAGAACCAGATGTCTCCGTGCGGCGGCCCACATTGAATCCCTGTTCACCCCGCCATATTTGTCCCGAAGATCACCAGGTATGCTGCCGGAATTAACTCCTATACGGATGGGAACCTGTCGCTCCGATGCCTTTTCGGAGATTTTCCAGATATCAGACCTTCGTCTTATGTTCCCGGGATTGAGCCTGAGTTTGTCTGTTCCTGCTTCAAGCGCCAGTATGGCAAGCTCCGGGTCGAAGTGGATATCAGATACAACGGGAACTGGAGATCGTTCAATAATACTCCGCAGAGCTGCGGCGGATTCTCTGTCCGGCACCGCCACACGAACGATTTCAGCCCCCCGGCTCGCCAGCAGGTTTATCTGGCTGCAGACAGCTTCAATGTCAGTAGTTGGAGCATTCGTCATGGATTGGACGGATATGGGTGCCCCGCCACCTATAGACAGGCCGCCAACGATAACTTCTCTTGTTTGGACCCTGCTGATACTAATGCTCATTTCCCTCCAGACACAACATCACAATAACCAAAGTATACAAATATGTAAGCAGGGATGTAATTTTACAAATTTTGTAAGTGCCGCAAGTGACGTCCGGCCTCGTCAGGTTGAACGGGCTGTGACAACTCTGGGGTGGCCGGCCAGGTCGCTGAATGTTCTTACATCTTCCCATAACGGGTCTTTCTCAAGCATTTGGGAAACTGTTCCCACCTGCTCCATGTCAAGTTCCAGAGCAAGGATTCCCCCCCCTCGCAGAGCGCCCGGAGCGGAAACCAGCAATGAGCGGATCAGGTCAAGTCCATCGTGTCCGCCGTCAAGCGCGATGAGGGGATCCCCATCCCTTACTTCAGGCTCAAGATCATGTATCAGGCCCGAGGGAATGTATGGAAGGTTGGCAACAATGCCGTCAAATATTCTGATATCCTGTCTTAACGCTTCGATCAGGTCGGTTCTGATCAGTATCAGGTTGCATGCATTGAAAAGTTCTTTATTTCTGCGCGAAAGCATCAGTGCTTCCCGGCTGATATCCGTTCCTATTACCAGCGCGGCCGGATACGCAAGCGCCAGCGAAACACCTATTATCCCGGATCCGATGCCTGCATCGAGAATGTACCGGGGCTCCGAAAGTTCTTTCATAAACAGCTCGGCCAGCAACTCCGTTTCAGGCCGCGCTATAAGGGCTCCAGGGCCTGCTATGAACGAACGCCCCAGGAAATCAACCTTTCCCGTAATATGCTGAAGAGGCTCCCTGTTCTTCCGGCGGCGGACTCTTTTTCTGTACATAGTCAGGCAGGATTCGCGCAAGTCGGATTCGTGATTCAGATACAGTTCATGCCGTTTCCAGTTCATCAAGTCGCACAGAATCAGTTCCGCTTCCAGCCCGGGCGATTCAAGCTCTCCCAGTTCAGCCTCAGCCCACCTGCAGGCTTGAAGAACTGTCACAGTCCTGACGAAACCTCCGAGAGGAGTTTTTCCTGTTCCGCTTCGATAAGAGGCCCGATGATCTGGTCAAGGTCCCCGCCCAGAATGTCCTTCAGCGAATGTAAGGAGAGATGAATTCTATGATCGGTAACTCTTCCCTGGGGAAAATTGTAAGTTCTTATCTTAGCGCTTCTGTCACCGGAGCCCACCATGCTCTTCCTGGTCTCTGCCCGCCGGGCATTCTCCTCTTCCTGCTTTTTCGCGAAGAGCCTTGATCTGAGGACTTTCATAGCCTTCACTTTGTTCTTAAGCTGGCTCTTCTCATCCTGGCAGGAAACGACCAGCCCTGTTGGTATGTGGGTAATCCGCACTGCCGAGTCCGTTGTGTTGACGCTCTGTCCTCCGGGGCCTGAAGAGCGGTAGACATCAATTCTGAGATCATCCTGATTAATGGTGATCTCAACTTCCTCCACCTCCGGGAGTACCGCTACAGTACAGGCGGAAGTGTGTATCCTTCCTGATGTCTCCGTTTCGGGGACCCTCTGTACCCTGTGTACGCCCGCTTCGAACTTCATTCTGCTGTATACACCTTTGCCTCTGAGGGCGAATGTAACTTCTTTGAACCCTCCTCTTTCGGATCCGCTGCTGCTGAATATCTCCTGCGACCATCCGTTCTTCTGGGCGAAAGCTGAATACATTCTGTAAACGTTTGCGGCGAACAGGGCTGCCTCTTCTCCCCCTGTTCCCGAGCGAATCTCGATGATAACATCCCTGCTGTCATTGGGATCCGGAGGTATGAGAAGCATTTTCAGCTGATGCTCAAGCTTCTCAAGCCTCATTTCCATTTCAGGGATCTCAAGGGCTGCCAGGGCTGCCAGTTCCCGGTCATCATCTTCCAGAAGTTCCCTTGTCTCTTCAAGAGATGAAGTGACTTCTTTAATATCTCCGATGGCGCTGAGAATTCTTGACAGGCCGGCACGTTCGAAGGTTAGTGAACGTATAAGTGAGGGGATCTTGAGAGTTTTCGGGGAACAGAGGCTTTCGTCGATTTCAGAGAGTCTCTTCTCCATGGATCCCATATCAAAGGTTTTCATTTTCCTCCTCGATATGACCATCCTCGCCCCGGTCGAGTATTTCAACGTCAGGTCCGGGGTTTTTTCCAAGAGAAACGTATAGAGAAGCAACTGCCACTTCAATCTCTCTTAATCCAGCCTTCCTTGTGGTGAGCTTCTGAAGCAGTAGTCCCGGTGCCGTAACCGCCTTTGCGATAGCTGAAGTTTCGAGATGCCTGTCCGCCAGCTTGAGGATTTCGTAGCTCAGTCCCATTACAAGGGGAATCAGGGGCAGATGGTACAGCACTCTGATCAAAGCACTCGGGTTGTATCCCGTAATCAGTATAACCATAGAATCGAAGATGCCGTAGAAGAGTATGGTGCCAAGCATGACAAGCAGAAGAAAACTGGTTCCGCACCTCTGGTGCAGCGGGCTCTGCTCAACTGCCTGCTCCGCAAGAGGAACAAGCCCTTTCTCCCAGGCGTGAATCGTCTGATGCTCCGCACCATGGTACATGAACAGCCGTTTGACATCAGGCATAAACGATATCGCGCCCAGATAGAGAAGAAAGGCGATCAATCGGAAAAGACCTGCCAGCATGTGGATCCCGAACTGCAGGCCGGCTGCGGAAGACCCGTTATCAAGTATCCATTTACTGCTCTGCAGCGGCAGCCAGGCGAAAAGTACGATAGCGAGCGTGAATGCAAAGACTGTAGTAAGAAAGGTTGAAAAACCGGAGCCTCCCTTCTTTTTTTCTGAGCCGGAAGATTCCTCGGCAACTTCTGCTGACCAGTTAAGGGCTTTCATTCCAAGCCTGAGTGTATCGATCAGTGTCGCTGCGCCTCTGAAAACAGGTTTTGCCCATATACTGCCGCAATTCTTGAGTTCTTTGATTTTCAGTTTTTTGACAATGATCTTTCCTTCGGGAGTTCTAACCGCAACGGCAGTGGAAACCGGGGAACGCATCATCACTCCCTCCAGCACCGCCTGACCTCCGGTCTTCGATTCCTCCGGAGCTGTCTCGCTGTTCTCCGCTATGTTGTTATTCATTCTTCTCCTACAAAAATTTAGAATAAGGAAGGGGGAGCATCGAAGCTCCCCCGGACGTACTCGGATTCTACAGCTACTTAGCGCTGTCTTCTTTTTTTCCGTATCTCCTGAGATACTTGTCTACCCTGCCTGCGGAGTCAACCAGTTTCTGTTTCCCTGTGTAGAAGGGGTGACAGTTTGAACAGACATCAAATTTCTTGTCACTGCCTGTTGAGCGGGTTTTGATCTTGTTTCCGCAGGTACAGCTGAATGTGACTTCTCTGTATTCGGGATGGATATCCTTTTTCAATTTACTTCCTCCATGTCAGCAAGCAGAATAAGTGCTATCATTCTGACACTGTACCCATTGCGTCAAGGAATCTCTTGTTCGATTTATGCTTTGAGAGCTGTTTCTTCAAGACTTCCATCGCTTCAACCGGGTTCATGTCAACGAGGATCTTCCTCATGATCCATATTCTGCTCAGGCTTTCTTCATCAACCAGAAGCTCTTCCTTCCGGGTGCCTGATTTTGTTATATCGATGGCAGGCCATATTCTTCTATCCGCAAGACGCCTGTCAAGAACTATTTCCGAATTACCAGTGCCTTTGAACTCCTCGAATATAACCTCATCCATTCTGCTTCCGGTATCTACCAGAGCTGTTCCTACTATGGTAAGGCTTCCTCCTTCAACAATATTTCTTGCCGCTCCAAAGAATCTTTTCGGTTTCTGAAGAGCGTTTGAATCCACTCCACCCGAAAGGATCTTGCCTGAATGAGGCATCACCTGATTGTTTGCCCTGGCAAGCCTTGTGATGGAATCCAGAAGAATTACAACATCGTAACCGCTCTCAACGAACCGCTTGGCTTTTTCGAGTACCATATCGGCTATCTGAATATGTCTTTTGGGGTTTTCGTCGAATGTGGATGCGATTACTTCTCCCTTTACATGCCTTCTCATATCCGTCACTTCTTCAGGGCGCTCATCAATAAGGAGAATCAAGAGCTTTGTGTCAGGATGGTTTTCGGATATACTGTTCGCAAGATTCTGAAGCAGCATGGTCTTACCTGCTCTGGGCGGAGACACGATCAAAGCTCTCTGTCCCTTCCCTATCGGAGCAAGAAGATCCAGTATCCTGCCGGACATATTATCCGGTGTCGTTTCGAGAATGAATCGCTCTTCCGGGTAGTAAGGAGTAAGGACGTCAAATCTCGGCCTGCCTTTAAGCTCTTCAAGACTTTTTTCGTTAACACTCTCGATCCGCAGAAGCGCAAGGTATTTCTCCCCGTTCTTCGGTTTTCTGACCTGGCCCGAAATACTATCTCCCGTGTTCAGTTTAAAACGTTTGATCTGTGATGGAGATACATAAATATCCGAGGATGAGGGCAGATAGCTGCCTTCATTTGACCTGAGGAATCCGTATCCCTCCGATAGAACTTCAAGCACACCTGTTGAATATTCAAGACCGTTTCTCTCCGTCTTCATCTCAAGCAGTTTTACAATGATATCTTTCTTTCTGATTCCGGATACCCTTTCGAGTCCCTTTTCCTTTGCCAGGGCTTGAAGTTCGACAAGTGTTTTCTTTTCAAGGTCAGTCTGCGATAGTCCGGGCATCGGTTTTCTGCTCATTTATCCTCTTCAGTTCGGGTTTGACCAGTGAAATGCATGCGTAGAAAGCACCAGCCAGGAAAGCCGGCACGGTAAATTGATGAAAGTTATTTGTTCTCTGGCTTTATAGTTTTCCGGTCAGAGCGGTATCGGGGGATCTTTCTGCAGTTTCCATATAAGCAGTATATTAATCTGAAATTTTGTCCTAATCGTCAACCCCCTGCGGGACAGTATGGTAATTCGATAGGGACGGCAACCTTTCATTTTCACATATTCCCAGTCTACTCATCAGTATCCGTGGAGTGCAATGCAGACACAACAGCATTGGAGAAGTACATTTTGAGAGTTCTGAGAATAACCGGATATACTGCCTTGCTGGTGCTGTTCCTTGTTCTGGCTTCCGGCAGATTCCGAAGCATAGAGCCGTACGCCGCTGATCCCGCACTACTTCTTCTTGGAACGGGCTTGCTGCTGCTTGCAGCGGCGCTCGCACATCTGACCCAGAAAGGAATTGTACAGGTAAAAGGCCGGATCATACTCTATTGGATCTGCGCTGGCCTTCTAGCAGGCGTTCAGCTCACCGGAAGCTCCCAAAGCATCTATTATTCAGTCTATCTGTTCTTTCTTATGTGGGTATCACTGCCCTCTAATAACGGGTCGGCAACTGAGCTCGGTCTCGTTATCGGTTTTACCGAAGCATTCTCACTTCTCAATGCCTCCATCTGGACAGGGGGAGAACCCCTTATCTCAAGGCTTATCCCATTACTTCTCCCTGCATTGAAGGCACTTCTTGTTCCTTTCCTGTTCGGCCTGGCATCTGACTGGCTGACGGAGAAGGAGTTCTTTTCAGAGGATCCCGCTCCCCCAAAGGATAAGCCCGGCGGCTCTTCCTATCCGCTTCTTCAGATGATACATAAGAACAGTGGAGCGGATTCGACATGTCTGTTCGTACGAAGCGATGATGGCTTTTTCCGGCTTGCTGAGCATGTGGCAGACGATAGGATCGTTATTTCAAAGTTCATGCTTCCGGAAAAGCAGAGACTGGCGAGAATCGCGGAGAACAGCAGAGAGACTGTTATCATCAGAGCAGATTCAAACGAAGAACGCTCGGAACTTCTACCGTACCGTTTCCCCGGTGCGGGGGACGGGGGCTCCCTCTGGATCGTCCTGTGCCCTCTGATAGGAGAGGCAGCGCTCGAAGGCTTTCTTCTGGAGGATTTTTCAGGGAACAAACCATCTGACAGCGTTATTTCGGATCTGGAAAATCTTTCGGAAATACTTCAGGGAACATGCCGCAGAGAGGCATCTCCCCCAGGCGATGAATTTTCGTGGATGCTGAAACTTACTGCCGCATGCAATGACAGAAATCTGGATAAAGCTGTTCATGGAATGGCAGGTATTCTCTCGGCGCTGATCCCGAATTCAACGATTTCAATAGCAGACGTAGACATCAGGCACAACAGAACAAGGGTATGGGTTTCAAGGGGGCCGCTTGCCAGATGGAGACGGGGGAAAACATTCGACAGTTCGGCAGGAATAGCGGGATGGGTATTGAAGAACAGGGTTCCGTGCAGGCGCTCAAGAATAAGGTCCGGAGGAAATAGCGTGAACGCGTTCTCTCCTGATTCAGGCATCCATGACAAAGCAGGAAGCTGTATGGGAGTCCCAGTTATCCGGGAGGAAGAAGTCATCGCCCTTATCATGGCCGAACACGAAGATGATAATGCGTTCATGCAGTATCACGAAGAGGTCCTGCTGACAGTTGCGGGAATGTTCTCCATGAGGGAAGAGCTTGCGGGCATGCAACAGAAGTTAAGGAGTATCTCGGGCAGGGATACGCTTACAGGGCTCCCGCGCGTAACCCTTCTGGACAGACACCTTCATCAGATGGCAAAGGAAGTCGAGACATACGGCTGGTATGTCGGCCTTATCGTTGCGGACATAGACGGCTTCGGCGCAATTAATCAAATGCTTGGTTACAGCGAGGCGGATCGTCTGCTGAAAGATGTCGCTGAACGATTCGGAAGCTGTTTCTCAAAGGATGTGTTCATCGCCAGGACAGGACCTGACAGTTTCGCTGCCTGCATTCCAAAGGCAGGCAAAGCTGTTGTGGAAGCTATGGGTCAGAAGGCTGCAGATGCCCTTTCTTATAGATATTCGGGAAAGATGTCTGATTCTATCGTATCGGTTTCCGCTTCAATTGGATGTGTTTACACTCACGTAAACAGAAAGGTTCTGCTTCTCACAGGAGAAGCCGAGAAAGCCGTATCGGATGCCCGGAAAGCCGGCCCCGGTACCTGCGTTGTTAAGAAGATCGATCTTTCAGGATGGAAGAAGAACCGGTGACAGCAGGAACTCTAGCCCGAAGGACAGCGAAAAGGGTCTTTCTGCTTGCAATGCTCGGAGGGATATTCTACCTCAGTCATCAGCCGTCACTGGAAGTGATTCCACCGTTTTTTCAGCATCAGGACAAAGTTCTTCATGCAGGGATATACTTTCTTCTGTCTGTTTCGATGATTGTAAACCGGGATCTCTGCAGGGGGTATCATCCCGTTCCGGTCATATTCACTCTGGGGCTTATTTATGCTGTCAGCGACGAAATCCATCAGAGTTTTGTTCCCGGAAGAGATTGCTCAGCTGGTGATCTGCTTGCGGATATTGTGGGTCTTTCAATTGGTCTTTCAGTATATTTATGGTATTGCAGGCGACATAAGAAGATCGGCTGACTGACAAGCGGATTCTTCATTGACATCAAGTCTGTTTTCGTTAAGATTCTATATTGGTGTCTAGTCGTACGAGTATATGGAAATGTATGAGTACCTTTGTATTTTCGTGAGTAACCCATAACCGAATGAAATCGAGAGGAGGTGTCAGGTATGCTCAAGGCGAGAACAAAGTGGTTCTTTCTTGGACTCCTGACAGTATCACTGCTCATGGCAGCATGCGGACCGAGCGCCGCAGAGCTTCAGGCAAGGGACGATGCCCGCGCAGCGGCTCTTGCAGCAGAAGCCAGAGCAGATGGTCTTGAGGAAGAACTTACAACTCTGCCGGGTCAGATCGCAGATGGATATGCACAGATTGCTGCACTTGAAGCGGAACTTGCTGAACTTCAGGCAGAATACTATTCACTCGGCGGCGGAAGCCGATAGCAGGGAAAGGGGAAAACAATGAAGCGTACACTAGTATTAGCTCTGATGATTTGCCTCGGCCTTGCATCAACGGGTCTTGCCAAGACCTGGACAGCCGAGGAACTTTCAGCGTATTCACAGGCTGAAATCGAAGCAATGGGAGATGACGATATTCATCTTCAGATCGCTTACTGGGAATGGAGAAAGGCCGAGGCGGATGCACGCAGCGACGTGCTTGAACCTCAGGTTCTTCCTCTGCGAGCTGAGTTTGCGGAAATCAATGCATTGATAGCCGAGCTGACAAGCGAGATTAATGCCCTCAGGGCAGAGATCGCCCGCCTTCGCGGCGCCGGCGTTCAGCATACCATTATTGATGGTGAATGCCTCTGGTTAATAGCATCCTATCACTACAACTACGGTGATGGTTCGCAGTGGCCTGCTATCTACGAACGCAACCGCGACACCATCAGCGATCCTAACCTTATCTACGCGGGACATACCCTCTGGGTACCGCTGCCCATGCTCAGCAGATACACGGTTATCGAGGGAGATTTCCTCGGTAAGATCGCCGGTTTCAGCAGAGTCTACGGCGACAGAGGCATGTGGCCACAGCTTTACGAAGCTAACCGCAGCATAATCAGCGATCCTAACCTGATTTACCCCGGACAGATCCTCGACATTACCCGCTCTGCGGGTTTTGGAGGAACACGCTAGAATTATCAGTGGATCTGGAAGGCTCTTCACACTTTCTGTGGAGAGTCTTCCTTTTATCTGAAAGAACTTACTGAATGCAAGATCATTCAAGAGAATCGAAACTAAACCTTTCCAGAGAATCGGCTGCCAGTATATTCGGTACCGGAGATGCCAACCTGAGGCGCATCTGCAGAACACTGGGTGTTAAAGCCGTTTACAGAAATGGGATCCTCAATCTTTCCGGCAGCGGACCATCAGTTGATATGGCCAAAGCGGTTTTTGCGAGGCTGGAGCATGAGATCAAAGCCTCCGGCTGCCTGAGCGACCACAGTATTGATGCCGCACTGAATTTTCCCGAAAAGAATGATACAACTCTTGAACTCTCCGTTCCGGGGCCTGCCGGGCGGATAATTCCCAAAACTGCAGGGCAGGAAAACTATCTGCGCGCAATTAAGAATTCGGAGCTGGTATTCTGTATAGGTCCCGCGGGCACCGGAAAAACATTCCTTGCTGTGGCCAGCGCAGTAGCCGCCCTCAGCGACGGCGTGGTTGACAGAATAATCATTTCAAGACCTGCTGTTGAAGCCGGAGAGAGGCTCGGATTCCTACCCGGAGACCTTCAACAGAAGATAGACCCATATCTGAAACCGGTATACGACGCGCTTGACGACACTCTCTCTCCTGCAAGAGTGCGAAGATCTCTGGATAACCGGACTATTGAAGTCGCGCCTCTTGCATATATGCGCGGGAGAACTCTGAACAACGCTTTTGCCATTCTCGATGAAGCTCAGAACACTACAATAACACAGCTTAAGATGTTTCTTACAAGATTGGGATACAGTTCAAGAGCGGTTATCACTGGTGACATTACTCAGATAGATCTTCAACCCCCTTCTTCGTCGGGGCTTGTTGCAATAAGGAGGATCCTCTCTGGTATCGGTGGTATAGAATTCACATATCTTGATCAGAATGATGTTGTAAGACATCCTCTTGTCCAGAGTATTATTTCGGCATTTGAACGGAGTGAAGACAGAGAGGCACACCGATGAAAACCAGAAATCTATTAAGCGGCAGTCTTGTTGCAGCCGTGTTCATCGGGACCTTTTATCTCTTTTTCATGCCTGACAAACATATTATCGACCTTGAACTGAATGTCGGACAGACCCTTCCCCATGACATAGTTGCCCCTGTCGATTTTGATCTTCCTTACCATGAGGAGGAATTCAGTGAAATTCGCGACGGGATTCTGCAATCCATTCCGGTACACCTGAAATTTGACCGGGAGGTCTGGCAGCCTCTGCGAAGCAGGTTATATCCTATTCTATTGCTCGCAACTTACGATTCCTCCTTTGCCAGCGGAATGGTCGAGGAGCTGCAATCAATCTACGATGAGGGTGTGTTCGACCTGATTGATGTCCGTGAGTTTTACGATGGGGAGCAGGCTGTTCTCATCAGCTCCCGGGGTACAGAGGACAGACAACTGTTCGATATCAACGAAATAGAGGATGTAAGGGATATTCTTAAAATAAGATTGTCCAGATGGAATTTGTCCAGTGATGAGCTTACCGAGCTATCCTCCATTCTTTGCCCCAACCTCATTGTGGATGACTCCTCAAGAAGGGCAAACGCGGAGACCGTCGTCACGGGGCTCAGTAATATCGATACAACAATAACAGCGGGAACTGTCCTTCTGAAAGCAAACGAGCAGGTAACCTCAAGAACCATCGAATACCTCGATCATCTGAAGAACACCACCCTGGATAACCGTCGCTTCAAGCATGTAATGAGCCTGCTGCTTCTTGTTTTACTGATAACGGGAATAGCATTCTTCTACGTTCACGACATTATGCCGGATACATGGGTGGCGGTGAACAGGTTTCTTCTTCTGGGCGTGATATGGGTACTATCCCTTGCCGCCACCGGAACGCTATGGCTGGTCCTTGGGAACAGCACGAGTTTTCCCTGCGCCTCCCTGGTCACATTCGGAGCGGCCCTTACAAGTATTTTCTTTCACAGAAGACACGCGGTTTTCTTCACCCTTGTCTTCTCCATGGTTCTCGGTCTTGTTCATCCTCACCCATACTCCGTTGTACTGATTTCAGCAGTTTCAGGAATTCTGGCATCTCTTACCGTCTGGGATGTCCGGGAAAGGCGCAGCGTTCCTGTTGCGATAGGTCTGGCGGCAGCGGGAGGTGTTGGTGTATTTCTTCTCCTGCATATCCTTAACACTTCTCTCTATTCATTATCTATAGGTGAATCTATTCTGGGTCTTCTGATCGTTCCGGTTATCGGAATAGGTTCGGCGCACGCGCTTCTGTTCCTTTTCGAAAAAATGTTCGGTGTATATACTGTTCTGTCTATTGATGAAGTTAACAAAACCGACCATCCTCTTCTGAAGCAGATGCGGGAGGTTGCCCCGGGAACATGGAATCACTCTCAAACCGTCGCTGAGCTTGCCGGGCGCGCTGCGGGAGCGCTCAATGCCTGGGAATCGCTCGCTTCCGCCGGCGGGTACTTCCACGATATTGGAAAGATGACTGATCCGGAACTGTTTATAGAGAACCAGAGAAACATGGAGAACCCGCATGACAGAATGAATCCGCTGGAGAGCGCCAGAAATATCATCGAACATGTTAACGACGGGGTTGTGATGGCGGAAAAGGCTAAACTTCCCAGAGCTGTAATTGATATTATACAGCAGCATCACGGGGTAGGTCTTACTAAATACTTCTACAATAAAGCTCTGCAGGAATCGGATGATCCGAAAAGCGTAAAAAAAGCCGATTTCTCCTATTCGGGTCCAAGGCCGCAAACCATAGAGGCAGCCCTGGTGCTGCTTGCGGATCAGGCATCATCCTCCACCAAGAACCTGACTGCTCCGGAAGGCGTAGCTGAACTGGTTGAACGGGTCATAGACGAAAATGACCTCGAGGGCCAACTTGATGACTGTCATCTTACCAGAAGAAATCTTAAAACCATTGTTAAGGTCTTCATTTCTGTTCTTGAAAGCAAATTTTACAAGAGGGTAAGTAATTATCCGACAGGGGATTCAAATGGCTGATATCAGCGTGATCCTTGAAAACCCGGGTTTCTGTGCGGAAGATCTGCAGAGCCTGACAGAGAACCTGCTGGAGGGCTCAATTGAAGTGGTCCTGACCGATCCGGGATATCTGCGGGTCATGAACAGAAATTACCGGCATATTGACAGAGCTACCGATGTGCTTTCATTTGACCTCGCTTTGGGGGAAGAGGATATGCCTGATGGAACGATCTACGTTGACGGACGGCTGTTCCCGCCTGTTGAAGCATTGCTTGAGCGGATCTTTCACGGTTACCTGCACCTCAAAGGATATTCTCACAATAACGAGAAGGATACCGCAATTATGAACAGGGAAGTCAATTCTCTTGTAGCGGAAGCCATTGGAAAACAGGTGGAAAATTGATTACAGCTGTTATCGTATACCTTTCCTCTCTTACTGTGCTGTTCCTTTCCTCGGGGATCAGAGCATGTATACCAGAGGTTGTTCTCTCGAAAGGCAGGGACCCGTCAGAACGGAGACAGGTAGCCTTTTTTCACCTGGGAATACTATGGCTGCTGAATTTTACTGCTATGGTCGGTGCTGGAGCCGGCTCAATTCTGACAGCTGGAAAATTATCTTCATATATTGCTATCCCATATTGGCTTATAGCACTCATTCTTCTCCTTGCAGCATTCATCCTTTCCGTGATTCTGCCTTCCCTCATAGCCAGGAGTAATGCTCTTCGATTACTGTCAATTCTGAAGGTTCCCTACTGGCTGATCTCACTTCCCTTCCGTATACCTGCTCTTCTGATTTTCAGAAACAGCAGGGAGGATAATCCAGATTCTGCAGACTGGCTTATCACCCCTCCGGATGTCATCTGGCTTGAGCGACGCCGGGAAAAGGGCGATCCGGGGGAATTCGAAAAAGAGCAGGAGCTTATGGACAGTATTATTGATTTCTCCGATAAGATAGTCAGAGAGGTCATGGTTCCCCGTATCGACATCGTATGTGTGGAAATAAATTCGGATCTGTCAAAAGTGATCCATGAGCTGAAAAAGGCCGGGCATTCGAGGATACCGGTCTATGAAGAACGAATAGACAATGTCCGCGGAGTGCTGTATGCCAAGGATATCCTCGTTCTTCTTTCCGAAAAGAGTAAAAAAATTGAATTGAAGAAGATCCTCAGGAAACCGTACTTTGTTCCGGAGTACAAGAGGATAGATGAGCTCCTCCGTGAGTTTCAGTCGAATAGAATACACATGGCTATTGTGGTTGACGAATACGGCGGAACTGCAGGGCTTGTGACAATAGAGGACATTATGGAGGAGGTCTTCGGTGAGATTCTGGATGAATACGATAAGGAAGCTCTTCTTGTAAAAAAACTCGATGACAACTCCTACATACTGGATGCCCGCATACCTATAGACGATCTGAACGAACTGCTCAGCACAGCATTCGAAGACGATGGATACGAAAGCCTCGGAGGCATGATCTACAGCCTGATGGGCAAAATACCCCGCCAGCAGGATGCGGCCGAGCTTTCAGGTTTCAGGTTCACGGTTGAACAGGTAAGAGCTCAGCGGATACTCTTTGTCAGAGTAGAACACCTTGAGGACCAGGGGGAAGAGTCGGACTGATGTCCCCGCCAGGACCCAATATTCGGAGAGTGAAATATTCGAGTTACAACCCCTTCATTTGTTCTTCGCCGGGTTCGCTGGAGTGAATCTTCCCTGATACTGACTCTCTATTCACTGGATTTCGGTAGAATATCAGCGATCGTAAAAGGCGCTCTGCGGCCAAAGAGCCCTTTCTACGGAAGGACCGAACTCCTATCCATGGTTGACATTGCACTTTCCAGGAGGGAAGGCAGAGAGCTTGATACAGCTACTGAAGCCACCGTTATCAACCATTACGATCCAATCCGCAGCGATCCTGATGCTTTTGTGCACTCCTGTCTATTTGTTGAATGGCTTCTGCGCACCATAACCGGCAGTGAACCTTCCCATCCGATGTTCCATCTTATCCGCGGTGTTCTTGATAACTTCGCCGCAGGCGCTCCCTTCTGGCCTGTATTATGTTCCGGGATTGAAAAGGCCCTCAGGCTTTCCGGCTTCGCTATGGAAGTAGACCGCTGTACGCGATGCGGCTGCGACCCTCGTAAATCGTCGCTATGGGATGCCTTATCCGGCGGTATTGTTTGTGAGAGCTGCGGCAGCGGCAGCTCTGAGGAGATTCCGCAGGGTCTGATAGTTTTTCTGCGCAAGTCCAGAAACAGCAGGCTGGACGAAGTAAGAAACCTGAAACTATGGCACGGCGGATACAGGCAGTGCTTTGACCTTATGAGAAGATTCGCGGAAGTACACATGGAAACTAAAATAAATTTGAAATCACTTGCAGTACTGGAGGCTCTTGAAAATGACCGCTGACATCACAGACCTGATGAAGAAGCTTGTATCTCTCTGTAAAAGACGCGGGTATGTGTTTCAATCGGGAGAGATCTATGGAGGACTGCAGTCCTCCTGGGATTATGGTCCCCTGGGTGTTGAACTGAAGAAAAATATTGAAGCCAGCTGGTGGAATTTCATGGTGTCCGCCAGACGGAATGTTGTCGGAATGGATTCAGCCATAATTACACATCCGGACGTATGGAAGGCTTCGGGTCATCTCAGGAATTTTCATGACCCTATGGTCGACTGTCTCAAATGCAAAAACAGGTTCCGCCAGGATCATATCGAAGGAGACTCCTGTCCAGAATGCGGAGGACCGCTGACCGAACCCAGAGATTTCGGACTGATGTTCAAAACCCAGATGGGGGCGCTGGAAGATGATTCCGCCACTGTATACCTCCGTCCTGAAACCTGTCAGTCTATTTTTGTCAACTTCAGGAACATCGTCACCGCCACCAGGCAGAAACTTCCCTTTGGAATTGCTCAGATAGGAAAGGCTTTCCGAAACGAGATAACCGCGCGCAACTTTGTTTTCCGCTCCCGTGAATTCGAGCAGATGGAGATGGAATTCTTCTGTCTTCCCGAAGAGGCTGACAAGTGGTTCGAGTACTGGATGGATGAGAGAATGAAATGGTATTCACAACTTGGAATTAAGAGCCGGAATATCAGAACCAGAAAACATGAAGAGAACGAGCTTGCCCATTACGCCAGTTCCTGTTTTGACATCGAATACGCATTCCCGTTTGCCGCAGAGGGCTGGGGTGAGCTTGAGGGTATCGCTAACAGGTCGGACTTTGATCTTAAGGCTCACATAGAAGAGAGCGGTCAGGATCTTACCTATCTTGACCAGATCAACAATAAGAAGATCGTTCCCTGGGTTATCGAAACAAGCGGGGGTATCGGAAGAACTCTGCTTGCGGTTCTTCTCGATGCTTACCGCGAAGAGGAAGTAGAGGGAAGAGAGAGAGTTGTTCTTGGCCTTCACCGCAGCCTGGCTCCAATCAAGGCCGCTGTACTGCCTCTTTCAAAAAAACTTTCGACCAGCGCACTGGAAGTCTTTGACCTGCTGAGGCCTCATTTCCCGGTGCAGTTCGATGAGACAGGCTCGATCGGAAAGCGCTACAGGAGAATGGATGAAGCGGGTACACCGTTCTGCATTACTTTCGATTTCGATTCGCTTGATGATAAAAGTGTCACCATCCGTGAGCGGGACTCACTCGACCAGATAAGGATACCTGTTGAAAGCGTGGTCGAGAGGCTTGCAGACCTCATGGAAAACGGCTGGCCTGCTGCCCTGTGATGAAGCCGTTTTCTGTAATCGTTCCAACATGGAAGAACCTCGAGTACCTCGACCTCATGTACAGAGGCCTTGTTGCCAACAGTGCGGTGAGTCATGAGATCATCATTTTCTTCAATGAAATTGATGAATCCTGTGAAAACTGGGCTCGCGGCAAGAATATCCTCTTCTCCAGCTCAGCAGAGAACACGGGTGTATGCACTGCCGTAAACAGGGCTGCTTCGAAGGCAACAACCGATTTCGTCTGCTATATGAACGACGATATGTATCCGCTGCCCGGCTGGGATACCGCCCTTTTCGGTTACTCCGGCCTTGCCGATAAACTGTGGCTTTCCGGAACCGCCATTGAGCCTGGGAACTCCACACCATGTTACATCGGGAACAGGAACTACGGCGGTTCTCCTTCCGATTTCGAGGAGGAGAGGCTGCTCCGCGAGTACAGAACACTCTTCAGACCCTACAATGTTGTCAGCACATGGACCCCGGTTCTTCTTAAAAGAGCGGACTGGGAGACAATCGGCGGTTTTGACGAGACTTTCTTCCCAGGTTTTGGCAGCGACCCGGATCTCGCCATGAAAATGTACCGACACGGCTGCCGGCATTTCATAGGAGTCGGCAACAGCCTGGTATACCATTTCTCCAAAGGAACAACCGCCCGATTCAACGATTCCCCGACCATGGATCCCCAGAAGTACTTCAAGAGCAAATGGGGAATAAGCTGGAAGAAATTCTTCAAGCAGGTCATTCACAGGAACTCTGTCATCTCCCCCGAGCTGCTGATAAAATGATAATACTGAGACTGTTTTTATTTACAGTGCTGATCCTGTCGATTTCCGGCTGCGGGTCTGTACTGCTCAAACCAGGTGTTCGGGCTGCTGTTCTCAAGGATACCATTATCCTCTCTCCCTCTGATTGGAGCAAACCAGACCTCTGGCCTGTGGTAGACTGGGCTCTGGAAGCGCTTTCAACAGCAGCAGACGCGGAATTTCTAGACGATCTTGAGAAAGACGTGATCCTGCACCTGAATATGGCACGGACTGATCCGGCTCGTTACACGCGCGATTTCATCGAACCGCGGATGGAGTATTTTTCCTGCGTTATGTATCGTGAAGTGGAAGGATTGTCTCTTATTACCCGGGAGGGTGTCGGGGCAGTTGAGGAATGTGTTTCGGATATGGAGGATACCGATCCTATGACACCTCTGCTCCCATCGGCGGACATCACTCCCGCAGCTCTGGATCACGCTCTTGATCTATCGCTGACAGGAGAGATGGGTCACATCGGGAGCGATCGATCAGACCTGTCAGCCAGGCTCGAGCGATACGGTCAATGGCTCATCTCAATCGGAGAGGTCATCTCATACGGGCCGGCTACCGGAAGAGAGATAGTAATTGGTCTTCTGATTGATGATGGGGTCCCTGACAGAGGACATCGAACTATCATTCTCAATCCGAATTTCAGACTGGTCGGTATAGCAGTGGAAGAGCATCCTGCCTATGGAAATATCTGTGTGATAGATTTTGCCGTGGATTTTGAAAGCGCCCCGTAACCGGAACGTCACGGGGCGCACAGAAAATTACCCGAAGAAAGCTATTCTGATGGCATCTCGTAGAGCTTCCACACTCCATCCTCGAGGATCATTTCGACTTCTTCTTCTCTACCATCGGCAGTAGTAATAAAGACAACCGCCTCCGAACCGTCGACCTCAGAACCGTTGATCACAAGATCAAGTTTGTCACCCAGCTCCTCCACCATTCCAGGGCTGCTGAAGAAAGCCGCCAGGAGGTCTTCACTGGTCCATTCAGAGATTTCATTCGCAGTCGTCTCTACTCCCATGGCCTCTAAGTAGGTGACAGACATCTCAGGATTTTCCTTGATCGCAACGAGCTGAACATCCAACTCGCTCAGCGCGTAGCTGGATATGTAACTGGCTGCTGTTGCACCGTCTCCTGACTTAACCGCATCGACGAAGGCTTTCATGGAATCCTCGGGCAATGCGCCCCCTCCACATGCCAGCAGCACAAGCATCACGGTCATTGAAAGTAGAGTAACGAGTTTCATTTATTCCCCCTTGTGGGTGTGTGGTCGATACCGTCCCCGAGGACGGCCCTGCAATCTTGGCGTTACAATACTATGAAGCTTCATCCGATTCAACCCTCTTGAGAACTGATGCAGCATTAACATCGGTAAGATTCGCTGACTATTTTTCCATGCGATTGATAAGAGCCTCCAGATAGCGTGATTTAACCTGTTTACTTGCAAGAGCCTGTTTGATAGGCGGAAGTTTCAGAATGACGCCAAGAACCCCTGCCAGTGCTCGGTGGCTCCACAGGACTCGATTGTCGAAAATCAGGTCCTGCAGTTTTCCCCGCTCAATTGCCATCAATACCACCCTGTGTGTTGAATTCTGCGGGGTGATAACTCTGCCCGGTCGGGATTTCAGGTGAATACTGCCTCTCTCACAGGTTCTAACGCAAACACCGCAGCCCAGACAGATATCTTCCACCAGTTTCGCAACTTTCATACCGGGTTTGAGAGGATCGTTTGATGAAACCAATGTCATAGCTTCTACAGGGCAGGCAGTTACACATTTGCCGCACCCGTTGCAATCAGATTCGTTTACGACCGGAAGAAAGTTAGTCGTATGAACGGGGTTCATTATTGCAAAACGCCTCGCAGCGATCATAGCCTCACAGCAGCACCCGCAGCAGTTGCAGATGAAACTTACCTGCTCTCTCACGTTCTCTCCGAACTGGACCAGATTATGTGAGTACGCTGCCTGAAGTAGATCAAGACTCTCCCGAACCTCCAGAGAACGGGCGTTGCCGTGCCTGATAAGCGATGCGGCGGTGCTGCCGAAAGTCATGCATATCTCCTGCGGGGCTTCGCAGGCTCTGCCGAGGTGAGACATCTTGTGACGACAATAGCATATCCCGACACCCCGATGAGAAGAATTCCTTATGACTTCGGTCGCGCGCTCGTAATCAAGAACATGCAGCGCGTTATCCATGGATAAGGCAGATTCCTGTACAAAGGTCCGCCCTACCTGTGTTTCTCCCCTGGTGAACAGCTCTCTGATGAAATCTTCTTCCACATTCATGTATTGATAGAACAATTCGCTTAACATCTTCTGATCAATGTCATCCCGTACACGCATGAGGGAGAACTCGAAAAATCCTGCCATCGGAGGCGGCAGAGCATAAACGAACTCCCCGTTCTGCTCGATATCAACCAGGATTGCACGCCCGGCAAGTTCATCCAGTACTTTCCGAGTGCTTGTCAGATCCATTTTCCAGATACGGCTGGCTTTTCGAGCTGTAAAGGGTTTGACAGGCAGGAGCGAAACCAGTTCACCCTCTTTCTCGCTGAAAAGCATTTTCAAAATCCTGAAGAGCAGTTCGGAAGGGGGAGCGCCCTGAGGAAAGCGATTCAATCTGTCCGCCAGCTTACTGTAATTGGATCTGATCGTGTTATGAGCCATGTTCAGGAAACTCTCCGCATCACTGATAGTCCCTTATTAAGCTGTATCGCTGCCTTTTCAATGCTTTGGTATAAATATCCGGATATCCATTGTCAACAAATCACAAAGGACCGTTTGGAAGGCTCCCCGGGAATCTATCGTAGACACTTCTCCCGTACCGGACTCATGACCCTGCGCTTCTCTTTTTTCCCTCCTGAATAGCAGCTCTTGTTTATTCATCCTCCCTGATATGTAGACTCTACATTCTGCTAGAAGCGAAATGAGATAGCAAGCATGACGAGTACCGCTATGTTGATCCAGTCCTTGGACGGGAATCTAGAGCTAACAATTTTCCCCATCCACCATCGAGCTACAACTGTCTATGAAGACTACTAATGATTTCTATGCAGTGTGCGAACTCCGGAGGTCTAGCAGATGTTGGCCGATTGGGTGGCAGATCATGACTGCATTCTTCTCGGTTGCTCTTCTAATGAGCCACATGAAACCGACAAACTGAGTATGTTTCCTATTGACGCCATCACAGATTACTCTACTCGAAAGGACAGCCATGATTCGACTACGGTGTACCATGGAATCCAGTGCATTAGAATCACTTTCTGATGAGAGAGTTTCTAGCTCCCACTCCCGCTGCTCCCAATTGGCTGTTCCCTTCCTCCTCTTGTTCGTCGTCACCGGATGTGGCTGTCTCACAGGGCAGCCTCATTTTACGTCCGCCGACCTGAATGGGTATGTCATGCGCTGCTCCGACTCTACAGGAATACCAGAAGCGTTAGTCAATGCAAGTCTTTATGTCCCCGCTACCGGCTCTTTTAAGGAAACGCAGCTCTTAACCGACTCGATCGGTTATTTCGAGTTCGATACTGGGAACATCCTAGTCGAGCAGGGAGGGTCGGAGGTCGAGGTGTACATATCAGTTGAGGATGTCGACGGACTGACCAACGACCTATTCGCATCGAAGGATACAACCCTATATGAGTGGGCTGAGTACTACCCGGCTCCGCACTCTGAGTACCATGTGGATCTCTTCGTGGAAATACTCAGCAGCGATGGCTACAACATAAAGATCTAGAGCGTCCCGCATCTCATTCCTAATCAGAGTCTGATCAACCTGTACATGCTTGATTGCGTTGACCATCTTCGCAAACTGAAGATGGATTGGGCTTAGAATAGAGGGCAGAACAAACGGCGGCGGCGGTATTGCAGCATGGCATAGGCTAACCAGCGTGCAATCCGCTGAACCTTTGCGTTCTACCTGAAAAGAAATGCGGATGCCTTGGGGGAACCACTTTACAAACTATAACACAATGTGATATATTCATTCATGGATAAGCTCGTAACCAAATGGTTCAGGAGATGGGCAATCTTCCTGTACGGGTTTGCGAAGAACGAGAAGGAAAACATGACCAGCAAAGAACTGCATTACTTCCAAAAACTGGGAAATGATCTTCTGAAGCTGAGCCCATCTCAAATAGAGAAAGCGATCAAGGACAAGGTATTGTTCGACTTGGAGGAAGCAAAATGAGAAAGGCAATGAGAGAAGCAATCGGTGAGACAGTACAGGATCTGCTTAACTCTGATCTGCCTGTCTCCTTCACAAAAAGGGATTTCGATGAACTCGGGATTGAATTCACAGATGTAACAATTACTCCTGAAGAAATCCAGGCTATCCGGGCAAGAACCAGATTGAGCCAAGCTGTGTTTGCCAAACTCCTCAATGTATCTCTCTCTTCAGTGAGACAGTGGGAACAGGGAAAAAGAAAGCCTACTGGTTCAACAAAGGTACTCTTAGACCTGCTCAATAAGTCTCCCCACATTCTTGATTACAGGATCAAAGTCTGATATAATCCTATATCAAAGCAGAACAACAGAATGCAGCAGAACTGCGCTCCGGTGCTTTTTCAAGTTTCGCAGTCTGCTGATTTAGAGCGTTCATGCCGCGCTGCGCGCGGCATGAATGTAGAGTTGACCTGAAAACTGTGAACCAACGAAAGGAAAAGAAGACGCGCGCTGATTCGCGCGTCTTGAACAAATCGTTGGACACAGACACTATCTCAACTTCGATGAACAACCAAACTGGCGTTCGGTCGCCACCTCAGTTATCAATAGTGCAGGTCAACTCTACATTGAAGAGCATAACCCAGTATAGGATTACCCAAAATCTTATTCCAGGAATACTGTGTACACTATGCTGTGCCAACCCGAAATGCTTACTGGATTTGCCTTCTGAATAAATTGAAGAACAACAATGGGTAATTTCGAATAGGTGCTTTGACATGT
>JAUVIR010000032.1 GCA_030592645.1 Candidatus Fermentibacterota bacterium | reverse complement strand
GCAGAGGCATCCGAGCATTACAGTATCTATCAGGAGATGATGACTGACCGTGATTTAACCGATCAGATTCCCCTTCGTGTTCATGAGAGGCAAACTTCGCTGCTTACAGCATCAGCTGATTCGGTCATGGTTAATATTCTCTCTGAGCATTTATGTCCCATTGAGACATGGTATCCAATCCGGATCTATAGTTATCAGCTTCTGGAATTCGGAGAGATGATGGTATCGACAAATCGGAGTTCTCCAGTAGACGTTGCAGATGAATTAATCAATTATGAAACGTGGACGATAATAATCGAACCAGATGAATGTTCGGTATCATGTGAAGAGACTTATTCGGACAACGCCATTATACTGGAATCTCATCGTTTCGGAGATTACCAGGATATGATATGGTTGATAGCCCGCACAGACCAGGGTGATACTCTCTGGACATGTGCCCTCGAGGGAACGGGTGAATACTGTTATCCTCCTGAGGTAACAAGGCTTTCTGATGGCGAATATATGCTTCTCATCAATTATGACTGCTGGAGCTCATACAGCTGGACAGCCAGAATATCATCTGCAGGAGAGATGATATGGCATAATGATCTGAGTACTAACTATATGATGGAACTGTCCAGCGGGGCAGGAGAGGTGGAGCCGCGCGTTTCTTCTTTCAGAGAAACCTCCAGCGGTGATATTCTTGCCTGTGGCTCAGTTTCTGAATGGATTACGAGCCCGGACATCTCGTTCGTATGCCTTCTTGATGGTGATACAGGTAATCCCCTTTGGAAAACTGTCTACTTAGGTCTGGGACAAGCTGTGGTTCTTGATGCCATCGAGACATCTTCTGGAATGATAGTAGCAGTAGGTTCAACAGGGGAGAGTGTTAGACCTGAAGATGGATCACCTCGCTGGGTCTGGGGGTCGAGAAATCCCTTCATAGCCATCCTTGATCCCGATGGAGCAATTCAGAAACTGGTTGTCTGCGATTTTGATAAAGCCTATGGGTTCCGTAGTATCATCGAGACAGATCCGATCAACAACGAATTCCTGATTGCAGGCGGTTTAGAGGGTGAACTTGCGCTTCTCAGGGTGATTATTCCCACTGACCAGGGGAAACTGGAGTAACGGAGTTGAATAATGTTTAAAAGGTTTTTACCTCTTCTTCTTTCCTTCCTTGCAGGTACGGCCGCCGCAGATTCAGCTACGATGATGGTCTTTCCCGATGGAAGAGGCGCCATACCCATAGAAACCGATCAGATCACCATGGAGGCTGAAAGCGTTTCAATCGTACCCACGGGAAATCTGTTAAGCTATGCAGATGTACCCGAAATGGAAGTCACCTGTGTATTCTATCTCAGAAATCTGACCGATCAGCCGCTGGATGTATCAGTTGGCTTCCCGTTCGAGAAATTATGCGTAGTGAACAGTTGGGGCGGCATAAGTTATTTCGACTACAGCAGTGTAATAGACCGGATATTAGATACGGATGAAAAGATAATACCGGTGGATTCCATGGTGCCTGACTGGTTCCAGTTCAGAGCCTTCACCGATGCCGAAGCATACGAAGTTACCTTTGAAAGAGGTCTTATCAACAGGGATCTAGGGCTTGTCGACTGGCCATTGATAGCCTGCTGGGATATGCATTTCGAGCCGGGGGAGACGGTAAGGCTTGTCAACACATACAACGCAGGATGGGATTACTACTGGTATGAAGACTATACAGCTTCCTTCACCTACATAGTGCGTTCGGGAGCTCTCTGGGCTGGTAGGATAGGCGATGCTGTAATATCGATAACCATGCCGGAACAGTATCCTCTCTCAATGCTCTCAGATTCACTCTGCTCCTGGGCAGACTGGAACAGTTCTCCGGAGGTTGACGGTAACCGGGTCACCTGGCACTTCACAGACTGGAAACCGCTTGAGGATATTACGATTACTTCATCAGGTCATAACAGTATGGATGACAGAATCATAGAATACGGTCTTTATGGATATGACTGTTATTCTATTGAGGAAACGGATCTCTATTCACGCTGGACAACGGAGGAATTATATCCGGCAGCTCTGGATGTTTTCAGTGGTCATCTCCCCGCTGAATCGGTTGCTCGATTTCTTGAAAACGTAATATACAGATCATCAGGTTTGGAGATGCCCCACATTTACTTCTCCCGGAACTATCACATGTATGATAATAGTCTGCCCTTCGATCAGGTAAAGCTGGATATCGTGATGGAACTGCAGCGGTTTCTTGCGGAATGCAGGCTCAACATGGAATCCGCAGGTTTTGATTTCCTGCTGCCGATGACAGCCCTTCGCAGAGACTGGTCCGATGTAAACCTTGAGATGTACTGCAGCAGTCCCCGGAATCAGGCGGCGTACCTGCTTCTTCTTGAAAACATTGAAGATGCCGTTCAAGGAAGGCTGATAGTCGATCCCGCTCTGGAATCACTGTTTTGGCTTACCGGGTGGTTTCTCCCTGATGAGGTTTCACTGTTGATCAATCGATTCACAGACAACTCCACGTTAAGACATGATGATAGGGATACTACTATTGTTTCCAGAGAAGTGGTCAGGGATTTCTGGATGGCCGGGGGAGGGTGCGACCTGCCGCTTGTTTTGAGCAGCAGCAGTGAAAGCCTGGAGGTTACCCACATTATTGATCTTGTGATCGAGTCGTCTTCTGAGCATGGCTCTGCGGGAGATAATGATTATTCAACCGAAAATCTTACCGATGGAGACCCTGAAACAGCATGGGTCGAAGGTGTCTGGGGATATGGGCATGGTGAAGTGATAACGGTTTCAACCAATGGAAAACTCATTGCTGAAGGTTTTGCTGTAAGAAACGGCTACTGCAAGCCTGGCGGCGCATGGTGGGAGAATGCGAGGATCAGGAAATTCATTGTCTGTCTGAATGATTCCCCCCTGTTGGTGGCTGAGCTTTTCGATACTATGGACATGCAGGTTGTCATGTTTCCAGAGCATCTTGCGCTTGATACGGATGACAGGCTTACATTTGAGATACTTGAGATATATCCCGGATCCACTTATCAGGATGCCGCTGTATCTGAACTCTCACTTATCATAATATAGATGGATGAAAGGCGATTTTCATGGATAACTCCTTTGAAATGCAGAAAAGGTACTTCACCTCTCAGCTGAAGCAGTTCGGGACAAAACCTGAGCTCAACAGAGCCAGAATTAAGGATTGCGAGTATTATCTGGAAATGCTGGAGGAAGCCGGTTCACCGGACGAGTTCAAGAAGAGGATTCAGCAGACAGGCAACATGGTTTCCACTGCGAAGGCTGAAAGCTTTGACAGGTACGGTAACCGGGCTTTCATCTACGAACAGCTGGAACAGGAGAAAAAGGTTGAGGAAGACAGGCGCAGGCTTGAAATAATTGAATCAGCTGAGACCCATATAGAACTCAGCGAGAACCTTGAGAAATTTGAACAACAGACCGATCTGGGTTACAATGAAAACAAGGCTATCAACTCCCTTGGCTCAGTTATCAATGCTATCTTTCATCTCCATACCGACGCGAAAGGTTCGAATGATGAGGAACGATCCCTGGTGAAATTCCATGCTTACTGGAAACTTATGAAGGAAGCTGATCCGAATGTATCCTGGGAGAAAATCGTATCCTACAAACCTTACAGAGACCGGCTTATTTTTACCGATGAGCAGCTTACAGTGCTGGAGAAAGTATTCAGGGAGGTATGCGATGGATGCCACAGTTAAGCAGATCCTGGATAGTTTCCGCTTCTCCGTGGGCAATTACACTTCCAGCCTTGGTCCTGAAAACGAAAAACTGACGAGGGCAAAGGAACTCGTTGAATCCCTTTATTCCAAGGCTGAAGACGGTGCTGACATGATGGCCATCAGCATGGATCCGGAGTTTGCCGTTGTGGGTGCCCTTATTGGAGAGCTTGCTTCCGAACCCGTACTGGCCCCGGAGGAGCAGGCTTCGATGAGTACTGAGGGGGATATGTCCTCAGACGGGGCAGTTCCACCCGCTAGCATTGCTGCGGCCGGTTACCATATGGCGTACGATGCAATGGGCTTGGAGGCGAGGGAAAAGCAGGGCAGGTACTACAGCAGGATATTTGAACTTGAAGAAGAGGCTGAGAATGCCGTTCACTTCAATACTCTGCTGGTCGAGGATGGTGTACTCTTTGAGATGAGCCGGGAGCCGCTTATTGAAGCTGCAAAAGAGACTCTCGCGCAGGCTGAAGAAATCTATTCACCAACTGTTAATTATCAGCAGGAACTGGTAATGAAGACTTACGCTGACGTTAACAGCATCGCCGAGCTCGAGTTCCAGGGTACACTCATGGCGGAACTCTCGAATGTGGAGCACGAATGGGATGCCCTTTTCATTGAGGTTATCGGTCTTCTGCCCGCCTGCGCTCAGGCAATAGAGGCTTTCGGACCCATGGATGATCTCGTTGGGAAACTCAGGAACAGTCACAGGTTCATGGCAGAATTCATGGGCATTACATGGAATGAGGTCTTTGCCGATCCCCGATACCTTCTGTTCTGGAACAATGTCTTCTGGCCCATAGTGCCGCCCGAAAAAAGAACGAAATACGGGGTGAACAGCGCCGAAGGCTGGCGGAACCTTCTTAAAGAAAAATTCTACGATCCCTTTGTGAAGGATGAACCTGTACCGCAGCCTGACCCCTCGAAAGCTCGTGTAAGGTTATGGAGAAAAGTATTCCCGGTTCACGAAACCCTTGACCTTCTGAACAACCCTCCAAGGCCAGTGATAGAAAGGAATTGATTATGGTAGTTTCGCTGAAGAGTCATATGTTTCCACTGGTTCTCCTGGCAGTGTTTACTGTAACTGTTCCCGCCGCGGCCCAGTACGCGGGGACACCAGGAGATATCCCTCCGATTTCCGATTCCTACCGGCTGGATGTCGTTGTTACTCCGCCCTGCTCCTCAGCCTTCGGCATACCCAGTGTACCCGGTATAACCGGTATACCCGATATAACAGGTATAGAGGTAAAACGCATGGAGAAACCAGATAAGGATGAGATCATTTACAGTCGTGACGGCGTCACAATCGCCTGCCTTGAGTTTCCTGAGAGATGGTATGACTTTGCATACGTTTTTGCGGGCGAATGGGGTTTGAATTATGAGGTATTCGATAACGCCGTGTGTATCAGCCAGCTCAGCCCCTCCGGAAGGTACTACGCGGTGGGAGGCGATGGTACCGGTACAAACAGGGGACCGGTTTACGTATTTGATCTGGAAACCGGTGTAAAATACTGCACCACAACTTCCAGTATATGGGGCTGCTCGGACTGGATAGAAGGGGATTATCTGCTTATAGAGAGCAGCGGTTATTCGGCTTCCAATATCGAGAAGTGGATGAACGATGATCTTGAGAGCATAGCCTGGCTGAACTCCTCTTACACGACCGAAAGGCAAGGAGCTCCCAACGATATCGTCCTCTACCACGGTGGCAGCTCCTGGATGATTCTACCGGAGGACAGGTATTACAGCTACAACAGCAGAGGAGTTCCGGTTTCATACGAAAACGGTTTTTTCTTTGATGTGATGGCGGAAGCGAATGTCATACCTTCCCTGGCAGGGATAGAGTGCGGACGTGACTTCAGAGAATGGATTGATTCCGTAGGTTATTATAATGCCTTTCCAAATTCCTATTTCCGGATTTATGTGGATACTTCTGCCAACAGTGTTTCTGATATTGTGCAGATTGATCCTGTAATGTGATTTCTGCTTTACAATCAAGAACGTCTTTTTCTGATCACGTGCACGACGCCGTAGATAAGAGGGACAGTCGAGAGTAAGGCGAAAATCACCATGATCACCCTCATGCTGGCCAGGAAATCGTCGTTCGCTACACCTGTCAATTTTGCCGACCCCAGCAGAAGCGAGAAGATCAGCATAACGGTTCCCATGCTGAGGGAACTGCCCATCTTCTTCGCGAGATTCAATGTGGCGGAAGCCATTGTTCTGTGCCGCTCCGGGACATTATCTATCATTAAACTTGTGATGGGAGTGGCGGTCAGGGCAACAGAGACACCAAGCATGAACATGACAATCATAATGAGCGTGATATCGAATTGCTGCAGGATTAGAGCCAGCATCGTCAGCGCCATCGTGTTCAGCAGCAGCCCAAGTATTATCATGGAACTTTTCCCAATCAGTTTCGCGATCCTGTCGGATACTGCGGAGAGGGCAGCGGTCACAGCTGCGTTGGCTCCAAGGATCAGCCCGGTTTCAGCGGGGCTTATGGAATTAACGTGCTGGAGATAGAAACTCATGAGGAACCAGATGCCGTAGGTGCTGTATTGCTGAAAGGCAACACTCACCGAAGAGAAGCGAAATGTATTATTCGATCTGAAGAGCTCCAGGCGGAGGATCGGGGTGGGTGTTCTTGTCTCGAACCATCCGAAGGCCAGGAGCATAAGCAGGGCAAAAGGAATAAGGAAAAGGCTTGTCTCGGAGGGGAAGTGCGAGAAACCCAGGAGGAATGCAACCATAAAAAGGGTGTAAAGAAGGGCTCCGGGAATGTCGAAAGCCCTGACCGATGGATCTCCATCCCCGGAGGGTATTTTTCTTAGAACAAGGAGCAGGCTCAAAAGCCCGATGAGTGCCCCGATAGCGAAGATGACCCGCCATGACAGGAAATGAATGATGATTCCGCCCAGGAAACTTCCCGACAGTGTACCAATGCTTATGAAAGTAATAAGGAGACCGTAAATCTTCTCCCTTTCCTGCGGACCGCAGACACTCCAGAGAAGCGATCTTCCTGTCACGGTCAGCATTGCAGAACCTGCCCCCATAGTAAAAAAGCTTAATGCAAGTATTCGGAAATTGCCTGAAAGAGTGACGAAAAGCGCTCCGATTATATATGTGAATATCCCGGTGGCAAAGGCATTTCTAGGTCCGATCCGGTTAGCCACCCTTCCGATGGGAAGACCGAATACCGCTCCGGCAATCAGGTATACCGTGGGTATCCAGGCGGTGTGGATCGTGCTGAGATTCAACTGTCTGGTGATAACGGGGAATGCGAGGTGGAAGCTTACTGCACAGAATGATACTGCCCAGCCTAGCAGGAGTACCGGGGTTACTACCACGGCCATTCCTGGTTTGTCGAAGACCTCTTTCAAGCCGGGCAAGGAACCCCTTTCGATTATTGATTTTCCATTACCACTCCAACTCAATTTCAAGAGGGATTAGTATAAATACTGAGAGTTGATTCTGAAAGGACCCGTCATCTGACTGGGCAATGGATGACTGACTTTTTCGTGCGCCATTAATGGAGTATATTTGCATTCTATCGGTAGCGTCAGGGAAGCCGGTGAAAATCCGGCGCGGCCCCGCCGCTGTAAACAGGAACGAAACCGCAACAGCCATCTCCTGTAAGGGATGAGAAGGCGCGGGAGTAGGAAGCCTGGAAGCCAGAAGACCTTCTGCCGATATTTTCATTTTCACCTTCGCGGGAGGGTGGAAAAGACATACTGTTTTTTCCTCACCAATCGTGACAGAACAGGGGAGTTGTTATGCTTGCTCTCTCTATGATTCTGTTGCACCTGGTTTTTGTTGCAGCAGATAACGCGTATGTAATCGATACGAGCGGCAGTCTCGTGGAAATCGATCTTGTTTCGGGTGCTGTTAATCCCGGAGTTGCTGTACTTGGCAATTATCCGAATGATATTCTGTATACTGATGGATTCGTATATGTTATCAATTCCGGCAGTGATAGCTCCGCGCTTCAGCGGATAAACGTTGAAACCTGGGTAATTGAGGATCTTGCCATTGGAACAGGATATAACTGCTGGGGAGAGCAATTTCTCTCCTCCGATACGCTTCTGATAAGCGCAACACTGAATAATTCACTTGTTGTTGTCACTACAGATCCCTTATCGGTTCTCTCTGAGATACCTGGAGTCGGACCGTACCCGGAATGGATGTGTCTCGCGGAAGGATACGCATGGGTTGCCTGTGGTGGATGGGGCAGCGACGATAACCTCGTCAGAGTTGATCTCACAACTATGGCTGTCTCTGATACTATCGAAGTGGGAGTCAACTGTCAGTCTGTTGCATATGATGGAGTCGATGAGCTTTTTGTTGTGAATAGCGGAGTATACGGAAACGATGAGGGCTCGGTCAGCATAATTGACGCAGTTTCGGGTAATGTAACCGAAAATCTCTCAACTGGAGGATTTCCCTCAATAATATGCATCAGGGATAACAAAGCCTATATCGGTGACGGATGGGGACCTGGAGTCTATGTAATCACTACTGACACGCATGAGGTTCTGTATGATTCCTCCAATCCGATTTATACAGGCGGCACCGGTTTTGATACAGACTCCGCCGGGAATCTCTTTGTCTCCGACACTATGAACGGTCAGGTACGGGTTTATAACCTTAACGATCAACTCCTGGTATCCTATTCGCTCAGCAACCCCGGTGCGCTTGCTGTAAATGGATGCCTTACAGGGATTGAGATCATTGATCCGATTCGACCGGCTGGATATCTAAGAATCTCCCCATCACCTGCCTCTGCGATCATCACAGTAACCGGAGCAACTCCCGGCGAGAGTATCCTTGTATTTGATCTATCCGGAAGATGCATGGAGTCATCGATCTCTGATGAATCTGGAACATCGATCCTCAGTATCATTAACCTGCCTGAAGGTATTTATACCGTTGTTTCCGGAAGCCTGTCAGCCAGAATTACCGTTCTGCGATGATAACTGTGAAAGCGATATGACTTCTGTCCTGATATTCCTGCTGTTCATTTCGACAGCTGATCCCTGGGCTGATGATTCACCCGGAGTATCCTACGGCGAGGGGGCTGGATTCGGTCAGGGATTCTACCCGGACAACATACTCGGACCACCCGATCCAAACGCTACATCAACGTATCCCTCCTCCTCGGAATCAGAACTGCTCACACTTGGTAAATATGGTTGGATTGTACTTGAGTTCGTTGACAATATTGTCATTGACGGTGATGGACCGGATTTTTCAGTCTTCGAGAATGTATTCCAGTTCGGCTCCTCTTACTTCAGGGAATGCGCCTTCGTCGAAGTCAGTCAGGATGGTATCAGCTGGGTTATGTTCCCATGGGATTCACAGACTCTTGAAGGACTTGCCGGTGTCTGGCCAACCACTGGAGATGATCCGACAAACCCTGATCTTTCAGGCGGGGATCAGTTTGACCTTTCCGATATTGATCTGTCCTGGATTAAGTATGTACGACTGACCGACTGTGGTGATGATGTGCAGGATGGCGGGCTGTTCGACCTGGACGCGGTTGTCGCTGTGAACTGGCAGGAAACAGAAGCCTTTAATCAGAATGATCTCGTCTGTTATCCGAATCCGGTGAATGATTGTCTATGTGTACAGGTATGGATATCCGGAACGATACAGTTCTATTCAATGAACGGCAGGCTGATATATACTGGGCAGATTCCAGAGGGGCTGAACGAAATAGAGATGGCCGGTTTTCACCAGGGGGTATACATCCTCAGGTTCACCGCGTCGACCGGCCTGGATACCTGTACTCTGTTTTCAATAACAAGATAGGATCAAGGGATAATTCATCTGCATCCTTTCAGTGAATTCGTGAATTCAGCAGTATTAACAGGCTCTTGACATACGCTATCGATACGAGTCTAGTATTATTTGAAAAGTCATATAGAGAGATACTAGGGGTTAATGAATAGCAGAAATTAGAATGAATGATGTTGGAAGAGAGTATATAGACGATCTTACCGGTCTATACAATCGTCGTTTTCTCAATATTAAAGCCATGGAGTATTTCTGTATAGACTGTATGGAAGCTTTCCCCATATCGATTCTTCTGATAGATCTGGACCATTTCAAGAATGTTAACGACACGTATGGCCATTCACTTGGTGATACGGTTCTGAAGGAGTTCTCCTCATTGCTTGAAGATCTTGTCAGAAGCGATGATCTTGTATTCAGATACGGTGGAGATGAGTTCGTCTGTATCCTTCCCCGGACACCTTACGAGCAGGCGGAAAGTATTTCACATAGATTCATCGAGCGATGTCGATTAATGGAATTTTCACGGGTACGTCTTACGATGAGTATAGGGATTGGTTCATTCCCTCGTGATGCAGAGGAGTGGACCGAACTATTCGATATCGCTGATCAGCGCCTTTACAGCGCGAAGAGACATGGTCGCGATAGAGTCGGTGTTCCAATATGCGGCATGCGTAACCTTACAATTCCCACGAAGGAGATTGTCGGGCGCAGCATCGAGCTTTCCGAGGTAATTCATTATGTTGGACCGTCTTCAGACAATCATGGCGGAGCATTCTTCATCAGCGGTGAGATCGGTGTGGGCAAATCAAGGTTTGCCGGAGAGATCGTCGGTATGGAAAGATTCAGGTCTTACCTATTTCTCGGTAGTATTCTCTCTGCTACCACCAATTCGATTCCCTATTTTCCCTTCCGCGAGATTGTTCGTTCTATAGTCAGAATGGATAACGGATCGTGTCTGAAGGATATCCCTCAGGCATACAGAATAGAACTTGCGAAGATTGTACCGGAGTTGTCGGACAGTATCGGTGAGAGTACCGGTGAAGTGCTTATTGTCGATAAGTATCGTCTTTTCGAGGGAGTCAGAAGACTCCTTGAGAAGCAGGTTGCTGCAAATCCACTGATCATCTCCATCGATAACATCCACTGGGCTGATGAAGGTTCGCTCGAAATTCTCCATTACCTTATCCGAGCGTTTCGGAGCGATCCGATGCTCTTCCTTCTGATTTACCGGATTGAAGAGGCTGACAGTGAGTGTTTTCTGAGGATACTTAACGATATATCACGCGAAGGTCTGTATAGTCGGCTTGAGCTTGAACCCCTCGAAAAGGCTGATGTATCTAGGATGCTCTCATTAATAATTGACAGGATTCCTCCCCTTGAACTCACGGAATACATCTACAGTAAATCTGGAGGGAATCCATTCTTCATCGAGGAGCTGATGAAATCCCTTCACGAGAGGGGTGCTCTATATTGGGGAAATGACGTATGGGAATTCCGTGAGGACAGGGCAGATAGTATTCCTCATTCCATCAGAGATGTTATAGACAGGAAGCTTGACCTTATATCCGCTGAAGCAAGGGATCTCATAGAACATGCTGCTGTAATCGGCCGGGAATTCTATTTCAGCTTCCTGATGGAAATCACTGACTGGAACGAAGGACAGCTCTTCGGGCTGATGGATGAAGCACTGAAGATAGGGCTTATGAAGGAGTACGACGGAGAACGGTTTCTCTTTTCTGAGGACATAATAAAAGAAGTAGTTTACAACGGAATAAACGGAGCTAAACGACAGAGGTTTCATCTGACAATTGCTGAAAAACAACTGGATTCTCACAGGGATCAAGTAGAGCAGGTTGTAGAGGATCTGTCTCTGCATTTCTATCTGGGTGGGGCTATTGAGAGAGCGATAAAATACAGCATTTCAGCCGGTAACAAGGCAAAAGAAGCATATGCCTACAGGGAAGCTGTAGAGTATTACGACAGGGCGATTGAGTGTTTAAATGCAAACGAGGCAGGATGGAACAGGGATAAGATAGAATGCATGATGAATAGAGCAGTAGCGTTAGGCATTCTCGGTGAGAACGAACAGGCGATTCACGAACTTCAGGAAGTAATTAAGCAATCGAGTGAGATATCGGATATTGAACTGGAAGTTGATGGTCTGCTTCATATCTGCAAACCGTATCTCGATACTGCGGAATACGACAGAGCCCTGGAAACAGCTGAAAAAGCTGAAAGGATTTCCAGAGGAATAAACAACATGGAGAAACTAGCGGACTCACTGGATAATTCCGGCCTCTCTTGCTGGCATCTTGGCAGATATCACGATGCTTTGAAATACTATGAACAGTCGATAAGAATACTTGAAGAAACGGACGGAAAAAGTGTCAGTCCCTCAACACTTAACAACATAGGTGCAGTCTATTGGAATCTTGGAAAGTATAACAGAGCCATGGACTATTTTAAGCGTTCACTGAAAATAACGGAACAAATAGGTGACTGGAAGACGAATTCAGCGTGCCTGAACAATTGCGGCCTCATATACTGGGGATTCTGTGAGTACAGGAAGGCTCTGGAATACTTCATGCGATCACTTGAAATAACTGAAAGAATCGGTAATAGAAATTCAATTGCCGCTAATCTTAACAACATAGGTAAGGCACATGAGTTTTTCGGCGAATACCACACATCCCTTGAGTTTTTTTATCGCTCTTTGACGATTGCAAAGGAAATAGGCGATCGCAGAACGGAATCTGCCATCCTTGCCAATATGGGTGATATCAATCGGATTCTTGGCAAATTCGAAGAATCTCTCGATTTGATCAGCAATTCACTCATCATCAGAGGAAATACGGGCGATCGCCGGGGGGTTATGGAGTGTTTGATTGGAAAAGGTGACACTCTGGCTATGATGAACAATCTGGAATCCGCCATGGAATGTTATATGCAATCCCGCGAAATAGCCGTTGAGATTGATGCAGTAAGTCAAATATATGGACTGGATATCAACATTCTATCACTCTATCTTGAGGAGAATAGACTTGAGGGACTGTTCGATGGGATAGCGAATATTCTCCTTTCCCCTTCGGAATCTGTTGGCAAAAGCCTGAAAGGCCAGGCTCATCAACTGGCCGGGAGACTTCATTCAAGAAAACATGATTGGAGGAGGTCAGCAGAATCCTTCGAGAAATCAGCAGTCATTTTTAAAGAGCTTGATGATAGCTATGACCTGGCAATTACGCATTTTTACAAAGGTCAGATGTATGAGGAATCAGGTGACAAACCAGAATCGAAGGAGTGTTATTCCAGGGCGAAAGAAATCTTTACCAGGATTGAAGCAGCCGGATGGTTAAAACGCCTGGAGTAAGCATCACATCGGTAGAAGCAATATGCAATCTCCTCCATACCGGTTTCCGAATGTGTCTTACTATGTTTTGTCTTTGAGCACTTTGCTGATAGCCTCTTGAAGTTCCTTCAGAACGTATGGTTTCTGGATGAATCCGAAAAGATCTATTCCCGCAAATCTCCTTGATACTTCCTGTCTGCTGTAGCCGCTGGAGAGAATGATTCGAACATCTTCCCTTATTCTCTTCATCTCCCGAAAGGCTTGTTCCCCGTCTAAATTGGGCATCGTCAGATCGAGAAGTACGTAATCGATCTCTTCATGCCTTTCGCGGAAAATTTCTACAGCCTGCCTGCCGTCTACAGCCAGTATCACGTTGAGACCCAGCCGTTCAAGCATATGGCTTCCAGTCTTGCGTACTATCTTCTCATCATCAGCGAGGAGAACCGTACCCTGTCCGATCCATTCCAGATGCTCGTTATCTTCCGTCTTCAAGCGTTTGGCGGATTCGTCAGACGCAGGCAGGAGAATTTTGAATGTCGTTCCCATCGAGGGTTTGCTATCGACACTGAGCATTCCTTTGTGGCCGCGCACGATTCCCAGAACAGCTGACAACCCCAGTCCGCGACCGTCAACCTTCGATGAGAAAAACGGGTCGAAAAGTTTTTGTTTCGTTAAGTTATCCATCCCGCACCCGGTATCGGTCACCTCAAGAAAAGCATACTTTCCATCCGGCCAATTCTCGCATGCATGCGTTTCGAATTGGTAAGAACTGTCGTATTGAACAAACCCTGTGGATATCGATATCACTCCGCTGATATTACCTATTGCGTCCGAAGCATTTGTAATCAGGTTCATGATCACCTGTCGGATCTGCGTCGCATCAACCATGATGGTGACAGGATTCTCTGGGAAATTGTACTTCAGAACAGCTTTTTTCATGATTGATGCTTCAAGGATGTGGGACATCTCTCGAACCAGTTCCGAGAGATCGACCACTTCGATTATGGAATGTCCTCTTCCTGAATAGTCAAGCATCTGCTGACAGAGTTCAGCAGCTCGATGGGCAGCCGTTTCAATGTCCTTGATGTACTGACGCACCGGAGATGTCTGGGGAAGATCGAAGAGAGCAATATCCGCATTACCAAGAACACCTGTAAGCAGATTATTGAAGTCATGAGCGATACCGCCAGCCAGTATTCCAAGACTCTCCAGTTTCTGCGCATGCAGAATCTGGCGTTCGAGATTCAGCTGCTCCTGCTCGGCACGTTTGCGTCTGAGAACATTTATAATCAGGGCGAGAATCATAAATGACTGCAGCAACACAAAGGCTGATGCTATCCATATAAATGTCTTGTGCCGATAGTATAATGATACAGGTTCGTTTATCACGACTCTTTCAGCCGGCAGATCTGAAAGGGAGATTTCGAAGCGTTGTACAACATCAAAATCGAACATCGGAACATTCGGGCTTTCGGTCAGCACTTGAATATCATCCGCCGATTCTCCATTCAGCACTCTGAGAGCCATTAAGGCGGCATGTTCTCCCTGTGCCTCACCACTGATTACAATCCCTCCTATGACGCCGTATCCCACGAACATGTCCCATGCGGTGTATACAGGGGCATTGGAGTTTGCTGTTACAAGTAACGTATACTCCTGATAACTGAACGTTCTTCCTGCCCTGTCCCGATAAAAAGAGAGAAGAATGACCGCTGTTTCATCGGGAAGAGCATGAAGGGATTCGATCAGTTCTTCAGTGGTCAGATTGAACAGCTCAATGAACTCAATTCTGTCAGCGAATACTGGTGAAGCGCTTCTGAAACTCTGCAGATTCCATATACCTGTTGGCGTATTATCGTTCACTACAGCAACGTAGCGTGTTTCCGGACGCAGATCAAGCGCCAGTTCAATCGTTCCGGTCAGATCCATTGCTTCGGCCACACCCGTTATTCCCTGAAAACCCTCGATCCTTGCTTCGGTGTAGTTATTCAGTCCGCAGAAGACGATTGGCACTTCCCGAAAGAGTAAATCGCGCCTGGGCAGCAGGAAGTTCAGCGCATTGTCATCGGTGGTAATGATGAGATCGAAGTGCTTATCCTTGTACTTGGTAACGTACAGCTGTTCCAATTGGGGAAACATGATCTCAGGCAAGTATACTTTCGTGTCCATATACTCTATGTGAACATCGATCTCAAAATCCGCTTTCTCCAGGATAGAGCGCAATCCCACTGAGATACTTTCTGTCCAAATGAACCCCGGATGATATGAATGAAGGATCAGAACGCTTGGTATTTCGCTTTCGAGAATTGTTGATGGTGAGGACGCAGTATAGCCAGGTAATACTGTAGTTATAATGAACAGCAATATTTTAAACGATTTGTTTTTCAAAAGACGTATTGGTACGGATGTCATTAAGTAACCTCCGTGCGTAACAGAAGCAATTTACCGGAAACCGGTTCTTCCCATCGAGTCAGACCAGATTCTCTATAATATCCTGCTTGTTCAGTAAGTCAAGATATCCGAATAACATGAGTTTTTTCAAGAAGAGGACTTGATCCAACTCCAAACCTCTGTTTCTTACTTGCCAATGTCAGTTGTTTCAAGTATTTCTGAAACTCTTTAATCAGCAGTCAGATTGTCACTCGAGCAGACAGCGGAGGTCGATCATGGCGAAACGCAAGGAAAAACCTGAACGTGACATAGAGAAGGATTATTCTGCGAAACAGATGGTTGCAAAGATAAGGCGCCTTGCGGATTGTATCGAACAGGCTGTGTAAACTACTGGGCTGATATCCGATGTCATTCAAGAACTGATTACTTGACAAGAATTAATGCATGTATTATTCTATTTCAGTAAATACTGAATTAGAAGAAAATAGAGAAGGAGATGGAGATTGAAAGGACTCGATATAGTATCTGACTTCAGTAAACTTAAATTACTTAGTAACAAGTATGCATTCCAGATACTGAAAGAACTGCAGAAAATGCCCCAATCGGGTGTTCAGCTTGCCGAGAGGCTTGGCATGAAGACACCAAGAGTCATCTACTACTTGAAGAAACTTGAAGGATCCGGTTTCGTCCGACAGGTACCACTCAAGCCTGTACGTGGAAATCGTGAGAAGTTCTACTGTGCAGTAGCTCAGAATTTCATTCTATCAGCCGGGCTTGATGAAACTATAGAACCTGAGAAAGAAATACACACCAGCTTCAATAACTCGTACATTGAATTCTTCCTCAAGCGTGATCTTGATCTTGATCTGAACGAGTTCGCCAGAGTTGTTCTTTCTGAGTACCTGTCAATACAGCCCGAGGAAAATGTTGTTATATCTTTCCAGGAACAGAACATAGGTATCTATCTAAAAATTGTCACACATCTGCGTCGTATCGGAGCACATTACAGAACACTTGTCAGTGATCCTCTACTATCAAGAGAAATGCTTTTCGACCTTCCCGAAAGGCAGGTAGAAATCTTCTACGAAGGCATTGCTGAGTCGGTGAACTGGGCAGATGCCTGGATAGATCTGAAACGATCGGTAATTCTGGATAAAGAAGGAATCTCGAAAGAGAGACTTGATTTCGTTACGGGAATACGAAGACAGTCTATGATCGGTATCAACGAGAGACCGGGTATGAGAGCAATAATAATATCCATACCTAAATTTGAAGAAGGGTTCCACACGGACCCTGATGCACTTGAAAAACTGACAATGTTCTGGAAAGCGGCTTCAGTGAGTGCCAGTGAATTCACTGTTGCCCGGGATCTTGCAGAAAGAATACGCAAATTCACGACTTTCAGTGTTCACACTGGTCAGGACAATGTTTTAAATGTTTCAGTGGATCCGGATAAGTATTTCATAGATGCAGGACCTTATTCTTCATCGAGAATCAATAAAGTGTTTTGTATTCCATCCGGAGAAATTACATTCGTTCCGCATTTATCCGATCTGTCAGGAAGCATATACATGGATTACTGCGAACTGGATAATGCGGAGGCAAGGGGAATTTATCTGCATGTGGAAAACGGCATCGTTACAGACTGTCGGATTGAAAGCGGCGATAATCGACTGGAAGAGTACTTCAGGACATCTGACCCTCAGGAAAAAACCATAAGTCAGGTCGGTTTCGGACTGAATTCCGCGATCAGATCGGTATCATGCATCCCTAAACTCGGAACCAAAGCATTGGGGAGTTTTCACATTACTTTCGGAGACAATCGAGCAATTGGAGGAGATATCACAGGGTACACAACCTGGGATATCATTGCCGAGAAACCGAGGATAACCAGCAGTAACAAAACAATCTTAGATAATGGCGTTTTCAGTATATAGTTTGCAGCACAAGACGGAGGGCTCAGTATGATATCTAATCGCATTATTTCTCAGAATTCATTGGCAATTCTATCTGTGATGCTGTTCATATTCTTCCTGAATGCAGATGGTTCTACTTCTGCTGTCCGGCACGACCCCTTTGCAGCACCTGAAGCAATGCCCAATTGGCCAATCAGTATTGGTTGGAGTACTAATTTTCCCGGATCAGGTGTATGTCTTGCTGATCTTGAAGGTGATGGTTTTCTGGAAATTATCGCCGGTTCCTCAAACGGTTCTGTTCATGTATGGAACTACCAGGGCACTGAACTTCCCGGATGGCCAAAGACCGGATTGGGAAAAATACGAGCCAAGGTGGCTGTCGGTGATATAGACGCCGCTTATCCCGGTCTGGAAATAGTTGCCGTTGCGGAAACAAGCACTATGTACGTCTGGCATAATGACGGAACTCCGGCTCCCGGATGGCCACAGGCGACCGGTTCAGTCGGGCACCTCCGAGCACCAGTAATTTTCGATGTAGACAGTGATGGCGATCTTGAGATAATACTCGGGAAAGGTGAAGTCTGCGTTTACAACCATGACGGAACGATATACCCCGGCTGGCCCCAGTCTATTGGATCCGTTGCAACGCCTTCAGTGGCGGATGTTGATAACGACGGAGTGGTTGAGATATGTGCGGTATCATACAATTCAATCTACCTCTGGGATAAGGATGGTAATCCCGAACCGGGTTGGCCTCTGCTCAGTGTCGCCGGCGCAACGAGTTACGCTCAACCTGTACTCGCGGACCTTGATGACGACGGAGACCTCGAGATCCTTCATGCACATTACGATCAGTGGAGTGTACCTTCACAAAACCATATTGCCATTTACCATCATGACGGGACAGTATTCAATAACTGGCCTCAGAACTATCCGGGGCCTCACACCTACATTACACCGGTCGTAGGCGATATCGATAACGATGGCGATCTGGAGATATTCGGTGGCGGTCATACTTTTGATCTGCAAGCCAGACATCATACAGGGGGTATCGTCTCGGGCTGGCCTGTTTCAGCACTGAGCGCTCTGGAATGCTCACCTATAGTGTTCGATGTCGATGGTGACGGGTACAGAGAAGTCCTCTTTGCCGAGAACTGGCCAGGTGCAAATGGTTTTCTGTACGCATTCAACGGTGATGGTTCAACAGTTGAAGACTGGCCGGTATCGATCAGTGCACCGTCTTATGTCAACAGCGCTGCTGCGGGTGATGTGGATGGTGACGGGGATATCGAAATCGCATTTATGACCGGCAACGGAACCGTGAATCTGTGGACTGTTGAAGATGTTCCTTACAGGGCATATCTGACAGAATGGGGAACGTATTTTCATGATAACTGGAATACTGGCTGGATGCATCCCCTGGCTCCTTTGAATCCTGTTGTCTGTAACTCCGGAACCTCAAACTATCTTACCTGGAACGCTAATACAGAACTGGACATCGCCGGTTATAACATCTACAGAAGTGATGTGTCAGGCGGACCATATATCAAAATCAACAGCGCAGTGGTTGTTGATACGTTCTACACAGATACTTCGGGAACAACTGATTATTACTATTGTATATCTGCTGTTATCATGGCTTCTGCGGAGTCCAGGCTCAGTGTTGAAGCAACTGTCCAGGTAGGCATTGTTACTACCGAAGACCAAAACAGAGTATTCAGCATATCTTCCTCCCCGAATCCTTTCAGTGCGAATACCACGATCAGTTTTTCGATACCAGTTGATCTTACCGGAAATGCAGAGCTGAACATCTACGACCTGGGCGGGCGGAGAGTGAAGACCCTGGTGAATGAAATCCTGCCTTCAGGAGAGTATTCAGTTATCTGGGATACAACAGATAACTCCGGGGAAAGTGTTTCTCCGGGAGTTTACTTCTACCGGTTGAGAGTTGGGAATTACTGTGCTGAAACGAAGAAAGTAACACTTTTGTAATACAGAATTCTATAAAAAGGAATCAGCAGGAAGATTTCTGAACAATGTATGAAGAGAAAACCAGAAAGGTGGTGCTGAAATGTCAGCAAAACAATCGAGTATCATTCTGATCATCACATTTATCTTCGCCCTCCCGCTGTTCGCACATTCAAGCGATCCGGCTGTATATGAACACACCGGCGTCATCAATGCTTCTGAGAATATTACCGAATCTCTTATTTATCCTCCAGTTGTGCTTGACCAGAAAGCACCAACCTTCACCGTAAGTCACACGGAAAACGGTGACGATGTAACCATTAATGTTACTTCAAACGAGGATCTATTCGGGGGATGGGTCACCTGGAAGGGTATCTGGTCGAACCCCAACTGGGACTACTGGTGGCTCAACACCCGGATCGCATCGGATGCTGATAACAACATCTACGCTGCTGTGAAGCTCTACGAATACAGTAATCCATCTGACAATTTCGATATGTTCGTTCTTGAGAACAATGGCAATGTAAGCGAGGAGTTCCTCGACTGGAACGGTCCTGGAAGCAATCCGTTAATCGTCAATAATCCTGATGCGAATATCTACATTGAACAGCCGACTCTGGACAGGGAAGGAGCGGTCGACGCAGACAACAACACATACCTCATCTACACCAACGGCGGCACAAACATCATCCTTACCAAGCTGGATCCAGACGGCACTCCGCTCATAAGCGGCCTGAACATCGTTGTGGGTGCCAACGCATGGACCAATGAAGCACGGGTGGATATTGCGCCTGATGACAGGATATATGTTGTCTGGTCTGACAATCTCCACGATATCCAGTACGTTTACTCCGACGACGGCGGAGATTCAGGAACCTGGTCGATGCCGACATCCATCTGCTACAATGCGTCCGATCAGTTGTGCAAACCACAGATATCCTGTGACACCAACGGTAACGTTCATGTGATCTGGCAGCATTCGAGCATGCTTGCATACATGAAACTCCTGCCGGACGGCACAGTATCCATCGACGAGAGTATTCTTACTTCAGGCGGTGTCTGGGCACCCATGATGAGTATAGATGACCAGAACAATCTGAATATAGTCTGGGGAACAGGTAGTAGTGGTTCTAATTCCGTCTACTATACGAAGATCAACGGAAACCTCTTCGGAGGCGGCGCTTCCATGAGCGATGATGAGCTGTCTATAGTTCAGGAAGCTGCTTTTGTCACTAACACTCAAGGTGTCAGGTACGCTAAATGCATTACTGACGACTACTTGAATGTTCATGCAGTTTATGAACAGGGCGAATACGGACGACACCATCCAAAGGCAATGAATTACATCAAGATGAACGGGGTTCCTCTTTTGAGAATAGTGTGTCCCGACGATTCGCTCCTTTTCGTTGAAATGACTGGAAGCGGCACGGACTGGGAGGCAACCTTCACTCCGCCGATGAATGGAATCTATTCCGCGGGAGTTTCGGGTTCTGATGCCGGCGGCAACACAGGTACAGACACCTATGTATTTGAATACCCCGGTACCGGTATCGAGTCACATAGCGGTTTACCAGTATCCGGTATCTCCTGCTCACCGAATCCCTGCAGCGGATTGACCAGTTTTTCCTATTCTCTTTTCGAAACAGGTAATGTAATCGTAGATATTTACGACATAAGAGGCTGCCTGATCGAAACACTCCTGAATGAGGAACAACAGGCCGGTCTCAATTCGATTAACTGGGATGCATCTAACATGAACCCGGGTATTTATCTGTGTCGGATATCTTCCGGTACTGTTTCCGATACAATGAGATGTGTCATCGTAGCTGACTGATGAAAACAGTTTTATCCATAGCGGAGGGTTCAGCCCTCCGCTCCATTTCCATTTACTACCTGAGAACCGTCATCCTTGATATCGCGGTGAAATCACCCGAGGAAGCCTTCAGGACGTAGATACCGTTGTCATAATTCGATCCGCCGTAGGTCTCGGTGCCAGAGCTTGTCTCCGTCGCTGTTAGTCCTTACCAGATAGACCTGATAAGATTTCAGACAACTGCTATCAGGTCGTGCTGAATACCTGTAGAGAGTGAATTGTCAGAAGGTGTGTGAAACTCCAGGGTTTAACGGAGCACATTCCATGAGACTGTCAGATTATTCCTAAGTGATTCTTTATGAATTGATCCCAGTCAGTTTTCGGGATATCCGGTTTTTCCTCTCCCCAGGGAATGGATTTTGTTGGTTTCTCCCTGTAGGATGTCGTTTTGAATCTTCCCGATGCAGGGTTGCTCACAACCAATTTGATGGTTCCGGTTCGGGAGGTCAGATAAACCTTCCTGGATGATTTTGATGTATCATACTTTCTGAAGATCGCTGCCCCTATCAGGTCCGGCAGTTTATCACGCCCCTCTGGATCGGAAGAGACTATAACAGTACCGGGTGACAGCTTTTCAAGCCTTTCCCACTGCGTGCCGTTCATGCTTCCATGATGAGCTGTTCTCAGAACCTTGCACTTTCTGGCCAGCATTCCTTCACTATCGTACTGAGCCCAGTTTTCCATCTGTGCATCCCCTGCAAACACCATGCTGAATCGGTCGAATGTGAACCTTGTCATGATAGACAGGTGGTTGGTGTTGAGCTTTCCGCACTGGTGAAGCTCTTTGAGAATATCATTGGATGGACCCAGGAGTTCAAGCAGAGGCTTTTTCCCGAATGAATCAAAGGTTCCGCCATCAGGGTAAATTCGTTCGTAACCGGAAAGGAAGTGAAAGGATGAACCCGATCCGGGAGAATCGAGCAGGTTAAGAATATTGTGATAACCCGCATTAGTTGTAGTTTCATACCAGAAAGGAGAAAGAATGACTTTCTGCACATGGTATCTGTTCAGCATGCTCTGAACTCCACTGTAATGATCCTCGTGCGGATGTGTAATAATCAGGTGAGAAATAATTTTCTTTCCATCTGAAGCAACCTTTGAGTCAGGGATTATCAAGTCGAGCAGTTTCCTGGTTTTCCTTGGTTTTACAGCATCAATAACAATCACATTGCCTTCAGGTGTCTTTACTATTGAAGTGTCGGCCTGACCGACATTAAGAACATAGATTTCAACATTTGCCATTGTGTTTCCTAATCCCGGAAGGAATTCCGCTGCAGATTCGGATCAGAACCATCAGACATTCCAGGTTTTGGGAGAATATCCGCCCTTGAGAAAACCTGCTCAAGATTTTCTTCCAGATTGCCTCCTGTTCGAATTGACAGCGCTTGTTTCAATAATTTCTCCAGGCTTGCTCCATCAACAAGACCAGACTTATCTACTGAACCTCGATCCATGAAGTAAGAATAAGCCCTGCAGATTGATTCCGGCGGCAAACCCAGCTTGATCTCGTATTCGTCAAGAGCTTCTGCTGAAACTTCTATCTCAAGACCGGAAGGGAAATCTTCGATTATATCAGAAGGTGCATCGCCCCTGTTTATCATTATTTCCAGTTCAAATTCTGGAAGCCAGCAGAGAATTCGGGCCAGACCTGTTCTTGCGGGATAGTATGCCCGAACTGCTGGAATGCTTATTGTCATATTCTTCCTTTCGCTGCAGGGAAACCTGATTTCACGTTAGCTGAAAAGTCCCTCTTCCCGGAGGCTCAGGGTTTCACCATCTGCCACTATCATGTGGTCCAGAACCCTGAATCCGAGGCTCTTGCCCAGATCATTCAATCTTCTTGTGAGGTTTATGTCCTCCTGACTTGCCTTTTTCGCGCCCCCCGGATGGTTATGTACCAGTATCACCGCAGTTGCTCCGGTGGCGATTATCTTCTCGAGCAGGTTTCGAGGGTGAACTGCGGCCCTGTCAACCGTTCCGAATTCCAGTACACACTCGGAGATAAGCCTGTTGCTTGAATCCAGAAGAAGAGCGATCAGCTTCTCCTTTCTGAGCGTTCCCATCATGGTTTCAAGGTATTCTTTAACCTTCGAGGGGCTGTCCATTATCTGTGCGCCCTTTCCGGGTTTCAATGACATTGCCGTGACTGAAGTGACCATGTTAATGAGAACCGAAGCAGCGGGGCCAATCCCTTTAACAAGCTGCAGCATGGAAGGCGGCTGCCTGAACACGTTACCGAGTGAACCGAATTCAGCCAGCAGTCTGTGTGCGATCTCTTTCGTATCCTTCCTGGGAACTGCATACGTCAGGAGGAGCTCCAGCGCATCGCGGTCTGAGAACCCTCTTATACCGCCACCCAGATATCTATCCCGCAGGCGTTTTCTGTGTCCTTTATTTGAGATGGTCATTTTTCCAGATATACAGTGGTTGAAGGGAAAGCGAAATCGAGACCCAGATCGTATACGATCTGCATTATCATCAGATTGATGTCTTCCTTTGTATTAAGCCACTTCCTGTAGTCAATCGTCATGATGAAGTATTTCATATCGATATCCAGGGAGGAATCACCGAAACCAGTGAAGTTTACATAAACATTATCGTTATCAACGTCCGTGTACTCTTTGAGCATCAGGCGAAGCTGTTTCAGAAGATCTTTCATTTTCTCAGGTGTTGTATCGTAAGTTACACCGATGGTTGTGGCAGTTCTCCGCATGGGGCGCTTGGAATAATTGTTGATGTTCGAATCCATGATCTCCTTGTTGGGGAGGGTCACGAGTGTTTTTTCAACTGTTCTTATTCTAGTTGAACGGATACCTATCTCTTCGACCGTTCCGCTTACTCCGTTTACTTCAACAAAGTCACCGATCATGAAAGGTTTATCGAGGAAGATCACAACCGAGGCAAATATCCCGGAAATCGAATCCTGAGCAGCAAGGGCCATGGCCAGTCCTCCTATCCCCATACCTGCCAGTATCCCGCTTACAGGATATCCATTGGACTGCATATAGAAAATTATACCAATTGCAACCAGAATGAATTTTGCCAGCTTACGGAGAATTGGAACAAGCTGATCGTCCATCCTTGATTCCGTACCATCCGCTACCGAAGACATCTGCTCGGCAACAGCATCGATTGTTCTCATAAGAAGCCAGAGAACGTTAACGGTCAGGAGGAATAAGAATACTTTCTGTATACAGTCTATCGCGGAAGGGGGCAGTGAGTGAATTCTGATGGAGAGATAGATCCCAAGGATGATCACCAGAAATGCCATTGGTTTTATGAGATCTCTTGCCAGCGCTCCCATGAATCCAAGCTTCTTCTCTCCTGTTTTCTGCAGGAGTGATCGAAGAATGTTTCTTACAATAAAAGCGATCAGTACGATAATAACTGATGCAGCAATCCTGCCAAGAGGTATTCCTCCGGCCATATAGTTGTAAGCATCGGATAGAATATCTGTCATCTCCAGTACCTCCGGTGTGGTTTAATATTGCTTTTGCAGCCAGGAGCACAATGAAACAGTCAATGTACGGTGTCAACATCTTCATCAGTTTCCGTTATGTTCAGACATTAGACTGCAATGGAACCGATGGAATATATTGCATTATTATAAAAAGTCTTTATTTTCAGTCGCTGCCAGAACCGGTTTCTGGTTTCTTTCAACTGTTGACATTGATGGTCGGTCTGTGCAATTCATTGGCTTGCCATCTTGAAATAAACTGGAGGTATCTTGAAAGTTTCTAAGATCAAGGACTGGATTCTGCAGCTTACTCTGGCTCTGATAATATTTTTCGGTTTTCTCCGTCCGTATGTAATAGAGGCTTTCAGAATCCCCACCCCCAGTATGGAGGGGACCATGCTCGTAGGAGATCACCTTCTTGTCCTGAAAGTCGAGGAAGGCCAGCAGATACCCTGGACGGACAGAATGAGACCTCTCCTGCACAGTTTCAGAGGTGATGAGTTCGGGCTGCTGATGCCCGCCACCAGTACTCCTGAAGTTGGCGAGATCCTTATCTTCAAGTACCCGGTGGGTCAGGCGAAGGATTTTGTGAAACGCCTTGTCGCTGTTTCGGGCGATACTGTCAGGGTAAGCGGTGATACTTTGTATGTCAACGGGGAACCCTCGGAGAACTGGGCGCTCTGTTATCAGGATGAATTCCGGCCGAGTCCTCTTGATCAGTCGTGGCCGGATTGCCTCGATCAACTGTACGGCAGGGTTCAGGATCTTGCCTACTGGGAGATCAGGAACAACTGCATAATAACTGAAGACAGTGTTCTGGCTTACGTTGTTCCGGAGGATCATGTATTCATGATGGGGGATAACCGCGATCACTCAAGCGACAGCAGGGTGTGGGGAGCGCTTAATGTTGATCTGATCAAAGGGGAAGCGCTTGTAACGTACTGGTCGTGGGTTCCGGGGCATGGTCTTCCCCGATTTGAAAGGGTAGCGAGGCTTATCAGGTGAAAGATATCCTTATTGCTGACGTGTTACCGTTCTCAAGCATATATATAGAGAACATTTCAGTGCGTTACCTGAACCTTCGCGAGCTTGCAAGGGGAGCGCTTTCCAGTCGTGAGCTTCACCGTGACGGTTACTGGCGAATCGATAACGATAACGGACCTGTTGCCTACCATGCTATCAAGAATGGAACACCTTACAGATTTATTGGACGTGATGTAAAGGGATTGAGTGATTTCATCAACTGGCTCGAGAATGATATCACAGAACTCATCCTGTCTTACTATTTCCTGGAAGACAACGTGTTGAAATACCTCATGAGATGCTGGACAGAGGAACCCGTTCTGAGAAAACTGAACGGGGGCAGAGGACAGATAATGGAGCTGTACGAGAAACTTGTGAACAAAGACAAATCCGGGCTTATCAGGGTAGTCAAGGATAACAGGACCACCTTGATACCTATTATTGACGGCGAAGCCGAAACAGGCTGGATGCCAGAGAAGATTCTTGACGGTCCGGAAGTCTGGGAGTTTCTCGAATATGAAGCGGTAAACGGAGGTATAGGATACTTCTACCCGGGGAAAACCGCTGCTCTGTCAGGAGTTGGTCTTGATGAGATATCACTTCTTATCAATGCCTTTAATAACTGGTATATGCTTCTTCTCAGTACATGGTCCGATTGTTTCATGCAGTCCGTCAACGTTTTCGGAATGCTCCGTCAGGGAAAACCAGTGCTTGCGAATATGGTTTTCATCCCCGACGAAGGGCTGCAGCAGAAGGGCTCATTTGAAGATCCCCAGAGGCTTCCAGGTGTACTGATTCTTCTGATCAAAGCCATTTCAGCGGAACATGGTGATCCTTCGAATTGCCTGAAGCTTTTCAAAGATGTTAACAAGGATCAGAGGCATGCTCTTAACTCGGCAGGTTTGAGTGAGTTAATGGGGAAGAAGTAAGTTAGTCCGGGTTCAGCTCTGGAGATACCTTTTTATGTCATCCTGGGTTCCCATAATGAAAATGTGATCGTCTTCCCTGAAAACATCGTCTGGTCTGGGTATCCTGTATTTTCTTCCATCCTCTGTCATCCGACCTATATAAGCGATGTTCAGGCCGAAAATCTTTCTGATATCCAGGTCCCGAAGCATTCTCCCTACCATTGCTTCCTTAACTTCTACATGTGCGAATACAATTCCTCCTGAAAGAGGAAGGTACGATTCAACACCCTGCAGAGTAAGGCGTCTTGCTTCGGTTACCCCCTGTGTCTGCTCTGGTGTGTAGATGAAATCGGCTCCCACTGCCTTCAGAATGCGTGCCTCCCGTTTACTTGTGGCTCTGCTGTGAACCTTAAGCCCCATGTCTTTCAGAATCTTGGTGACCAGAACATTCGAGCCGAAGTCCTCACCTATTGCAACGATCACAAGATCCATGTTAGCGAGGCCATGAGCTTCAAGCATATTCTCATCGGTACAGTCGAATGCCACCGCCGCGGACACGGAATTGCTTATTTCCTGTATTATCCGTTCACTTCTGTCGATAGCCAGCACTTCAGCGCCGAGATCCTCAAGTTTGGTCGCAAGGCTGTACCCGAAAGAACCAAGACCGATAACTGCAAATTTCTGTGACTTCAAAACTGTTCTTCTCCGCTCTATCCTATAGTGATTCGAGTCTCAGGATAATTATAACGAATAACGTTCTTTCTTCCGGTTGCAGCTGCCAGTGCAGCGGGACCAATCCGGCCGACGAACATTGTCAGTATGATTATTACCTTTCCCGTCCAGGTCAAATCAGCAGTAGGGCCTGTAGACAGGCCAACTGTGCCGAAGGCACTCATTGCTTCAAATATGTAATCAAAAGTGCCGTATTCTGAAGCTGTATTCTGCTCCGATATGATCAGTGATCCAGCCGATATGCTGAATGCCAGAAATCCCAGAAAGAGAAGCGCTGCCGTTCTCTTTATGTCATGTGAAGGGATTTTCCGCTTCCATATTTCAGTTGCAGGTTTATTCCTTACCAGAGATATGACACTCATGAAAAGCACACCTACTGTACTTGTCTTGACTCCGCCTCCCGTTCCACCCGGGGAAGCGCCTATGAACATCAGTATGAGACAGAACCATAACATACCGGGAGTTATGAATGATGTGGGAACGGTATTGAACCCTGCTGTTCTTGGAGTTACGGATCCTAGATATGCATTGGCTATCTTCTGGGAGAAAGACATTCCCTCAAGAGTGTTATTCCATTCCAGAATAAGAAAAAGCGCCATTCCGGAGATGATCAGAATTCCTGTGATCCAGAGTACGAGCTTAACCTGAACGGACATCCGCCTGCTGGTTCCACTTTTCATTCTGTGCATCATATGGGCTCCGAGTGTGGTTAGAACCATGAAGCCTATGCCGCCGAGTACTATCAGGGTTCCTATGGTGATGGCGATTCCAGGGACATGGGCGAATCCCTCAAGATTGACGGGATTGCTGAAGAAGCCGCTGGAGGCATCTGCCATAACCGGATTCAGGCTGAACCCTGCATTACAGAAAGCGGAAATGCTGTGAAAGACCGATTGCCATATTTTGAAGTTCGTAGTCCAGTTAACAGGCTGACCATCCCAGATGATGTATAGAATGAAAGCTCCGACCGTTTCAATGGTCAGTGTCCAGCCGATGATCGATCCCATAAGTTTTTTCAGATCATTTACGAAATCGCTGTCCATTACCCTGGTAAGAGAAGTTGATTCACGCAGCCCCGCATTATGTCCGAGGAAGAGCGCGAAGAAAGCTACGAAGGTCATGATGCCAAGACCGCCGACCTGAATAAGGATCAGGATAATGACCTGACCGAAGAGGGTGAAATCGACAGCGGTATCACGAACTACCAATCCTGTAACACATGTTGCGGAAGTCGATGTGAAAGCAGCATCGACTAAGCTGATGTGTCCTTCCGGGGTTGAATTGGGAAGCATCAGCATAACTGTGCCGAACGCTATGACAATGGCGAACGATACCGGGAGTATGGCAGACGCAGAAAGATGTTCAAGAGCCCATGATCCGAACGAAGCAAGAAGTACCCTGACTGAGCATAGTACACTGTATGCGAATGAGATCATAACTACAGCGCTGAATACTGCAGTAGAAGGAATATTCCCGTTAGTTATCGTTTTGACGGTAAAGGTAACGAGGGCTCCTATATAGATGAATGAAAAAAGAAACAGCCATTTCTCTTCACCGAAGCGATCCTTCAGGGATTTAATTTCCAGCGGCAGCAGAACTCCGGTAAGGTAAAGCAGTGACGCAGCCAGAATTAGAATATCTCCTGCAATTCGGATATCGGGAGAATCCGGGGCAAAACCGAACCGTATAGTCAGAATCAGCAAAACGATTACTGCCAGCAGAATTCTTGTGGTTTTGTTTCCGGGGAATCTGTTCTCCAAATTACCATACCTCTCGTCTGCGGTTTCAAGCATATTAACACTCTTGAACGGTTCGGTCAAATATGAAAGGGATTAATAATGAATGAAAGAGGGTATGGTCGATTTCTTGACCTGAGACCGCTGAATGTTACCAGAGCACTTCCTCGCAGCAGGTGTGCTCTGGTAAGTATGAGGGATATTGCTGCTGTCGCTGTTGAGGAAAATGCCATTGTAATGGCAGCGAATATTCGCAATCCTCTGAGCGCACTCGGAATTTTCAAAGCCGCCAGAGAGGTTGATTCTTTCGTGGTTCTGGAGCTTGCCAAATCGGAAGCGACTTACACCGGTGTCAACTTCAGAAATCTGCCCTGGTTTGCAATGCAGTACTCAAGCCTCCTCTGCGATGGGATGGTTTACGCTCTTCACATGGATCACTACGCAATCAAATCATCTGCTGACAGAGACGAATCGATTGTGACAGTTCCGGGTGCGATATCCATGGGATGGACATCCGTAGCGGTTGATGCATCACATAACCATGATTATGAAAATCTGATATTCACCCGTGACCTTGCTATGCACATTCCGCAGTACATAGGACTGGAAGTGGAAGTAGGTGAAATAAAGGGTGCAGGTGTGATTACAACAGTAGAGGAGGCTGAGTATTTCATAGGAGGGCTCAACAGCTGGGGTGTTTTTCCTGATTTTCTGGCTATCTCCAACGGTTCAAAACACGGCACTTACGATTCTTCAAAGGGTGAAGGTGAAGGAATCGACCTTGCCAGAACTGGTGAAATAGCTGACGCGATCTCGAAATTCGGATGCGTTATAGCCCAGCACGGAATAAGCGGCACTCCGCTTGATAAGGTTGGACATTTCAAGGAATACGGTATCAATAAGGGTAACGTGGGGACACTCTGGCAGAACATTCTGTTCGGATTGGAAATGGATCCCGTTAGCGGAAATGCCTTGATCGAGAACGGAAGCTACGTTAAAAGACCGGATAAAGGTATCCCGGTCGATCTCTGGGAGGATATAGTTGCATGGGCGGACTGCATGGATTTCCCCCGCAACTCCGGGAATTACAAGAAAGCGAATCTTCCTTTCCATCACAGGATCATGGGTCTGTCGGAAAAATACAGGAACAGAATAATCGATGAGACGGAAGCATGGGCACTGCGGTTCTTCGAAGCTTTCAATTCTGCGGGAACCGGACGGAAAGTTATCGATAGAATACTTGACAGGGATGACTGGAATGCTGCGCCCGTGCGGAGAATTACAGCTGTCAGGACTGAATACACCGATGCTTCTGCCCCCGATGGAGGCGAAGTGGTACAAAGCGGAGAAGATTATTCCGATTGAGAAGGTGAGGGATCTGAAAGAACGCTATGTGATTCGCAACCTCAGAATTCTTGATCCAGCGCAGGACAGGGATGTAGCCGGTGATCTGTTGATATCAGACGGTCTGATAGAGGCAATCGAACCGGGACTTCCTCAGCATCTGGATGCCATTGAGATAGATGGAACCGGTAAATGGATATTTCCGGGGCTTGTAGATATGCATGTCCACCTCAGAGAGCCGGGCGGCGAAGATTCAGAAACAATAGAGACAGGTCTGAAAGCGGCGATTGCAGGCGGCATTACAACTGTCGGCGTAATGCCTAATACATCACCTCCAATGGATTCACCTGAGTCTGTACTGAACCTGATTCAGGCAGCCGAGCTCTGCGGGTATGCAAATGTGGTTCCTGTTCCATGCGTTACAAGGGGAAGATCCGGCAGGGAACTGGTTAACTTCGATGATCTCCATCAGGACGGCGTTTCCGCTTTCACAGATGATGGAGATCCGGTTCATGACTCTGGTTTGCTTCTGGACGCTCTTAACGCGGTTTACGAATTCGACGGAGTTATAATCGAACATCCTGAAGTAACAGATCTTGCCGGCGGTTCAGTGAACAGGGGGACTGTTTCCCGGAGGCTGGGCGCACGTGGAATTCCATGTGCAGCAGAAACTGCCGATGTAGCGAGATGCATGGAAATAGCTTCGAATTCGCATGGGCATCTTCATCTTACGCACCTGTCTCTCCCGAGAAGTGTTGAACTGGCCAGGGCGGAATGCTTCCATTCCGCTGATGTAACCATCGATGTTACACCCCATCATATAGCTCTGAGCGAAGAAGCTGTTATGGAGCATGGAACAATGGCCAAGATGAATCCCCCTCTGCGAAGCGCCCTTCAGAGGAAAAGCCTTGCGGAAATGGTAAAGTCAGGGATGGTCGATGCTATAGCATCAGATCACGCGCCGCATGCCCGGTACAAAAAAGAAGGTTCTCTGGGGGAAGCGGCGTTCGGTATCGCAGGACTCGAAACCCTTCTTCCTATTACTCTTGAAATTTTAAGTGGTCTGCAGATGCCCGTAATCAGAATACTGCACCTTCTCTCGTGCGGCCCGGCGCGTATTCTAGGCATACCTGTTCCGGTGATGGAACCGGGAAGGAAAGCGGACCTGGTGCTGTTCGACCCTGAAGCGGAATACCGGTTATCCCAAACAGGTTCATTTTCAAAATCTGTCAATACACCGTTCTATGAGCGAAAACTGAAAGGCAGAGTTGAGGCTGTCTGGATGGGAAGAGTGATATACAGGGATGGAAAATTTGCGAACTAGAACAGGAATTCTGCTTTCAGTACTTCTTTTGGCTCTCATGGGCTTCTCCTGCGCGTATTACAATACGTTTTATAATGCAAGAAAAAGTTACAAGGCGGCTCTTGAGCTGGCCAGACAGAATCCTGATAATCCCGTTTCATCGGAAGAGGTTCTTCTGGACGAGGCGGTTGCAGGCGCTGCCAAGATTCTTACTATCTATCCTGGAAGCCACTGGGCGGATGATGCTCAGCTCCTGCTTGGAGATGCCCTTCTCCAGTCGGGAAGGCGAACACTTACAGGAAGCGGCACCTCCGATTTTACGGAAGCGATGATGGCCTACTCCTCGGCTATCGTAATAACTGAGGAACAGGATATCCGAGACAGGGCATATACAGGCATGGGGCTTGCAGCCATCGAGCTTGAAAGGTTTAATGACGCTATCGTCTCCTTTGAAAGTGTTTCCCATGATGATGACAAGCTGTACATTCGTTCAAGACTCTATCTCGTTGAAACATGTCTTCTGAATCATCAGGCTGAGAGAGCCCTTGCAGTGGCTGACAGTCTTGGAATACCTGGCAATGACAGCCTTGCAGCTGAACTCACTCTGTTGAAAGGGCGAGCCTTTATGGCAGTCGGACAGCCGGACAGCGGAGCCGTTCTTGCTCTGTCCGCAGGCGATATGTTCGGAAGAGGAGAAGGTTACTACCGGTCTTTGACTACCGCAGCGGACGCATACATTCAAGACGATAAACCTCAAGTGGCTGTTGAAGTCCTGAACAGGCTTCTCGCAGGATACAGATCGGATCTTGAAACGGCAGTTATCGCACTGCTGAACGGGAAAGCAAGGACGTTATCCGGCGATTACGCCGGAGCGATGTTCTCCTACAGATCAGCGGCGGATCTGGACAGGTACAGGGAATACGGTGCCGAAGCTCTCTATCTCAGGGCATTTCTTCTTGAGCGGGACGACCGGATGGAGGATGCTCTGGATGATCTGGAAGAGCTCGCAGGCAGAAGCGGAGATTTTCTCTGGATAAGGCTTGCTGAGGATAGAGGAAACGATCTCAGACTGCTTGCGGAGTATACCGATGAGCTTGGCAGCGGTGATGATTCTGAAGACTGGTTCATAAGGATAATGATAGCTGAGAAGCGATTGGACCTTTACGGAAACGAAGATGCCGATGCTGCTGCAATTCTGATCGATGTTTCGAATAACGGGCTTGATATGGAAAGGGCGATAGCACTGGTGACGCTGTCGGAGATACTCCCGGTTGATGAAGATTCTTCCATGTCGCTTGTACTTGCGGCCTATTCGCTTAGTGATGCGGGAGACCTGGCCACCATGATAGAAGAAAAGCTGAATCTGCCGAGAGGGCCGGGATATCCTTTTCGCCCCGCAGTGATTCTGGAAGAGGCCCTGGAACTGATTGAAGCCGCTTCCTTCAGCGAAGCATGGCAGATACTTGATCCACTCCTTCTTTCTACCTGGAGCAGAATGATAAGACCCGATATACTCTGGGCTTCGTACGTGGCGGGAGAAGGAGCCCGGATTGAAGACGGTATTCTTGAGGGTTACCTGAACGAACTTACCAGCGATTATCCCCAAACCGATTTCGGCAGGGCTGCCCGGGGCAGGCTGCAGGGCGGTGAGGAAAGCGAAGGAGAATAACCATTATCGATTCAGAAGCCCTGATAATCGCTAAGGAAGAAATACTTCCCGGCATATTTAGAATTGCATTCGAAGTGCCGCTCTCTTTCATCAGTGAGGCGGAGCCGGGCAGGTTCCTGCAGCTCGAGGTATCTCAAGGATCATTTCCTGTAACCCGAAGACCCTTTACGATCAGCAGTGTCGCAGGGAATTCCGTTGATATTATCTTCGAAGCTGTCGGCAGAGGAACGGAGATACTTGCGGAAACAAAGGAGGGGCGATCACTGAGGCTGCTCGGTCCTCTCGGTTGCGGATACAGGTTGAATTCCGGGAAATGGCTGCTGATAGGCGGAGGCCTGGGTGCCGCCGGGTTCCCTGGTCTGGCAGCAGGTATTGATTGTGATCAGGTACTTCTTGGAGCATCATCACGGGGCAAGCTGCTGACTATTCCCGGGGCCAGAACCGTAGCGATAACCGAGGATGGTTCCTCCGGAACGAAAGGTCTTGTAACAGACCTTCTCGGATCGATACTGTGGGATTCCTACGGTGGTATTGCTCTGTGCGGCCCGGTCCCCATGATGAAAGCTGTTATCGAAGCGATACCGGTCAAAGCTCGAGCGAATGTTCAGATATCCGCTGAAGCCATGATGGGATGCGGCTGGGGAGCTTGCGAAGGCTGTTCTGTACCTAAGGCTGGCGGAGGATTCCTGAAGTGCTGCAGCGATGGACCTGTTTTCCCGGCAGATTCAATTGACTGGGAGCGATGGGAGGGGATACACTGATGGATAAACCATACAAATGGACTTTCTGGAAGAGGGAGTTCAATTCCCCCATTCTGCTTGCCTCCGGTACAGCCGGTTTCGGCCTTGAGCTTATGGAGCAGGGCTTTCTTGAGGGAGCTGCCGCTGTCATTTCCAAGGCTACCACCCTCAAACCGCGTGAAGGCAACCCTCCTCCAAGAATTGTCGAGACAAGGTTCGGTCTTCTGAATTCAATCGGCCTTGCTAATCCCGGTGTTGATGAAGTGCTGAAAACACTGCTGCCGCAGGCAGCCGATCTGCCCTGCCCTCTTATAATCAACGTCGCCGGTGAATCTGTGGAAGATTTTCCTGCAGTGATAGAAAGACTGGAAGAATCCCCCGTTCCGTTCGGGTACGAGATAAACGTATCCTGCCCCAATGTGGCTGCAGGAGGGATCGCATTCGGTGCCTCACCTGAAATAGTGGAGCGGATTGCAAGCCTCGTGAAAAGAGTTTCTTCAAAGCCGTTCAGTGTAAAGCTTACTCCGAACGAAGGCAGCATCGTTGAGTCTGCGAAAGCGGCTGAAGCTGGAGGAGCCGATGCTGTAACTATCTGTAATACTTTCCTGGGTATGAAGATGGATTGGCGCACCGGCAGGGCTCCCCTGAAAAGAAATGTCGGCGGTTACTCTTCACCCGCACTGCTTCCATTAACAGTCGCGCGGGTATTCATAACCAGCGAAGCTGTCGACATCCCGGTGCTGGCATCAGGAGGGGTCAACCGTGCGGAAGACATTCTTGAACTGCTTGCTTGCGGAGCTGCAATGGTTCAGGTGGGAACATGGCTTATGAGAAGGCCTGATGCTGCCCGGGAACTGAGAGAAGACATGATCAATCTCCTGGAAAGCTGTTCTCCTTGAATCGGTTGCTGATCATACCTGTCATTTCCATTCTTGTTCTTTCCAGCTGTTACCTTGAAACCAACCCGGTATACCGTTCATCGGGGATCTCCGCATCGGGAACTGTTGCGGGGTTTGGGCAGCGTGGAGTGGCTTCATATTACGGAGATGGATTTCACGGGAACCTGACGGCGAATGGAGAGACTTTCGACATGTACGCCCTTACATGCGCGCACCTTACCCTTCCTTTCGACACCATTCTCCGCGTAACCAACCTGGACAATGACAGGGAGGTTACTGTCAGAGTGAACGACAGGGGGCCGTACGTCGGCGGCAGAATAATCGACCTCTCTACCGGAGCAGCAGAGGAGCTGGGTATGCTGGAGGCGGGTATCGCAAACGTTCTTCTTCGGGTTATCAACTGAAATCCACCGAAGTTATTCGAATACTGAAGAAACCTTGATACGAAAGGCGGTTCATGTGAACGATACAAGGCTGTATGTAGCCGTAACCAGCCGTGAGACAGCGAATATGAAGGTACTCTACGAAGAGCTGGCAGGTCTTCCGATAGGTCTGAAAGTAGGCCTGGAGCTTTTTGTGAAAGAGGGACCATCCTTCCTCGAAGAGATAAGGAAAGCCGGTTTCCCGCTGTTTCTTGATCTGAAATTTCATGACATACCCTTCACCGTCGCCGGTGCGGTGAAATCCGCCTGCCGCTTTGAACCTGAACTCATTAACATCCATGCTTCCGGTGGATTTGAAATGATGAAGGCAGCCGCGGATGCCGTTACGGGAAAGACCAGAATACTTGCGGTGACTGTTCTGACAAGCCTTTCCTCAGATGACCTTGATTACCTCGGTTTTGAGGGAGAGCCATCGGATCTGGTAAAGAGGATGGCAGTATCAGCGAAGGCAGCCGGTATCCACGGTGTTGTTTGTTCCCCGCTTGAAGCAGCGCTTGTGAGGCAGGCTACCGATTCGGAATTTCTAATCGTGACGCCCGGTGTCAGGCCTTCCGGAGCATCGAAGGATGATCAGAAACGTACGGCAACCCCGTTTGATGCCATCACAGCTGGTGCAACCGCCCTGGTTGTCGGCCGGCCGATCACCCAGGCTGAGAGTTCCCGCAGAGCCGCTGAGTCTATCCTCGATGAAATAACGCAGGCTCTCCGCAAGCGGTAACAGTTGAATTACCCGAATAAGCGGCTTAGGGCCGGGATACTGGCTGCTGCAGCTGTTTCATTCTGCCTGTTCATACTGTTCGGTATCGATGCAGTCGCTTCATTGCCTGTGCTTTCAGCCCTTAGAAAGATCGATCCTTCCGTATCGGTAGGGAATATCGCTATCACATCCGGTGTGCTCCTGCTGGAGGATGCTGATTTCCCTGAGAAAGAGCTGTTCTTGCAGACTGTAGTCGTTTATTGGAGCGGCAGCCTGTTCGACCCGGTAATCGACAGCATTCTGGTTCACGGCGGGAGCTGGATTCCGGGACCTGGTACAGGCTCGGATGAGGAACCCGGAAGAGGCAGGAATCTTCCTCCGGGAAGGTTCGATAATTTCGAAATAATAAACGGTAGCGATTCAGCCGTCCTATCGGGCGTCTTCTCCGGATGCTCTTCCGGAGATTCATTGAATCTGCAGCTGGAAAGCAGCTGGGGAATGGGCAGGGGAACTGTGTTCTTCGGGGAGCAGAGGGACAGTATCCATGTTAGCTGGTTTCACTGCAGCAGGCTTCCATCCGAGCTTATAACCATGCCCGGGATGCTTCAGGGATTTGAGATCGAAGGCAGCATATCAGCCTCCAGAAGCGATCATATCCATGCGGAAGGAATGATAACAGAAGTTGATGGAGAATCGGCGGAAGTATATTTTGAACTGGACGATTCCTCCGGTTCACCAGAAATTAAACTCTCGACCGATCTTGAGAATGTGAAGGATGTCCTTATCGCCCGGGCCGAAGCTCTTCCCGGAGATGTTTACATCGATTTTGAACCCTCGGGATACTTCACACTTGAATTCATCGATGAAAACACCGTCGGAGTCTCCGTCGATGCAATGCTTGATTCGGTCAGGATATACTCCCCTCGCCTTGCAGATGATACTGTATACACAACAGCAGTATTGAGCTTTTTCGGAACAGCATGCATTGATACGTGGGATGTAAGTATCGAATCAGGCTCGATTCTATTCGGGCGAATGCCTGTGAGTTTTGATCTTTTCGGCCGGTTCGATGGAAAACCTTACCTTTCTCTGAGGCTCTGGAACGATTCGTTCTCCGGTGAGGATATTACATCATCTGTTCCTCATGCACTCCTCGGCCCCCTGGAAGGGCTTCAGCTGGGCGGGGAAGCGTCCTTTGATATTCTCGTTGAACTCGACTGGGAGACCCCGGACAGTTCGGATTTTCATGCTCAAGTGGATGTATCGGGTCTCAGTGTCGGGGCAAGCCCCATCTCGATCGGTCAGCTCAGATACGGCGGGTCCTGCCTTATGCGCGACAGCTGGAGCAACCGAAGGAGGATATATCTCGATACGCTTACGAATCCGGGATTTATGCTTTTCGATTCCCTTCACCCGTCCTTTGAAGGGCTGCTGAAATGCGCTGAAGATGCCACCTTCCGTTACCATGATGGTTTCTGCGAGTATCATATAAGGAATTCCATCAGGGCGAATATGGAAAGCGGCGAGTTTACAAGGGGGGGCTCCACAATAACAATGCAGCTTGCCCGGAACCTGTTCCTCGGCAGGGAGAAAACCTTTGCAAGGAAAATACAGGAAGTGTTTCTGACCTGGAGGCTGGAGGCGTATCTTTCCAAAAACAGGATGCTTGAAATCTACGCGAATATCGTTGAAATGGGACCTGATGTATTCGGCTTCGGGGAAGCGGCGCAGTACTATTTCGGCAGGGATTTTCAGGATCTCTCAACAAGACAGGTGGCTTACCTTGTCTCCATTCTGCCTGGTCCCCGCCTTTACCACAGGTTCTACAGAAACAACAGTGTGCCCTATTATTGGGAGAATTACCTCGATAGACTGATTAACATTTCGGAAAACAGAGGCTGGATAGATCCTGATTCCGCCTCCTGTG
>JAUVIR010000005.1 GCA_030592645.1 Candidatus Fermentibacterota bacterium | reverse complement strand
GAATGCCAGCATGTAAACGGAGCCTTCTGTTCCTATGGTCAGCCTGATATCGGTGTCTCTGGCTGCGACCGGATAGCTTTTTGTATCCATTATGGAGTACGGTATTGTTTTTGAAGAGAAGAACTTCATGACCTTTTTGAAAAAACTCAGTTTATCTGCGTCAGGATCCCATAAGGGGAGGGGATTTCCGTTCAGGTCGAATCTCTGGAGATCATAGAAGAACCCGCTTTCATCTTTTCTGTTGCAGATCCTGTAGAGAAGGAGAGAGTTATCCGGGAAAATTCCAAAATCAAAAGTACCTTTCATACTGAAGTACTGATGGGGTGATTCTCCCTTCTCGAGGGGTTCGTCAAGAGTATCGATAGTTGTACCGTCTTCCGCATCGATGATGAAGAGCTTCGGTCTGTCAGGACAGGTAACAAGAAGTCTCTTATCCCGGGTGATGGCTATTTTTGTGTGCCCCCTGGTGGTTTTCGGACTGATATCGAGATCGTCCCGTTTCCATCGGAGCATCCTGTCCGGTTTTGTGCTTACAAGGAGGGTTGGCTTATTGAATCCGGATTCAAGCACGAAGTAGAAATTGCCTTCTTCATCCTGCAGGGCATCATAAACCTCTCTTTCCCATTCAAGAGGTCTCGCAAATTCATCAAACAGGAGGTACCACCGCTTCTTCTTTGGAGCGGGATGAAGACTGTACCAGAGATCATCGGGTAGATACACCTTCGTACCGCAGAAGGAACAATCGACCATTCTGCTCGTTCCGTCGACGGTTAGATTACCGGCGCAGTTCGGGCATGCGAAGGCGACGGGACCCGCTGAGGCAGTTTTCAATGACTGTCCTGCGGAAGAACCCGGAAGCATTGAGGGGTCTTCAGCAACAAGTGCCACCACTCCTTTGAATGCTTCCCTGTACAGCTCCGGCATCCTTCTGATGTTCGTGGGTGCTCCCGATTTCGGATGAAACACTTTCCCCGCATCGAGGTTTGCGAGCAGTGTATCATTATCAATGCTCTCCTTCGTATCGTCGTACCTCGGTGTCTGTCTGCCGTATGTAATTTTGAAGTTATAAGAACCGAAGATATTCAGTTTACTTCCTTCACCCTCCCCGTATGAGGGAGCGCTTTTGATGGCTTCTTCCAGGACGGATTTCCAGTTATCCAGCGAGAGCTTCAGGTTCTCTCCGCAGCTCCGGCACTTGATCGAAGGTACAAGTGCGTTAAGTGGAATACTGTTCTCACAGGAAGGGCAGGATATTCCCGCCTCGATGCAGATACCTATCATTGTTCCCCCCTCCGAGATTCAGGTAATTATGTCGGGGTAAGTATACACATCTGCATGTCCGGCTCCCAGTTCCATGCAGGGAACCTGAAACGGGCGGATGAGGTTTGTATATGATGAGTAGCACAATGGCTTTGACGACCACTATAGTGGGAAATATTATCTACTGAAGAAAACTGATACAAAACCCGGTAACTGGAGGTATACTGTGGCGATGAACAAGCTCATCTGTCCAAAATGCATGGCTGTTCACTTCGTTGAGGAGGAGGCTTCCGGGAGCTGCCCGACCTGCCATCTTGATGAACATCATGTTTATAACTTTCGCAACAGCGATGAATTTCTGGAGAAGGAAGTTCCAAGGGTACAGGAAGAGCGGCGGGACCTGGGGCTTGGGGGGCTGGTGGGCGGTTTGAGTTTTGTGATCATAAACACAGAACCGGAAAGGCAGCGCGAAGCGGTAAAAGAGTTCCTGAGATACACCGGCTTTGTCTATTCCGATGGATTCGAGGATGATCGTTTCAGGACGTGTGTTCTGAAGGCTGCAGGTTCTCCCTCGATTCTCATCCGGTCACGAAAAACCGGGACGAATCCCTTCTCGAGCTTCAATGCCGCTCCGAAAGCAGCGCATCTTCCCAATACGCATCTGGAGACGTTTGTCTTCACCACTCCCGACCTTGGCAGATACACATCGATCCAGAGTTCAAGGGGCGTGTATTTCCAGGAGGACTCCATCCTTGATACGGACAGTATGCTTTACACGCAGAGCATCCCTTCGCAGTTCCACGGTTCCTCCATCGGTTTCGTACAGTGGAAGGGTAAGTCAATGGATTTCAGGACACGGGGGTCCGTAAGCCTGGACTGGGAGTTCGTAAAACCGCAGTCCGCTCATCTGAGCCGCATTTTCGAACTTGATCATACCGCGACCAGGATTCATGCACAGCATAGGGATGAGGCTGTTATCGAGTTCATGGAGCTGACCAACTACAACTTTTCGATGGCCATTTATGTAAAGGGTTTCAACTCCATCACCAGTGTTGCTCGGCTGTCGGAGAACGATTTCGCGATGGTCTTTACATCGGGGATCCTGCCTGACAACGGGCAGGAGGATGTGGGACCCACGGAGCAGTTCATAAGGAATTACGGCACAAGGGTGCACCACCTTGCATTCAGAACCGGGAAGATCGACTCCACCTACAAAGCGCTGGTCGATGACGGGATGGGTTTTCTGCTTGAGCTGGTTGGATCGCCCGAAGAGGGTCTTCAGCAGACTTTCTCTCTGGGGTCCCCGAATACGCTACTTGTGAACGAGTACATTCAGAGGTACGGCGGTTTCGACGGGTTCTTCACCACCGGTAATGTAACACTGCTGACCGAATCTACCGGTAAGCAGTAATCTTTAACGTGGCTGCAGCTCGAACAGAGTGGAAGCACGAGACCTGGAACCCCGTTACCGGATGCAGCCCGGTGAGCGAGGGGTGCGATCATTGCTACGCCAGGGGTATCGCCCTGAAGCTGCAGGCCATGGGCGTTGATAAGTATCGCCGGGGATTCTCTGCTGCTGTGCATGAGGATGCGCTGGAGATACCTCTTGGATGGAGAAAGCCAAGGATTGTATTCGTTACTTCCATGGGAGATTTGATGCATCCCGACGTACCGGACGCTTTTATTCTAAAGGTCCTGGATGTGATGCGCCGCTGCGACAGGCATGTGTTCCAGATACTTTCGAAGAGACCAGAGCGTATGGCTGAGTTCTCGGGGAGAATATCCTGGCCTGACAATGTGTGGGCGGGGACGACTGTAGAGAACAGGAAGGTTTACCATCGTCTTGAGCGCCTGCGCAGGGTGGATGCTATAGTTCGTTTCATCTCCTTCGAGCCGCTGCTGTCCGATGTGAGCGATGTGAACCTTGCTGGTATTCACTGGGCCGCGGTTGGCGGTGAATCCGGTCCTGATGCCCGGCCGATGAAGATCGAATGGGCGCGCGCTCTGCGGGACAGGTGCATAAGCGAGGGGATTTCCTTCTACTTCAAACAGTGGGGCGGGGCGCATCATTCCTCGGGCGGGAGGACACTGGACGGCAGGATATGGGACGAGATGCCGGAGCCCTCGGGACAGCTTAGCTTTATCTGAAACCTGTCAGCTCTGCCTGAAGCCGGATCCAGCAAGATCACAAGGCTGAAATCTTCGATAGCCTGCGGAACGTTGTTGCCTGCAATGACTGCCGCTGATAGAACTATGCCGCTAATATTACAGTCACAGCTCCCGCTCAGTCAAATAGCGAATAATTCTGTTGATTACATGTTGCATGTTCTTCTTTATACTTGAGAAGTAGATTCTTCTATTCAAAGCTTTTTTAACAGAGGAAGGCACTATGAGGATATTTGTAACAGCTTGCAATCGTATTCTTTTCACTTCGTATCTACTTTGCCTTTCTTTTGCGGGGTCAGCTATGGGTTTTTCCTGGGAGCGGTGTGGGCAGCAGGGGGGATACTTCAAGGATTTTGCTGTTCATCCCGGCAACCCTCAGGTAATTTATGCAGGCAGTGATGATTCCGGCGGTCTATGGAAAACAATTGATGGGGGTCAAGCCTGGGAGCTGATGACCGGTGAATGGCCCGACATGACAGCCTGGCAGATCATTCTGAACCCCTTGAATCCTGATATCATCTACATTTGCGATCCCTACGGAAGGTACGGGCTTTTAAAATCCCTGAACGGTGGTCAGAGCTGGCAGCAGATCACTGACGGTCTATCCAGCATCGCTTCCCGCATGGTGTCCGACCTCGTGATAGCCTCCGATGATGGAGATTCCCTTTACATAAGCACCGGTCTGGACAGGGAGGGGGACCCGCCAAAACCGGGGGATGGAATCTACGTATCTGCGGACGGAGGGCAGAACTGGGAACCGTGCGGCCTGCAGGGCGAGACGGCTCTCTGCATCTGCCGCTGCGGTGACGGTACACTTCTGGCAGGTCTTGAAGGGCAGGGGTTGTACCGCTCCTCCAACGGAAATACATGGGATCAGATATCCTCAATTCCCGCGGATGCCTCGGTCTGGCAGCTGGACAGCCATGACAATGTGGTAGCTGCCGCAGTAAATCCCTACGGGATATACCTGAGCTGGGATTACGGTTCCAGCTTCGAGTTCAGCTTAAGCTCGGTGTACACACCTGAGGTTTCAATAGCTCGAACCAGCCCGGTAACTGAGATATACGCCTGCATTTTCCCCGGTTTCGTTAAGTACACATCAACTTCCGGGGAGTGGACGGATGTTACCTCACCTCCCCTGCCGTACAATCTTATGCTCATGGGGTTATCGACCCTCGGGGACAGCCTGTTCTGCGGTGCGTTTGCCAACAGCCCCATCTTTTTCTCCGAGGATGGCGCGCAGAACTGGACTGTTCTGCCATCTGCTCCAACGTCTTCTTACCTCTCCGGTCTTGCCGTTGACCCGAATGACCCCGAGACGGTTTACGCTGCAAACCTGGGTAGTTACATGCCCTTTATCAACATGCCCTGCCTTTCCCGCACTACCGATGGCGGGCAGAACTGGGAGAGGCTGGGTCCCGATGCACACGGCTTCTTTGTTCATTACAGTCCCGGCAGTTCGGACACCATGTACTGCGGTACTTTCCGCAACGGGGCATTCAGGTCGAACGATGGTTTTTCGTCATGGACGGCAATTCGTCAGGGTGACAAGATAGTATTCGATCTTATTGTGGATGAGACCGACCCCTCACTTATTCTACTCGCGGAGTGGGACCTGGAGTTCGGCACCTACGGCATCTACAGAAGCATTAACGGAGGAGGGAGCTTTCAGCAGGTTCTGCAGATCATGTGCACCAGGTTCCTGCAGGTTCCACAGAGCGGTACCTTCTACGCAGCGACAACTGCGGGACTCTATGTAAGCATCGATCAGGGACAGACGTGGAGTTACGTTGACCTTTCCGCCTACAACCTTCTGTCTCTGGAATGGTACGGGGGAGATGTGTATACAGGCACAGAAACGGGAAACATTTTCAGGGTCTACCCGACCTATACGCAGGAGATATCCGGAGGCTGGGAGAAGCCTGTATGGGTGAGTGACCTGCTCTTTAAAGAGGATACGCTTTTCGCCGGCTTCAATGGTGCGGAGGTGGATACTTCATTCGTTATGCGTGGCGGAGTTTGGAGAACGCCCGATCTGGGCAATACATGGGAGATGCTGACAGGAGATCTCAGTGTAACTCATATTTATGGCAACTCACCAATGGTCATGAGCGGATCTGCATTGCTGGTTTCCACCTACGGAGGGGGCATGTTTCGCCTTGAAGACCTTCAGGGCATTGAGAACTCCGGAAATACGCAGCAGCAGGTTATTGATCGGTTGTCAGTGAGTCCGAATCCATCTTCAGACGGCTTTTCGCTGGAAGTGGAGCTATCTGTAAGCACTTTGCTGCAGGTGACTGTGTACGACCTTGCAGGAAGGGTCATGCGTAAGCTCCCCGAATTTGAGGCTCCAGCTGGAATATTTTCACTGTTCTGGAACGGCCTTGATGATTACGGTAGACGAGTGCCGGACGGGGTTTACCTCTGTTCTGTAAGCGGTTCCGGCGGTGCGCATCGATACTGCCGGGTTGTCATTATAAAGAGGTAAACTGAAGTAGTTCTATCGGGTATGGCAGATGAAATCAATTCCGATTAATAGTGTGTGCTATAATAGCAACACTAAATTACTGTGCTAACCTGGTAACACCTTCATTACATTAACGATTGAACAACTCTGTGAAGCTTGACATGCAAGTGTTGCATCTCTACTTTCCGTTGTTCTTCAGTATCTGATTCTCTTGAAGCATTAAGGAGCTTTTATGAGGCCGTTATTCAGGTTGCTGAGCGATGAGCTTATCGAAAGGATCATTTCAGAAGCGCGGGATATTCTGTGTAACCTTGGCATGGAAATCCATAACGACGGTGTTCTATCTATGCTGTCGGATCATGGAGCTTCAGTCGATTCGGAGACAAACCATGTGCATTTCACGGCTGATATTATCGATAAGGCTCTTGCAGCAGCGCCGGATTCGGTTAAGCTCTTCGATGTTATGGGAAGGCAGACACATGACCTGACGGGTCATAATGTTTACTTCACTCCCGGCTCCGCGGCTATCAATATTCTCGATCCCCACAGCGGCGAGATAAGAAAACCGTTGACTGCCGATTATGTAGAGTATGCGAAGATTGTAAGCAGGCTGGATAACATCGCTTCGCAGAGCACCGCATTCATTCCATCAGATGTGCATGAGAAAATATCGGACAGCTACAGGCTGTTCCTCAGCCTTCTGTACTGCGAGAAACCAGTAGTTACAGGCGCATTTACTATTGATGCTTTTGATGTAATGAAGGATCTGCTGGTGGCGGTACGGGGAAGTACCGATGCCCTTGCTGCTAAACCTCTCTCGATATTCTCCTGCTGCCCGACCGCCCCATTGAAGTGGAGCGACGTAACTTCTCAGAATCTGGTCGATTGCGCGAAGCACTTCATACCCGTTGAGTACATCTCTATGCCGCTCTCCGGCTTCATGGCTCCCGTGACCCTGGTTGGAAGCCTCGTGCAGCATACGGCGGAGACTCTGAGCGGTGTCGTGCTGAGCCAGCTCACCCGGCCCGGCACTCCTGTTATCTACGGCGGTTCGCCAGCCGCATTCGATGTACGGTACGAGACCACACCTATGGGAGCTGTGGAAACGCAGATGATAGATTGCGCCTACAATGAAATAGGTAAGTATCTGAACCTTCCGACTCAGGCGTATATCGCCCTGAGCGATGCGAAACAGCTGGATGCGCAGGCAGGGCTTGAAACCTCAATGGGCGCGACTCTCGCCGCACTGGCGGGGATAAACAACATATCCGGGCCGGGAATGCTTGATTTTGAAAGCTGCCAGAGCCTTGAAAAACTTGTGGTTGATAACGAGATCTGCGGAATGACCCTCAGGCTTGCAAGGGGAATAGAACCGAAAGAGGATTTCCCCTCTCAGCCGATCTTCGAGGAACTTCTACGGGAGAAACACCTTCTGATAGCGAACCATACAAGGAAATACCTCCAGGATGAGCACTATTTCCCCGGGGCTGTGATAGACAGGGCGAACAGTTCAAGATGGAAGGAAGAGGGAAGCCTGACAATAGGAGACCGGGCGAAAAGCGAGATAGCAAAGCTGCTTGGCGGGTACGAACCCACCGGATTATCAGATGATGTTCTGGCGGAAATGAACGGTTTGATGAAAACGGAAGCTGCAAAGCATGGGATGGATTCCCTCCCGCATGAGGATCTATGAGATCGATCGTTGAATTTGGCCCGGAAGATATAGTTCTTGACCGCCTGGATATACTCCGCAGTCAGGGAATTCCCCGTGATGCTGAACTCACCGATAACTTCGAACGGATCTACGGAGAATCGATCGAGCTTTTTTATGAACTTGCAGTTTTGAGAGGGATCATAGCCGGGATAACCATCAAAGATTTCAGGGAAGTGTTCCGCGGAGAAGGGGATAACGAAAAAGAGAATCCTGTCGAAGAGATTTACAGAAAAAGCGGACATCTGGCCCTGTTCGCTGTTACACTGGGAGCAGTTCTCAGCGAAAAGGTTACGGAGCTTTTTGATAACGGAGATTACGCTTTCGGATACATGCTCGATTCTGTCTCGTCCTATGCCGCTGATAAACTTACTGATCTTGCTGCTGCGCACCTGAAGTCGGATCTTATTGAAAGCGAACCAGCTTCATCTTCCTGGCAGGTATTAAGCTACAGTCCCGGTTACTGCGGTTGGAACATAAGCGGACAGAAAAAACTGTTTGAAGTTCTTCGCCCCGAAGAAATAGGGATAACATTGAATGACAGCTGCCTTATGAGCCCGATCAAGTCCGTGTCCGGGGTGCTTATTGCAGGGGCAGGGGAAATTCATGAATTTGTGAATTCGTACACTTTCTGTGACATATGCAGGACAAAAACATGTACCGAGAGAATGCGGAATTTGAAGTAATATCCGCAGGGATACAGGAGGATAAATATGGAATTACTGGATCAGATTTCTTTAAATCTGCAGAACGGTCTGGATGAGAAAGTCGCCGTGCTCACAAAAGACGCTATCGAGAAACAGATACCTCCGAAAGAAATACTGAACAGTGGTCTGATAGCCGGAATGAATATCGTTGGCAGAAAATTCAAGGATCATGACATTTTTCTTCCCGACGTTCTTCTTGCCGCAAGGGCGATGAACGGGGCGATGGAGCTCCTGAAACCTCTTCTGATAAAAGAAGGGATCCCGATCCGGGGCAAGGTTGTAATAGGTTCCGTTAAAAATGACCTGCATGATATAGGGAAGAACCTGGTTGCGATTCTCCTTAAAGGAGCCGGATTTGAGGTTATCGACCTTGGAAACGATGTCCCGGCGGAGAAGTTCATCAGTACGGCTAAAGAAGAGAACGCGCATGTGATAGGAATGTCCGCTCTTCTCACCACAACCATGCCTGTCATGAAAAAGGTCGTTGACCTTGCAAAGGATGAGGGATTGTACGGCAGGGTCAGGATTATCGTGGGCGGGGCGCCCGTTTCAAAAGAGTACGCGCTTGAAATTGGAGCCGACGCATACAGTTACGATGGCGCAAATGCCGTTGAAACAGTCGAATCGTTCTTCCCTGTGAACAGTTGATGATCGATCTGCTTGAACGTCTCCGCAGCGGCGAAATACTGGTTGGGGACGGAGCAATGGGAACCATGCTGTTCGAAAGGGGGCTTAAAAGCGGCGAATGCCCTGAAGCGATGAACCTCTCAAGGCCTGATGTGCTTGAGGAAATCGCCAGGCTCTACCTCGATGCGGGAGCCGATATAATCCAGACGAATACGTTCGGGGGATCACCTCTGAAACTTGCATCCTATTCTCTTGAGGATGCCGCGCCCCAGATCAACAGAAATGCGGTTGCCGCCGTTTTGAAAGCTGTTTCGGGCAGAGCTTACGTATCGGGGTCCTGCGGTCCCTGCGGGAAAATCCTTAAACCTTACGGCGATACCGATCCTGAAGCTGTTTACGAGAGTTTTGAAATTCAGATGCAGGCTTTTGCTGAATCGGGATGCGATGTTATCTGCATCGAGACGATGATGGATCTGAATGAAATGCTTCTGGCTCTGAAGGCTGCTAAAGAGAGGGCGCCGGGAATCCCGGTAATGACGACCATGACTTTTGACGCAACCCCCAAGGGCTTTTTTACAATAATGGGCGTAACCATAGAGAAAGCGGCTCATGCGCTCGAGGAAGCCGGTGCGGATGTTACAGGTTCCAACTGCGGGAACGGTATCGAGAACATGATAAGGATTGCCAGGGAGTACAGAAAGCACACAGCTCTTCCTCTTATCATCCAGTCTAACGCCGGGCTTCCATTGATCGAAAACGGGGAGCTTATTTATCCTGAATCACCTGAGTTCATGGCTTCAATGGCGAAGGAACTGGTTGATGCCGGCGTGTCGATAATCGGCGGCTGCTGCGGAACCGGCCCTGCGCATATCAGGGCTATTAAGAACGCGGTCTCGCCATCTCCTGAATGTCAGACATGAAACCGTCACTGATAAAACTGCTCATTATTGTGGCTCTCATGGCTTGCGCCGGGGCAACCTTCTCATCGGTCATGCCTGACTATCTGAAGAACCACATCGGTATTGAAGGGGATGTTCGGGGGGCACTTGAGATCCCTCGTGAGCTTCCGGGATTTCTGCTGGTATTCATTACCGGAATCATTGTCTCAATGCGGAGGCATAACGCGTTCGGAGCAGTCTTCCTCATTGGAATAGCTGCATTCATCGGCCTTGCGTTTCTGGTTAAAACTCTGCCGGTATTTATCATTTTCATGGTTCTGTGGTCGACATCGACGCATGCATTCATGCCTCTCCGGGATGCGGTGGCCATTGATCTTGCAGGAGTGGAGCGAAGAGGCTGGATACTGGGACGGATCGGTGCATTCCGGTCCGGAGGCCTGATAATCGGTACAGCCGCTGTATGGCTGCTGATGGAGCATTTTAAAGCGGATTTCCGGGCGATCTGGATATTTGCAGCCGTTATCATGCTTCTCGGAGCGATATTCTCATTCACTCTACCGGAGAGGAAAGAGAAAAACAGATCTGTAAAAAAAGTGAAGCGGTTCCTCTATCGGAAGGAATACAGGCTCTACTATCTGCTCTGTATGCTTTTCGGGGCGAGAAAACAGATTTTCCTGACTTTTGCTCCGTGGATGCTGGTAAGCCTGTTCGCTCAGACCGCGCCCGATCTTGCTGTTGTCATGGGAATCAGCGCGATCCTGGGACTTTTCATCAAACCCTGGTTCGGCAATATGATAGACAGATTCGGCGAGAGAACGATACTGATGGTCGATGCCGTTCTGATAGCATTGCTGTGCACGGGTTATGCTGTGGTTCCGAATGTGTTTCAGCCTGGAGTAGCGCTGCTTCTTCTGTATTCATTCTTTATCATGGATGAACTGCTGTTCAGCCTGGCGATGGCAAGAACCACTTACCTGTCGAGTATCGTACATGACAAGAATGATATGATCCCGACGATGGGGCTGGGGGGAACGCTCGATCATGCCGTCTCGATGATAGTCCCGCTGATAGGCGGAATCCTCTGGGTAACCATTGCGCCATGGGCCGTCTTCACATTCGCAGGGCTTGTAGCCATCGTAACCTTCTTCGTTGTTCGGCATATACCACGAAAGCCGGACCTGATAAGGTGAACTGACAGAACACCTCCCCAGGAATGAAAACAGATATTACAATAACCTGAATATTTCAAAGATAATTACTAGTGTCCCAACGTTGCATGTTCTCAACGCCATAAGTTTTAATAATATCATCTTAAAGAGATATACAAACGGTAACGACTTGAACGGGTTAAAGCCTGTAGAATACAACTGCACTGTATATTGATGTCGATTCATCGAAGCATTCATAGTACTGATCAGCATCGGGAAGGCCTCTTCTTGATCTGTTCCTGTAGTAATATCCGAACTGTCTCCAAATTCCTCAGGTGTTCAGCAAGTATCATAACTCCGATCGCCGTTCTTAAGGGATAGTGATCAGTGGGGGATGCAATTACAAGTCCAGCCTTACCAAAACTGAATCCAGCCCTGATACCGCCATGCCAGCAGAACTGATTCTCGCTCCAGGACAGGTCATACTCGGTGATTACAGTGGAATCAGATGTGTATTCATATTCGATCTTGTTAATAGCCGCTGATCCGAACCTCATTCCTCCTGATACTCCTATGTTCAGGTTATCGGAGAGGGAGTATGAAAGGCCAGCAAGGGCCTCATGAAGGTATCCACTTGATTCGAGGTACTGTGACATAGTGATCGAATCGGGGAAGTGAGGTATGCTGTAGATGTGATTTATACCTGTATAGTCAAAGCAGGAGACCATGCACCAGCCTGCGGCTGCCGACAGATTATCGGTAATCCCAAAGCTTCCGGCTCCATATAATGAGAATGGTATATCCTCTCATCTGGAAACAGAAATACTCTCGACAGGAATGGTTTGGTCCAGTGACCGAGGCTAATGCCGAGGGAAATCGCTTCAGCGTCGAAACCTGGGATTCCCGCAGGATTGAGAAACAAAGAATACGCGTCATCAACTCCCACTGTCATCGCACCTCCGAAAGCCAGACATTTTGGCACCGCGCAGGGTAATGGTGTTCCCTGATTCAGAGCATCAATGAAGCCGAAAGCGATAGATCGTCCCGAAAACAGGATAACACATACAATTTCAATAATACCGACGAATCCAATTCATTGTTTCGATGTATTCATTAATGTTTCCTTGCTAGGGATGGCCTATAAATAAGCAGTAGGAAAATGGAATTTCCAGAATTCCATTTCTTGCTCCTAAATAAACCCGTTCGTCCCAATAAACCTCCGATTACTGCCTGAAACTGACCATACTTTCCGAATACACCCCGCGTCAATTGATAAGTAGTAGATAAGCTCCCCGAACCACACATCAGGGCACACTTCTCTCCTGAAGCCGGAAACCAACGGATTACAGCATTGTTTCAAGACAGATACAGGAACAGACATCAATGGAAACTTATCAATCACAGCTGATGAGAATTCTGTATATGTGGAGGAAATCCTCATTACAACATGAAAAGCAGAGGGGCAGATTCTATTGTTATCTCAATACGGTACACATCCTTGTTTCGGTAACATTCCCGGTTGTAATGCGATAGAAGTAGATACCCGAGCATATTTCACCGGTATCCCACAGGCATGAGTGATTCCCTGCATCCTGCATTTCTCCGTTAACGAGGGTTTCCACAAGCCTGCCGTCGATGTTGTAGACGCTCAGCGAGACGGCTCCTGTTTCCGCCAGTGTATAAGAAATAGCCGTATGAAGACTTACAGGATTGGGGCTGTTCTGATAGAGTATCACATCGGCAGGAAAACCTGATGCTGACCCTTCTTCTATAGATGTGGTTGGTTTCTCCCGTGACAGTATAAAGAAATCGGCACAGGTTCCCGCGTTAAGATAGCTTGATGTCAATGAAAGATATGGTGAATCGTCAAGATTGGATGTAAGTACGGGGTATCTGTGATCGAAAGTACTTCCGCTGGTTATTTCCTCGACAGCATTCCAGGTCAAGCCTCTGTCAGTTGTTTTCCATATCTGTATTTCATGCATGGGTGTTCCGCAGTATTCCAGGTAAATGTCGAATTCTTCATCCGTAATACAATGTATTCCGTATATCCATATGAATTCGTCGTTATGAGGAATAACTATTTTCTTCCATTCATCATCTTCCCAGTAGCGCAGATACCAGTCGGCAGGATCTGGATTGTCACGGAATGTTTCACAATTGATGAAGTAGAGATTGCCTGCCGGTGAAAAGCATCCCGAGGCCAGAGAGGTAACTTCGTTATTTCCCGGAAGGTGCTGTACCAGGCAGTAGCTGTCCATCTCGTCGCAGGTGAGAGGCCCGTCTGTGATGATATTCTTTGTGAAAGAAGCATCTATGTTCTGCCAGATCTCTCCGTCTTCACTGTTCAGGTAATAACAGTCCGGGTAGCCGTAGCCGGGATCGCGATCACAGCGATTTACCGCAAGATGGATTCCATCACTGTCGCTCTGTATTATTCTTGAATGATACGCCCAGTAGTTCTTTGCGGTTCCAAAATTCACAACGATGTTTCCGGTATCCCATGTCAGACCGTTGTCTGTGGATTTGTAGAGCATTATACGGTAATGATCGTAGTAAGAATCACTTCCATACCTTGATGACACAAAAAGATCACCATTCGCTGTTTTCCAGATCTTGGGATAGCAGTTTCCCATTCCGGTTTCGTGAACCAGTGTGAACCCGGCTGAAGGATCTTCAGGGTTTACCGAACGCTTGATCTGATATCTCCCGTTATGACCGCTGCCGCTGGTATTCCACAGCCTTTCATGAACCACAATTATGTGACCGTCATCGGCAACCACCAGGGCTCCGTGGGCATGGCAGTCAGTTGCTCCTGGTATGCCTGGATCAACGCCGTATGAATTGGAAAGTTCTTCGGTAGTATGATCGTAGTACAGAACCATATTTTCGATAGAGTATCCCGTTCCACCCCGCTGCATCCACAGGAAATATGTTCTGTCGTAAGTTCCGGAATAGTAATAGATCTGAGGACCGAAATTGTAAGATGTTATCACCTGTGGATTATGACCTCTCGATTCGGTTGAGTAGTAATAACCATTTGAGATATCGATACTCCAGGCAATACCTGAAAGAATCATCAATACTGCTATTATCATCGCACCGTGAAATATTTTCGCACTTCTCATTTTCTTCCTCCCTGTTAAGTCATTGATAATCATTCAATAGATGAAACTGGATGACTCTCACTCCATTTCAGCGTTATGTATTTTCAGCGGTAATAGATTCTTTGTATTTTTCCCTGAATTCTTCTACCGTCATTGATTGGAGCCAGTACATTTCAAACAATTCCATTAATGCGTTGATAATGCTGGAACGCTGAATGATCACAGCGGTGAAATTCTCCGGTGACATCAGGCACTCCTCCAGAACGAACATCAGAATCCTGCTGTCAAAAATCATCATTTTCATAGGCAGTGATTCCGCGATTCTCACCTCTTCTCCAGCATCCCGATACATTTCCATCACTGACCTGGGAATCAGGTTTCTGACTTCCGATACCTGATAGATCGATCTGTACCTGGTTCCTCTTTTCAACCCCTGGAGTTCTTCCCTGTTCCTTTCTGACATCGCATAAGGAGGCCTGTTGAAAGAGAGCACTTCTCCAGTGGACAAATGTTCAAGGGAAAGAACTCTCTGTGCTACCATCGCCGCACTCTGAATAACCTCAACACATTCTAAGGAGCTTGTCTCATTCTGGCCTATCTCATATTGCTTTCCCAGTTCATCCAGCATCATTTTCGATGAATCTATCTGTCTCTGAGCTCTGGTGATAAAACTTCCAATCCCTGTTCCAGGTTCAGTCGGCTTGTATTTTTTTACTTTACCCGGAACCAGTGAGCACATGCCCTTGCTCATCAGTTTCTGAAGCACATAGTAGATCATCTTCTGCGGAACACCGGATAGGGTAGCAATCTCTCCAACCTGGGATATCTTTTTTTTCAGCAGAGCCAGATAAACTTTGGCTTCATTCAGTGAAAATCCCATTTTTATCAGAATATCGATATGATTGTTTTGCATTATTTCCTCCGAAGAATAACTACCACCATAGGTATGGTGTATAATATTTGTGATTAGAATATCTGTCAATACCTGACTTATCCCGGAAGTTGCTGCCCGGCTTCTTCGGGACCACCGAAATAGTGAGTTCGGATAACACTTGCCGAATTGTAATAATCACGTCATTATTGATGAAATGAGAGGGTAACGGTACCGATTGCCGTTGACAATGGGGGGAAAATGTCACGAACATCGTTCTTGTTACTTATGCTGTTTCTGATGATGGTTTTGCCGGTAATCGCCGATTCAGGATCGTATTCGGATTATCTGTTACTGATTGATGATTATTCATGGTATTATGATGGCAGTGTGATGAACTGACCTGTAAGAAGTAATAGCGTGTTGCATATACGCAGCGGGACAACTGGTCGTGATAACGATCCCTGGTTCAATCTCGGAGCAGACTCGATTCCCTTTGGAGCAGACAATGTGAACTGGCAGAGCACATATTACGCTGCTGTTGAGAGTGGCCTCTGTTTTGACTCTATGCCATCAGGTACACGTGTAATCCTTGAATCGGACAGCATTCACCTGAGGGAAACACCTGCCGGACCGGTTCTTTCATATTACCTAAGCGATCTTTCGGAACCTGTTGTATGGATCGATAACGCGTCCAGCGATGATATCTACATAAGGTCCATACCCCCGGACAGCGGTTCGGGCATTACCGTCCCGGTGACACTGGGCTGCAACGGTAACGTTTACATTATGGGGGATATCCGGTACGAACCTCTCTCGGGGGGGATGCTGGGGCTGATCTCCGTTTATGGTGATATGTTTATAGCGGATACGCCTCTATACGAACCCTGGGAAGGAATCTGAGCTATCGAGACGGAAATAGATATGCTCTGTTCCGCGTCCCTGCTTATCATCGATGGAGTATTTTGTGCTGAAAATGCGTGGGAGCCTCATCCAGCTGTTGATTTTACAATATTCGGCGGCATACAGCTTCCTGAATTCTGGGTAACGGTATGGATATCAGGTCCGAATACATGGGGTTATTTCATGGAATTCGATTTCGATCAGAGGCTCTTCGATGTAAGTCCGCCATTCTACCCGACCTACGATACGGGCACCGGTATTGAAGATGACTCTGCCGGCTTGAACACTGAGCCGCTTCTCCGGGTTCAGGGTAACCCGTTCGGGAATAATCTTATTCTGAATATCACCTCTGATGTCGCAGTAACCTGTGATGTGTACCTTCTTGACCTGTCAGGGCGCATGGTCAGGGAGAGTTCCATAAGGGATAGAGTAACAATTCAAACAGTTGACCTTCCCTGCGGAACATACATTCTCCTGCTGGAGTTGCCCGGCGGCATCCTCAAGAGTTACAAGGTAGTGAAGCTCTAACCTGCATATTTCGTCAGTATTTTACCTCCGGCTTGCATACCATTGGTTGTTATTGAATATTCATAGATGAAAAACAATGAATGGAGAGAAATATGAAGAATCCTGCTTTACCAGCTGTTATGGTGTTTGTGTGCGTCGCCGCGGTAAGCGGTTACACCGGGTCAACTTTCAGAGAGATACTTCCCGATGGCACAATTGACATTGAGTACTGGGGTACCGATTCCTATGAATTGAGTGCTTCGATTGCAATTCCCCCGGACTACGATTCTTCAGGTGTGATCTGGCATTACAGTGTTGTATCAGGTCTCACGCAGAAGATCGTCCCGATCGGTTACAATGCCGGTTACGTATTCAACGGAGGATGGTACGGCGGGGGGAAGATGTTCGAAGGGATAGCAGGAAACGGGGTTCCGATCTGGGAAATCGCGGAACCGGCTACCGGAACCAACGAATACTGGACGAACTGGGGAACCGGGACGGCAGCAGCCGAAAGTAGTGACATCTTCTATTCGATTATCAGATACTCTATCTACAACGATAACGGAACTCCGGGAGTCCCTGGTGATGACTGGCTTGTTTCGGACAACAACTGCGAAATACGCTGCTACGACCATTCATCGGCCACACCGCTCTGGACCTATATCGGTACGGACAGCATCGATGCCGGTTCGGTGGATAACCCCGGCAGGTTTATGTGTTCCGATGATGGAACTGTTCTGGCAGTCGGCTGCCGCATAGATGGTTTTATGGCGGTTGTTTTCTTCAGCAGCGGCAGCAGTGTGCCGATATCGGTATACGAAGACCCATCGGTCACGAATATGCCCAGACAGATAAGGCTTACGGAAGACGGTTCGAAGTGCATCTTCCGCACGTCCGTGCTGTACAGAGTGGATACAGCCACCGGGGTTCTTGAGGATTCCTACAATCTGGGTGCTTCAACTGACTGTTTCGGCGTATCCGCTGATGGTTCCGTTGTAGCTTATGGATTCACTTCCATACGTGTTGCCGTGTGGGACGGATCGGCATACAATCTCGAATGGGCAAGGTCGGTAAGCGGTTATTACGCAGGCGGAGCCGCGGTTGCGGATGACAATGCCACCATTTACTTCGGGTGCTACAAAAGCAACTACCTGACCAATCGCATAACACGGTTCGATATCTCCAGCTCAACCCCGCTCTGGACCTACGATACCCCCACAGGCGGCGGAGGTTACCAGGATGTGGTGGAGTGGATGGAATGCTCCGAGGATGGAAGATGGCTGGTCATAGGCTCCTGGGGATGCCAGACGGGCGGAGGACCGGAAGTCTGCGTTATCGATGACCTTTACCCTTCGGAACCGGCGTATACGATAGATACGCCCGGATCCATTTTTCATGTGGATATCACACCGGACGGCAACTACATATCCGCATCGGGCAAACATGTACACGCTAACCAGATGGGTTCAGGCGCCGATGTCTATTTTGCCGAGATAGATCATACCGGCATAGAGGGGGGATCACTCTCTGATTATTCAGCCCCCGTTGTAAATCAGGTTTATCCCAACCCGGCCCGCGGATCTGTTTCATTCAGCTTTGTTATTCCGGATCAGGGGTCCGTCTCCCTGGACATCTTCGATATCAGCGGACACAGGGTCATGAATGTATTCGAGGGTGTATTAGTCCCTGGTGAGCACGATATCGATTCGGATATCGACATGGGCAACGGCTTGTACTTCTACAGATTGTCGACCGTGGGAGGTACAGCTGCAGGGAAGCTGGTTATCAGCAGATAATTAACAAAATATACCGGATCTGATGATAACCAGGAACTGATAGACCAGATTCCATTATGAGTTCTTGAAAGAACAATAAACTATACTGACTCCATCAGGACAGATACTGTCAATCCCATGCTTGGGAACCAGTAGCTTGCGCAGGAAGGTATTCCGCCTGTTACAATAGGACTTTCATATGGTGCGAAATACATATCCATATCATAGGAAATCACAACAATTTAGATATGCTGATAACTGGCTTGAAAGTTTTTTTCTATATATATTCCGCCCTTGATTTCTTCCACCTTATCAGGTGGGATCCTTAGGCATATTCTGGAGTATTAACTGTTAATTAAATGGAGAAATTATGAAATCGTACGATGTAATTATCATTGGAGCCGGTCCTTCAGGAATCATCACAGGTGTTACAGCAAAAAATCGGAATCCTGAGAAATCATTTCTTATGATAAGGGAGGAAGAAAAAGGGCTGGTTCCCTGTGGCATACCTTACATTTTCCATGATCTTGACGATATTTCACAGAATCTCATGGGTCCCGCACCCTATGTGAACGTTGGCGGTGATGTTCTGGTCGATAAGGTTACAGAAATTGATATAAGCGCCAGGATTCTTCGGACTGAATCCGGGAAGAGTTTTTCATATCTTAAACTTGTATTTGCTACTGGTTCGACTCCGACCATCCCTACGTTTATCAAAGGTTATGATCTGGAGAATGTTGAATACATCGCAAAGAGCTACAGCTACATAAACGGGCTCATGGACAGGATAGGATCCGCGGTTAATATAGTCGTCATTGGAGGAGGGTTCATAGGAGCTGAAGTAGCCGAGCAGCTTGCGAAGCACAAAGATAAGAATGTCACGCTGGTTGAAAAAGAGCAGCATTGCCTGTACCGCGCTTTCTCAGCCGATTTCGCGGCTCTTGCCGATGAACATCTTATTAATGCCGGAGTTAATGTTCTGACAGGCTGCACCGTTCGGGAACTGCAGGGCGGAAGCGGAAAAGTCGAGTCGGTGATACTTGAAGACGGCAGATCCATCGATGCCGATCTTGTTTTCTCAGCGATAGGATACAAACCCAGAACTGAACTTGCAGAGAGAGTCGGACTTCAGTTAACCAGCAATAACACTATCAGGGTTGACAAATACATGCGTACCGAAAAGAAGGACATATACGCGGTTGGAGACTGCTCCGGTACTGTCGGTTTTATAACGGGAAGAACAGATAACATAATGCTGGCTTCAACTGCTACAGCGGAGGCCAGGATACTGGGTTACAACCTCTTCAGCATAAACCTGCTCCGCACATTTTCCGGAACGCTGTCGGTATTTTCAACCGAATTGGACGGTTTCGTATTCGCTTCTGCCGGTGCCATAGAGCAGACGGCTGAGGAAGCTAACGTGGATTATGTGGTAGGCAGATTCGAGGATGTTGACCGTCACCCGGGTACACTGCCGGGCGCGAAGAAGATAATAATCAAGATAATCGTCTCTCCTGAAAATGGTGAGATAATAGGTGGAGAGATCTACGGTGGAAAATCCGCCGGGGAGCTGATCAATCTTGTCAGCCTTGCTATTCAGAAATACGTTACAGTATATGAGATGATATCCTTTCAGACCGGAACGCATCCTCTGCTGACAACCGCGCCGACGAAGTATGCACTGGTCAAGGCATGCGAGAATGCAATAGAGAATATACGAATGTAGACATGGCAGAAGCTTAATCGATTCTGCGGTGTTTACCTGGACAAGATCAATTCATTTGAAACCCGGGAAGAAGAATAAAAAAACCTGTACGCCCATAGAGCCGAGAATATCCCGATAAATGCGCCGAACAGAACGTCACTCGGATAATGATCTGTCACCAGGACTCTGCTGAGACCGATAAGTACCGCAAAGGTAATGAAAACAGCTGTCAGGCGCCGAAATCGCAGTGAAAGCGCTGTCAGAATCGAGAAAACCCTGAGAGTATGTCCGGAGGGAGTGGAATTGAATGCCCATTCCGATGAGAGAAAACTAAACCCGTAAACATTGTCGTTGAAAAGCATTATCGGTCTGTGACGGGCAAGCAGGTACTTCAGGCCCTCTCCCACAACGATTGCGATAGCGCAGCTGACGCAGACATAAAGCAGAAATTTAATCCAGGGTTTTCGTGTATCCGAGTTCAAGGCGACTATCAGCAGGAAACATAGAGCGAGCCCCAGTCTTATGATCGATCCGTCACCAAACCAGGAGAAGAAGGTTCCAAGGTCGGATAACCATGTATGCGAGCAAGTGTTCAGAACCCAGATATCCACCGATCTGTCCACGAACAGGAAAAGGAGAATGTAGACAAGCAGTGTTCCTGCTGCATATATGAGAGTCTTTTTGCGAAGATCGTTCATACAAATCCTCCAGGCTATAGCTTTATCAGTTACTCCCCGGATTTCAACCCTTTCCATGCAGGTATTCTCAGGGGAGTGCCGCCATCGTCGCCCGTGACCATATAGACCGGGGTCCAGGCAGGGGCTACAAGTATTATCTGAACATCGGTTCTTCTGGGCTTAAGTTTAAGTACTTCATCGACCGCAAGAGCTTCTTCCCATTTACTCACGATGGATTCCGCCTTTTCCTTAACCTCTTCCTCAAGCTCCCTGATATTGATCTCAAGTCTTTCGATCTCTTCCTCTGATTCCTCTATATTCGCTTTTGCGGATTTTGTGAGTCTTCTTTTTCGAGCTGCGCTGGAGAGTGCCGATGATCTTCTGCTGCCGAACAATCCCAGCATACCTATGAGCGATTCTCCAGCGGACAACAGTTCCTCGCTCTTTCTGCCTTTATATGTGGCCCTGTCCTCTTCCAGCTCTCTCTCTTCTCTGGACAGCTTCGTCTGCAGTCTGTCCAGTTTTGTTCTGCTTTTATCGCGCAGTTTATCCACATCCGCATCCTTGAGTTCCCTTGCTTTTTCTCTGCAGCGGACGCTGAAGTCCCCGGCTGATTCTCCTGGAAATGCATGAAGTTTAAGAAGAGAATTGCAGGGGATTTCGAGGATGCTGTTGTAGTAAAGGTAATTACTGAAATCTTTTGTTATCGATTTCAGATCCCTGGCAGTTGTCCATTCCGAAGGGGGGGATCCTGAAAACAGAGAGTCAGGTTCTGCACTTTCGGTCAGGTCATCGACTGTCAGCTCGGGGGAGTCCGCATTATTCCACTCCATTATTATCCCATGTTTCTCAGGGAAGACAAGATAGGAGCGTATTCCTGTCTCGGCGATGTTTCGCTTTCGATCAAGAAATGAAACTCTGCCAAGAGCGATAAGGGCAGGTTCGTAGACCAGGGTAAACTTCGGGCGTTCAATTGAATCCGGCTGTTCTTTCGCAAGGTCCAGAGCCTGCCCCATGCTGATTTCCAGGGGAAGGAACACCTGTTTGAGTCCCGGGGGCAGCAGCGGTTGTGTAGAGGAAAGACCCGCTACCTGCGGAGCTGGAACGGGAGCCTTTTCTGAAACGGGAATACCCCTGCGGGGAACGGGCTGCGGCTGTGCAGCGGGCGCTTTCTCCCTGTATAAAATGCGGATCTGATCCCTTGTCAGAGGTCCCCTGAGGTAGCTCATTGCCCATCTGGTCTGAAAGACGATTGACTGATCCTCGTGTACGTTATGAAGCAGGAATACCCTGGATCCGAGGGATGATATGATATTGTCTATCTCAGCTCTGTCGAACCCTGAACCCGATTCAGAAGAGATCGATTCCAGCCCATCGAGAAGGCGTTTTTTATCCCTCTCCGTCTGAAGCCGGCCTATAAACCATGTCCCTGCATTTGAGAGTCCTTTGTAGTCTATGTCCACAGGATTCTGAGTCGTAAGGATAACCCCGAGACCGAATGCTCTTGCCTGTTTCAGAAGCCGGAGCAGAGGTCTTTTTGATGGGGGTTCTGCAACGGGAGGGAGAAATCCGAAAACCTCGTCGAAATAGAGAAGCGCCCGAAGGCTGGTGGTACCGGACTGAGTGCGCATCCATGAAACCGTACGCTCGAGAAGCAGGGTTACGAAGAACATCTTCTGGCTATCGGTAAGGTGGGCAAGATAGATAATGCTGTGACGGGGCTTTCCCTCAGGAGAATAAAGGAGGGAAGGTATGTCCAGCGGTTCTCCGGTCAGCCAGGCTTTGAAATCGGGGGATGCGATAATGCTGTTCATGGCTATAGCGAACTTGAAACGATCTTTTTTCGGGAAGAACGTTTCTACATCGAATACACCCAGTTTTGTGACGGGAGGAGTCTGGATTGATGTAATAAGAAGGGGAAGATCGAGTTCCTCCTGCTTTCTCCAGTAATGCTCGATTATGCTTGAAAGCAGAATGTACTCACGGCTCTGAAGGGGGTCTGCGTCGATCCCCATGAGCCCGAGCAATGCGTTCACAATCCCCTGCATGTGTTCTCTGAGAAGTTCCGCATCGGTTTCCCAGTCGAGGTTGGGGGGAGTAAGGGCGGAAAGGATCGATACGCTGATCCCGGCGTCCGACCCGGGAGTATAAATGCTGAATTCGGTTCCTTCCTTCAGAGCTCTGATGCGATCCGGGGTCTGATCCCACTCGGCAAGGCCGTTCATCCAGGTCTGTGATACCTGCTCGGCGTACTCCTTTACCGAAAGGTTTTTCCTTCTTGCATCGTCGATGTTCACCCATGGTTCGAAGTCTCCGGGAAGGAGATCCGGGAAGGTCAGAAGAAGGTTCGTGATATCCCCCTTGGGATCGATGATAATTGCGGGAACACCGTCAAGAGCTGCTTCCTCCAGAAGATCGATGCATAACCCCGTCTTGCCCGACCCTGTCATTCCCAGGCAGACAGCGTGAGTGGTCAGGTCCCGCGCATCGTACATCACATCTTCCGCAGAGTGTTGTTTCTTATTCAGATCGTACTTACGCCCGATATAGAAGGCGCCAATTTTTTCAATTCGACTCAATTATATCACTCCTTCGGTTGTTTACACTGTGCGGTGGAAGGGAGGTACGTGAAAAGTTCTGTGCTCTTCCTGGCTGAATATCACTGTATCATTTACGTTCTGCAATAAGTTGCGTGCGGAAAACCGGGCTTGCGAGTAATAACGGGGACGTACCACACTTCTTCAACATACTGGACGTGATATCCCTGAGTACATATTACATCTTGACTATACAGATGTATTAATTAACTATATTACAATAATATGTATTGACCTATTATTTCTAATATTCAGTTATATAAATTCAAGAAATATCTACTTGCCAAAACAAACTACACTTATTCAAGTTATAAACAATATAATATAACCCATAAGTTGAAAAAGTGTGGTACGTCCCTCTCTTACGTCCCTCTCTTAACTCTAAGGCAGAAGCAGAATGTTTGCCACGCTGTTTGCCGAGCCTGCAAGACCCCGCGCGAAGTAAATACCCGGTGCTGCAGGGTTACCATCTTCAAGACAACCGTTCCAGATCACGATTGCATTGCCCTCCGTGATTGCTTCGGCACTGAGGCTGCGAATCAGGCGTCCATTGATGTCGAAGATATCAACACTCGGTTCTTCTGAGGTTCCGCTCCATTTCAGCTGCAGGGTAACAGCTGAACTGAACGGGTTCGGGCTTGCCAGAAGCTGAAGCGCATGCGGCGAGGATACTTCATGCTCGATTCCCAGGCCATCACCCGCGCTGAAAATGTAATCCATGCCTCCAGCGCTGGACACACTTGCGACGACGAGAATAACCTGGTCAGCAGGATCGATGAGTCCTGTAACTTCAAGTGTGCCGCTCTGTGTACTTTCCTCCAGCGTCATGCGCAGGACTTCGGTCGTATCGTCTCCATAGAGGGCAAGACCCCAGATGGCGAAGCTGTTTGAGTCGTTGCCATCGAATGAGAGATGGAGGGTCTCGAAGCTTGTGAAATCCTGAAAACGGTAGTAATCGGTTGCCCAGTGTTTAACAGTTCTGTAGATATTCTCGACTGGGTAGGTTGAATAGGTGCCCATTACGTTGAATGGCGGCAGGTCATCACCTATATAACCGAAACGGCCGTCTTCCAGAGTTATATCATCCAGGAAGTTCGCTACTGTCCAGTCCGCGAAGACATCCGCGAAATCCTCCGTATAACCGAAATCATCCAGTACCTGCTCGTACCCCGCGATCGAGTTCGCCGCTTCGTGCACTACCGCGTAAATGCTGGGGTGGCCGCCGTACTGCTCGAAGAAATAGAGCGTCCAGAGGTAGGTCTGGATGTAATCGGACCAGGTACCGCCCCAGTCTGTAAGGTCATTGTCGGGGGCACTGTTGAATCCGGCAATGTAGTCGGGATTTCCGTAGAACCACATAGCCAGTTCCGACAGTCCCTCGTTCAACCAGGAGTCCTCGTCATCATCATATTTCCAGTGGATCATGTGCTGGAATTCGTGGGAAGCTACCGCAAGCATATAGTCGCTGCCCGGGCCTCCTCCTGAACTCCCGGTGCTGAGGTAAAGCACTTCGCACTCGTTACTGTGATACGGCGGGAAGGCTCCATCCGGGAACTCATCGAACCAGAAGAAGAACCCGTCTGCTGATATCTCAAAGTCGAACCACATCAGATAGATACGGGGGTCTTCATCCAGTTCGTCAGGTGGTTCACCGAAAGCCAGGCTGTCGATCTCATAGATTCCCTGGGTCGGGTAGGGTCCGACGCTGGTGTTCTCCCAGCGCTCAAGTATCTGGTCAACATCGCTCTGGAAAATTGAGATTTCCCATTCCTGGTCTCTGACCACTACGTATCCGCGATCGCTCAATCCGCGTACCGTACAGACAAACTCCTCGAAATGCGGCGGCATGGGGCTATGGACCCATAACCACCAGATCCAGGAATCGCCTACCTGAGGATTATCAGGGGGTGATGTGGGTAGATCGTGTTCCGGCAGGTAGACATCGGGGCCGACCTGATGGGGCAGAGGCACCTGAACATCGCGCACATACTGTTCAGAGTAATCGCTGTCCTGTGCGGACAATCCGCCTGTTATGACCGGGAATACCCACAGTGTGAATAACAGTAGTGCTGCAAATGTGATGCCGAGAGTGCTTATTCGGGGTATCTGTGAGCCGCTGGAAATCCAGTGCAGCTTGATTAACATTTCATTCCTCCTGATAGATTGATTTGAGAAAATTATCTGGATTAACTATACCAGTATCAGGTGGAAAATAACAGAGCGTGGTTACGGGGGAGAGATAACTTGACATTCTCTCTGAAAGTAGTAAATAGAGTTAAGTATATGTTCAGCAATGATATTTACTATGTCATTAGTATGTATTCGACAATGAATATTACTATTGTCATCACTTGAATTGGGGGGAGAGTCATGGATAATCGCTCGGACTCTGTGCATTCTTTTAAAAGGGTAGAGGCGGGTGGCTCTCTGCTGCTTCTCCTGTCTCTTCTGTTTATCATTTCAGCCCCTGTCACGGCTCAATGGACAGCGGAAAGGGGATCATTCAGATACGCTATAGTGGTGCAGCAGGATACGTATCTTAATCCTGACTGGGCTGAAGTGGTTGACACCCTGCAGGCGAAGTACTCGGCAGGAATCTTTATTTATTCCAGCGATATGTTTGAAGTGCAGGATGCGGTTGGTGCATTCGCGCCGGATTATCTGGCTTTTGTGGCTGAATGGGATGATGCAACAGTGACATTTGTGACTGATGCATGGCTGTTCGGCAGGGGACTTGATGATGATCCGTATGGAGATGCTGTATGGGGGATCATTACAGGATACTATGTAACTGATGCTCTGAGGCTGGCCACCGGTCCTGAGGGGTTTGACGTCAAAACTGTTCTCGGAGGAACTACCGGCTGCGATCTTACTCATTATCCGCAGGGAATATCCACAAGCGAGGCCACCTATGGGCTTTACTACACCAAGGCACTTAACGATCCGAATGCTGTTCAGCACACAGATGGGCCTACTGACAGAACTGAATGGCTCGTAAACTGCCTGAATGCAGACAGTATCGATATTTTTATTACAAGCGGACACGGTGCTTACTACCAGTGGCAGCTGCACTACCCAACTCCTGATCTGGAAGGCTATTTCAGATCGTACGGCAATCTGGGAGTGCAGGCACTCGGCCTTACTCACGGAAGTGAAATAATAGAAATAAATACCACCAATCCGAAGATATTCTTTGGCCTTGGGAATTGTCAGATCGGCAGGATAGTCAATTTCAATTCGATGGCTCTCGGATGGCTTCATACTGCCGGAGCCTATTTCTATACAGGTTATGTTATTAACGAGGGTACAACCAGCCAGCAGCACGGAGGAACCAAAGCATATTTTGAGCGTCAGGCGCATTATACCTGGCCTCAGGCGTACTACCTTGCGAATCAGGCTCTCTACTACGACAAATACAATGCAACTCCCGGCGCTGCGGGCGCGCCGGATCTGAACGGATCGGCACTGTACGGAGATCCTGCTATGGAAGCAAGAGTAGCCGATGTAGGCGTTTATGATCCCCTGCTCTACTCGGAGGATGTGCAGGTCGACAGTGCAGGCTCTTCATGGGAGGTCACTGTAACCATCACGATGAACGTGGAGGGAAATCCGGGTTATACAAGTAAATGGGGGTACAGGTCTCCGATTGTACTTTTCCCGTTCAGAGTACAGGATATCACTGTCGTAAGCCATGACTGCAAGGATGTTGTGGTCACTGATAATTTTGCCATAATGCATATCTGGGATCAGACTGAAGATCCTCTGCCGGCAGGCTCCACCAGAGAGCTTGTCTTTACATGTAATCCCCTGACAGGTATCAGTGAAGGCGGAGAACTGCCCTTCGGGAACTGCAACCTTGCTAACAGCCCGAATCCGTTCACACTTTCAACTGATATATCGTTCAACCTTCCCGAACAGATGCATGTTAAGCTTAGCATCTTCGATATTTCCGGAAGGCTTGTTGAAACCCTGATCGATGGCACGCTGCCGGCCGGAACGAATTCGGTAATCTGGGAAGGGAACGCAGCAGGCCAGGTTCCCGATGGAATCTATATCTGCCACCTGAGGGCTGGATCGGAAAGCTTCACATCCAGAATGGTTCGCCTGCGATGAATGGAGGTAGAAGGCTGCTGAAAGTCTCTTCTGATTCGAGGAATATCTTTCCTGTTTTTATCCTGAGCCTTGTTCTACTTATCCTGCCCTGTACGATAGCGGGTGACGGATACAATCGTGAATCGCAGCTGGATTATTATGAATGGGTACTTGTGGATTCGATAAACGCATCTGTAAGAATACCTTGCGGAGAGAGATGCGTGATCACCTGTGTTAACAGCTCGGGAACACTGCTGTTTGAGCCTCCCGGGAGCGGCCTGACAACCTTAGCTGTGGAAGCTGTCGAGAGAGCCCCTGATTGGCTGCAGATCGATCTTGCGGACAATCTCTCAAGGCTTTCAGATGATTATCAGAACATATATGCTGATATTATTATTAGAGCGTCTGATCCATACGTGGATGAGATTGCTTTTGAAATAGCACATATTGCTCCCCAGGTGCTGGGCAGCAGCTATTTTTATTCGGAGATACTGACACAGAATGTGTCTCTGCTGTATGACACAGACGAGTTCCTTTCCTACGCCGAGATAATAGACTATGGGTCTGCATCCGGCGGCGGGGACTACTACTCGACCATCGAATACAAAGTTTTCGAAAGTCCTGATACCCTCTACCTTGAATTGCCGCAGGATATCTACTACTGGTTTGTCGTTCATCCCAAACTGCATAAGGAGAGGCCGGATTACATAAATCCAGCGACGGGAACACATGCTGACCCCCCCACCGGAGTATTCTGGAGGGATTACCTGTTCAACCATGCAGATTCTGGATATCCACTGCTCAGGGATTCCCTCTCAGTCTGCAAAACCCTCTGGAACTGCAATGTAAGCAGCCTGGATAACGGGGCTATCGGAACCCTTTCTGCGTGGGTGACAGAGGTTATGTGGTTCCACTCGCATACTCACCATAGCCAGCCAGTAAGGATATACTACTGGCATGAAGGGACCTGCAGTGTTCATTCCTACCTGACCGCTGCCGTTTCAAGAACGGCATTCATACCCGCGACGGTATCGGCAATGTACAGAAATGATCATAAGATAAACGAATTCTGGGAAAGAGAATGGGTAGCCTGGGAGCCGGTGGGAACACATATAAACAACCCGAGAATTTACGATCCCGGCTGGGGCTGGGATATGGCCAGCGTATTCGACTGGAGAGGAGACGGTTATACGTGGAATGTAACAGAGAGGTACACTGATGTATGTACTCTTACGGTTAACGTCACGGACAATCTCGGTAATCCGGTCGACGGCGCCTGTATAATACTTGACAGCGATGGAGTTCCGGGCCCGCGATGTCTCGTAGACTACACTGCAAGTGCAGGAACAGGGCAATACCTTTTTGGTGACAGTAGGCCGCTCTACATGAGGGTAATAAGTCCTGTCGGTAATTTCCCCTCTTCAGGTTACTACACCGTCACAACTTTAACTGTAACAGGTCAGCACTATACAATGGATGTAGAACTTTCCGGAGAAGTTGAGTGCCTGGATATTACACCGGATTCACCTCCGGGATCGCCAACCGATGATTACAGGATCGTGATCGAATACGATGTGTCGGGTGAAACAGTGTACGGAACGAATCTTGATGATGGAGATGTTTACTCTGAAACGTTCTCTCCGGGAATTGTGGATTTCTTCATCTGTGATGAAGGCAGTTACTCGGATTATATCGGAGGTGACCCGTTCGAGGCATTTGAGATAGCGGAGGATGCCTGTGCCGGAAGCGTTGATTTCATCATTCCCTCCGATGAACTTTACAGGTCGATAGTATCGAATGAATCCTCTCTTAATGTAACACAGCGGATTGATCTGACAGTCTATCTATACGAAGATCAGACAGGGATTACCGAACAGCCCGAATTCTGCGGGAACTCAATCATGTGTTTCCACAACATTCATCCCAATCCATGTACGGTATCCGCTTCAATTCCATTCTATATAGGTGGCCTGTCGGCAATTGATGTGAGGATTGAAGTGTATGACATGCATGGAAGGATGATCTCCGTTCTGGTTGATGGTTCGCTCAATCCGGGAAATCATGTTGTTGCCTGGGACGGCAGGAATGAAAACGGTGTTCCGGCTCCTTCAGGCATGTATTTCTGCAGGGGTATTACAAACGCAGGTAATTCCGATTCTGCAAGGCTGGTTCTATTGAGATAGAGAAAGCTGGTGTAAGCTATAGAGACATCTGAAAGAGGGGTATATCAATCGCTACGATCTATATACTCCGGATATAGCTTTTTTATGCATTCAGGACACAAACCATGGCTGAATTGAGCATCTGAACGCTCAGATATGTATTCTTCTATCTGTTCCCAGTACCCGGAGTCATCACGGATCTTTTTGCAGGAAGCACATATCGGAAGCAACCCGCTGAGTTTTCTAACTTCTGCGAGAGCTTTCGTCAGTTCGTCATTTGCCTTCGCAAGCTCAATGTTCTTGAGCCTGTAGATCTCATTTTCCTTTTCCTTCTTTTCTGTTTCATAGCTCACCTGCAGTTCGTTGTACTTCTCACTGCTTTCCTCTGTAAACATTATATCGTAAAGCTCTTTGTATTTCTTGTGGTATTCGAGTGCTCTCCTGAAATCACCCTTCCGTTCAAGGATGGCTGACATTGTCTCATAGCAGTTCTTTTTCAGATCAGGGACATCAAGCTCTTCTGCAACTGAAAGTCCTCTTTGCGCATATTCAAAAGCTTCAGCGTACTGGTGGGTTAAAGCGTATGTACGACCAATGTTATGAAGTGTCTCAACGGAAGCATGCCTGTCACCGATTTTCATCTCAATCTCTAGAGCTCTGAAGAAATATTTGAGAGATTTGTCGTATTCCTTCAGTTCCCTGAACACTGATCCTATATTAGTCAGAGAATGTGAAATACCTCGATTTTCACCGAGTTCTTCTCTTATCGCAAGTGCTTTCTTGTGATATTCCAGGGATTTCATGTACTCTGTTGAACTGCTGTAAATATTTCCTACATTATTGTATGAAATAGCAAGGCTGCTCATCACGTTAAGTTCCTTAAATATCCGGATGGCCCTGTCGTAGTAATCCAAAGCCCTGTCACAGTCATCTATTGTATAGCAGATAGCTCCAATATTGCTGTACAATCCTGCAATACCCGGTTTGTCATCGATGCTTTCCTGAATTCTGAGGGATTTCATGAAACAATCAAGGGCCTGATCGAATTTACCCATTCTTGCGTATGTCGCACCGATTCTATTCAGCGCAGTGGACTTACTCTGGTCATCATCAGCTTCATTTGTCAGTTCAAGTGTTTTGAAACCGCATTCAAGAGAAATCTTGTATTCACCAATGCACTGATATGCCCAGCAGAGCTCATTCAGAATGACTGATTCCAGTGTTTTGTCTTCCATATCCTTCAGTACTTCCAGCCCCTGTTTTCCGAATTCAATTACTCTCTCCGGACTGATTTCCCTGAAGGTTACAGTGAGGTCAGCGAGAACTCTGACCTTATCCAGACCGATAGTGTCAGGCAGTTTCTTAAGGAGAATCTCAGAATCTATACAGTTAGAAGGTTCAGTCATGGGAATCCATGTATTCAGGATAGAGCTTCTTCAAGCATTCCGGACACAATCCATGACTGAATTGAGCGTCCGAACGCTCGGATATATATCCCTCTATCTGTTCCCAGTATCCAGAATCATCGCGGATCCTTTTGCAGGAAGCGCAGATCGGAAGCAACCCGCTGAGTTTTCTAACTTCTGAGAGAGCTTGCGTCAGTTCGTCATTAGCGTTCACAAGCTCAATGTTTCTGAGCCTGTATATTTCGTTTTCCTTTTCCTTCTTCTCCGTTTCATACTTAACCTGCAGTTCATTGTACTTTTCACTGCTGTCCTCTGTAAAAATAATATCGTAAAGCTCTTTGTATTTCTTGTGATATTCGAGTGCTATCCTGAAATCGCCCTTCCGTTCAAGGATGGTTGACATTACTTCCAGGCATTCCATCTTATGATCGGGTTCATTGATCTCGTCTGCGATAACAAGCCCTCTCATGACGTATTTCTGGGCCTCTTCGAAATGGTTCAGCAGCGCATATATTTCACCTAAACTGATAAGTATTGTCGAGATTATATGTCTGTTTCCCATTTCTTCGGCGATCTCAAGTGATCTGAAGAAGTACTCCTGCGCGCTGTTGTAGTTTTTCATATCCATTAATACCGCACCGATATTATTCAGAGAGTGAGGTATTCTCCATTTCTTTCCGAATTGCTCTCTGATCTTAAGTGCTTTCTTATGATACTTAAGAGCCTCTTCGTACTCTCCCTGTTCCCTATAAATAATCGCTGCATTGTTATACACATTGTCAAGGTGATCCCTATTATCGATTTCCTCAAATATCCGGATAGCCCGGTTGTAATAATCCTGAGCCTTAGTATTATCTCCCAGCTTATAGCAGATTGTTCCAATATTACTGTTCAATTCCGCAATACTCTGCTCATTACCGATGTTCTCATGAATTCTGAGTGATTTTATGAAATATTCAATGGCTTTATCATATTTTGCCATTCCATAATATGCTGCTCCGATTTTATTCAATGTGCCGGGTTCATCATGGTCATTAGCAGTATCATCTGCGAGTTCAAGCGCTTTGAACCCGTAGTCCAGTGAAAACTGATACTCACCGATACAATTGCAGGCCCAGCAGATTTCCTGCAGTAGAAATATTTCCAGTTTAACATCTTCTGTATCCTTCAGTACTTCCAGCCCCTGTTTTCCGAATTCAATTACTCTCTCCGGACTGATTTCCCTGAAGGCTACAGTGAGGTCAGCGAGAACTCTGACTTTATCAAGGCCGATAGTGTCAGGCAGTTTCTTAAGAAGAATCTCAGGATCAATTATCTCCGAGTTTTCGGTCAATAGAACCTCCATATATGATTCTCAATAAGCAGGATTCTGATCAGCAATACATATCTTGTTAATTTATTCTAACTTCACAGAGCTCGAATGACAAGATTATGAACCGGCATGACCGCCGGATACTGATTATTCTTCGGAATAACATTTCTGGTTTCTATGGACGAAAGAGAGGTGGAGCGGTTATTATCAATGGGGTAGATGATGTTTGCAAGTGAGATATTATCCGTATTCCGGTGGTGCCTCAACAATTGGAGGATACAGAATATGCCTGCTGACTGGATGGATGTATCATCACTTTCCTTTAACACATTAATGCTTCTTGAACGTGTTCAGTTAAGCTGGTTTCCCGGCTGGGTGCCCGAAGCACTATTAGCGGTTGCATTAAGAGCGAACCCGAATGTAGAGTGGTACCTGCGGCACAAATGTCCCGAGTTGAAGGAATGGTTAGATAACCTGATGAAAAAAGAGGGGGGAGATCAACCTCCGAACCCTGAGGATATCCGTCAGGCTGAAATAGACATCATGAAGTCTATTAATGATCTGATAGTATACGTCGTGTCCCCGGATATTTACGATTCTCAGCCATTTTTGAAGTGGAACCCGGATGAACTGACCTCTCTGGTTGATTTTTCAGATAAAAAGGTGGTTGATATCGGCAGCGGTACAGGAAAGATTGCATTGATCGCCGCTTCGAAAGCGAAAGCCGTCTACGCAGTGGAACCGGTCGCTAACCTGCGGATATATCTTAGAGAGAAAGCCGTTAATCTGGGATTGAAGAATATCTTTGTTCCCGATGGTCTTATTACGAATATTCCTTTTGAGGATGAATTCGCAGATATCACGCTTGGCGGTTATGTCTTCGGTGATGATCCGAATGAGGAATTGCTGGAGATGTTACGAATAACAAAACCGGGCGGGATGGTGATACTCTGTCCGGGGAATGATGACCAGGACAATGACAAACATGATTTTCTTGTGAAGAATGGATTTGAATGGTCGAGATTTGATGAACCGGGAGTAAGACTTGTACGCAAGTACTGGAAGAAAATACACTTAAGGAGTTTATAATGAGAAGATCAATTATTGTTTCCTGTTTTATGATTATCAGCATTTTACTTGTGGCATGCAGTGTTACAGACCCACTGACACTTCTGAGGTGTCAGTTCAGGATAGAGAACACAGAGGATTTCTTACTGACAGGAATTCAGCTTGACAGCCTCGAAAGCCTTTCCGTTGTCCAGATAGCCGAAGTGGTTGCCGTCTGGACCTCGGGAAGCTGTCCGGTGGATTTCACGCTGAATATAGGCATTCATAACCCGAATAATGGCTCCACAGGACCTGATATTATTCCTGTTACATTAACTTCTCTTGTCTGGGACCTCTACCTTGACGGGGACTCGGGGACTGCCTTCGATACAACCTGGGTAGCCTCGGGAACAATGAGTACCCCCCTTGAAATTCCAGGAGCTAACGAAACGGTATTGCTGCCGCTTGATATAAGCTTCGATGCTTTTGCACTGATGAGCGAAGTCGGTGTTATGAATTTCATTGATCTCGCTCTTGCGATCGGCGGTATCAATTCCAGCCTCAGAACCAGCGATCATATTGGAAGGATGCTGGTTACAGCTGTCCCTACTATTTCAACACCTTTAGGTCCCATGACTTATGCAGGTACACTTAACATAAGCCTCGACTGGATAGATTAATTGTTTATAGTCTTGCCCGGTTAGCCATGAATTTGTATGATTGACCCCCAACCGGGGCGGCGTAGCCAAGTGGTAAGGCAGTGGACTGCAAATCCACCATGCATCGGTTCAAATCCGATCGCCGCCTCCATAATTCCTATCGATTGGTGAATATGAGGAATATCCATCTATCAATCAGAATATCACTATTGGTCATCGCAGTTCTCATGACAATATCAGGTTACGTATGGGGCGACCCGGCAGTGATCTGGCAGAAGGCAGCTAATATATGCCTTGAATGCATAGGTATAGGTTAGTGTCATGTTAAGCACCAGTATTAAGCATCTCACTCGTTCTTTGACCTTCCTGCGGCGTTACGGATTCAGTTACATAGCTTTGCTATGCGCCTTCACACGTGCCTTGCAGGAAAACCAAATAACTTCGCAATTTTGCGCCATCTGGTACTTGACATGACACTAGTGGTCAGGGAAAAAACCCGACGTCTAGTTCAGTTCTCATCACTCGTTCTTTCGAACCTTTACTTCCAGGGTATGATTCAGGGAGCGATCTTTACAGGCAAATCCAAGATGTTCTGCCTGCCCGGCCTTCACTGTTACTCGTGCCCTTCAAGCGTTCTGGCATGTCCCGTTGGAACCGTTCAAAATATTCTCTCTTCGCAGGGATTTTTAGGCGGTATCGCGACCGGAAGACCTGATGCGATAATACTCCTTGGCGTTATTGGTTTCCTTCTGACTTTCGGATTTATAGCCGGCCGGTTCGCATGCGGCTGGATATGTCCTTTCGGTCTCCTGCAGGGACTTCTATATAAGATTCCATCACCGAAAATTAGGGTCCCGGCGCAATGGAGGGATGCCAAATACGCGGTTCTTCTTATTTTTGTTGTCCTTCTTCCGCTTACTCTGCGAACCGTCCCTGGTGCTGGAGGTGACCCCTGGTTCTGTAAGGCGATCTGTCCCTCCGGAACCCTTACAGCCGGAATACCTCTTGTTCTGCATGATGGCGGTGATACATTTCAGACCGGTTTCCTCTTCTCCTGGAAAATAGTTCTGCTCCTTCTTATTCTTCTGTGGTCAGTTGCATCAAAACGGCCTTTCTGCCGTGTTTTATGTCCTCTTGGTGCTTTCTGGGGGCTGGCAGGCAAAGTATCGGTCTTAAGGATGAGGGTGGATTCGTCATGCATACAATGTAATAAGTGCAGGTCAGTCTGCCCTGTGGACATTGCCATATACCTGGAACCGAATTCCACTGAATGCATCAGGTGCGGTCGATGCATTGATGTGTGCCCTGTGCATGCGATACATCATGACATTCGGAAGCTGACCGGAATCTGATGAACGGGTATTCGAAGTTCACGGATTTCTTATGGATTCCCATCGTTCTCCTCTTCCTGTTTCCGGTTATCAGGCATAGCGGCGGTCATAATCCGATTGACGACAGTCGGGTTGAACAGGGACCCCTCATGTCAGGCAGGGCGGCACTGGACAGCCTTCTTTCAGATAACCTGGGGAAGCCGGTTATAGTCAATTTCTGGGCTACCTGGTGTACTCCATGTGTTGGAGAGCTGCCGATGATAGATGAGGTTTTCATATCTATGGAAGGACGTATTGCTGTTGTCGCCGTAGACATTGGTGATCTGGAACTTGAAACCCTGCTGAAATTCCGGGAAGAGGTTAACCTCTCCATGCCTGTCATCTGGCTCAACGAGAATGATGCCGTCAGCCTGAAGGATGATTGGGGTCTCGCGGATGTACTTCCCATCACCGTTGTATTTGATTCGGAAGGGAATGAGGTCATCAGGATTGCCGGTACCAGAGATGAGAGTTTTTTCAGGAATGCAGTTGAAGAAAGCTCACTTCCTGACACGACTGCAGAACACCAGATAGATGAACAGACACTGCATATCAATGTTGTCGGCCCCGAAGATGACAGTCTGACACAGATGCTGATGGCGGAGGCTGTTGAGCTTGCATCCGGGGAGGGAGTGGATTTCTACGATCCCTCTATAGCTGCAGACAGCATTGCAATGGAGGAACTGTACCTTCCTAACCCCGGATATCCGTACGCTCAGCCCTGTGTTGGCGGGGCATGCGGCCGGCTGGTAAGAACTCCCGGAGAATTGCGCCAGGCGGTTGGGAACCTTTCTAATTGATTAGTCCTGCCGTGTCGGTGCTGCTGCCATTCAGGGATGCAGAACAGTACTTCAACGATGCACTTGAATCAATTGCGGGGCAGACATTCACAGATTATGAAACAGTACTGGTAAATGACGGTTCGGAAGATTCGTCAGCCCTTCTTGCGAAAGACTGGTGTTCGAAGGATTCCAGGTTCAAGCTTGTCAATAATGCAGGCTCAGGACTTGTAGACGCTCTCAATACAGGGCTTGCGGAGAGCAGCGGTACCTGGATAGCAAGAATGGATGCAGATGATATCTCATTACCGGAGCGAATAGAGAAGCAGTACAGGCTTGCTGTATCAGCTGGACCCATGACCGTGGTTTCCTGCCGGGTCGAGAGTTTCCCCCGGGAAAGCATTACTCGCGGTTACAGATTGTATGAGGAGTGGCTGAACAATCTGATAGAACCCGGGCAGATTGAGAAGAACCTGTTCATTGAAAGCCCGATACCTCATCCCACCGCTTTTTACCACAGGCAGAGCATCCTCGCGGAAGGCGGGTACATGGAAAGGAAATTACCCGAGGATTACGAATTATGGTTGAGACTCTGGAGCAGAGGTTACAGTTTCATTCGTGTTCCCGAGATTCTGCTGAGGTGGAGGGACCATCCGTACAGGCTTTCGCGAACCAGCAGCGCCTATTCATTAACGAGTTTCTATATGCTGAAGGCGAAGTATCTCGCGAGTGTACCGTGCATGTCAGGTAAAACCGTTTACATAGCTGGGAGCGGCCAGGCAGCGCGAAGGCTGGGAAAATGCCTGCAGGATAATGGATTTCATATTGAAGCCTTTATTGACCCCTCGCGGAGCAGACAGGGAATGGTGTTGAGAGGAAGACCTGTGCGGGGACCGGACGTATTGTCAGGAGGGTTTGATATTCCTGTAGTAATAGCGTCCAGGCTTCCCGGAGCGAGGAAAACCATAATGGAATTCCTTGATGGACTTGGGTTTGTCGAGTGGGAGAATTATGTTGTCTGCTCCTGAATGCTCACAGGGAATTGTCAATCAGGATTTTGGGGCTATATTAAACCGAAATCGGTTTTCGTTTCTGAAGAACTTTAATTATCTGGAGGTAGAAATTGAATATCAAACAGCAAATGAAGGGCGATGTTCTTGTTATTGCTCTATCCGGTAAAGTCATTGGCGGTCCTGAGCTTATGGAAGTCAAAAGTGTATTCCAGAAAGCCGTTGATCAGGAAAACAATAAAGTCCTCCTTGACCTCGGAAAAGTGAGCTGGATGGATAGTTCCGGACTTGGTGTAATTGTTTCGGGTCATACTACCCTTTCAAGAGCTGGCGGAGCCCTGAGGATTCTTAATGCAACGAAGAAAATCCATGAATTGTTCATCATTACGAAGCTGATCACCATCTTCGAAACATTTACTGATGAACAGGAAGCGCTGAATAGTTTCGGGGAATGACGTGCGCCCGATAGAAATACGTTTGCCAAGCGATACTTCCGTTCTTGAACCGCTTCAGCTGATCATTGAGGCTGTCGGGAAATCGGCCGAAGTGGAGGAAGATGATCTGTCCCTGCTTTCCGTTGCGGTGGTCGAACTGGCAAAGAACGCGATGGAGCACGGAAACGAGAATGACCCTGAAAAAATAGTTACCATCAGTTTTGACATTTTTCCAAACAGAATAAGGTTTCATATTGACGATGAAGGGTCATGGGAACCTGAGAAAGCCCTTGGCTTCAACCCTGGAGAGGGGGAAGAGCTTCTTTTAACAAGGGGTAGAGGAGTTCTTATCGCCCGTAACCTGGCCAAATGGGTTGAGTTTGGTCTTACTCCGGAAGGAAAAACAAGGGTTACTCTTATCTGGCCTCTGACCTGAAAGCGATTTCCATCCCGTGAACAGTTTCACTCTTTCAGTAGTATTTGAAAGCAGAGAGCTGCCCGGGGGCATCAAGAATATTCTAAAGACTGATGCTGAGATACTCATACCTCCAAGATGGGCAGATGAGATTCAGGTTTCCCGATCGGATACTCCCATTCCTGACGCTCTCCTGCTTGTAATCAACGGGCCTCTTTCTTCCGAACTCCGAAACATTTACTACAACTGCTTCCGGTATGCTGTCCCGATCGCAGGGATTTGCTTCATGAATGAACCGGGGGATGATAATACAGTTCAGGACCTTCTGAATAATAATCTCTGCTGGACATTCTCATCAGCCAACGAAGGCAGAGAACTGCTGCGGAACGAGGTTCAGAATTGGCTCAGAAGTTTGAACCGGGAATTCTTTCCCTACCCGCAGGGTGATGATCTGCTTCAATCCTATGGTAATATTGATGTGCTTTCCGTGGATCTGGATTCACTTGAAAAAGCCAGGGAAGTTATTGAAAGGCGTGGATTTGTCTGCCTCAGCGGTTCCCTGGGCGCTGGAAAGACCACTATAGCGAGAAAACTGCTTGTGGAAGCATCTCTGGATAAACTGAACCCCATAGAGCTTATTACGCGTGATCTGGACTTCAGGGAGGTTGTGCAGCTTCTTACAGGTTCTGAAGATTGTGCTGTCTTCCTTGATCTTGATACACTCAGACGACTGGTGGATATTTATCCATACCGTCTGTGGTCATCTGTTATCTCACTCATGACAAGAGCAACAGAATCAAGACACAGGCTTATACTTGCAACATCCTCACCTGAGATAACCAAAGTTTTCGATTCATATTCAGATGCCCATGTCAGGCTTCCTGAACCATCAACCGACCGGAAATGGAGGTTGGATCAGGGCAGAGAGGCTCTGAAATGGTTCCGAAAGCTTTCTGCTCTCGAGAAAGCTGAACTGCTTCTTCTGGCTGCCTTCGACCCAGTTGTTGCCGAAGCGGTATTCAAACGGGTGCTCTTTCGGTTTCTGGACAGGCTCATTGTCCAGGAGAATAAAAGATTTCCCTCCAATGATGAACTGGAAGAGCTCTACAGCACATCACTTGCTTCAACAGGTGCAGATCCATTCAGAAGGATTTACGGAAGCGGTGAGGTCTATATCACCGTGAGCGATTCTGTCAGGATGTGGGCCATCGATAGAGGAATCCGTGAGCTGCTTGAAAAAGATGCTCCCGTCATTCGCGCATTTGCGGATACGCTGATCGGGAGCGAGGAACCGGGCGTTAGACGGGCCGGGTACTTCCTGGCCGGCTTCTATAAGAGTCTCTCAGATGAAGTAAAGGCAAAGCTCCTTCTTCACATCGCGTCCGAGAAATCAAGAACTGTTCTTACTGACGTTCTTAACATGCTGCTGAGTTCCGCAGATCATTTGGATGAATCGATAATAAGTATGTACAGGATCATGATGGCAAAGGGTATTACGGAAGTAAGAATGGCGCTTGCCGGAACACTCGGACGGCAGTGGATACTTGAGTTGCCGGTATTCGAAGATATTGTCAATGCTGCGGTGACTGATTCCGATCCTGGAGTGCGGGGACAGTTTATTCAGGATCTGACCATGTGGGGAATGCCTGAGAAATGCGGAAAGATATACAGAGATTTCCTGGAGGACGATTCCTACGAAGTCCGTCAGGGTCTGATGATGTACATAGGCAGCAAGTTTCCCGCTCTTGAACCGAAGGAATTCGATGTACTGAACGAGGTGCTGGAAGAGGGTGACCCCGGATTGATGACTACCCTTATTATGGGGCTTCTGGATAGAAAGCTTGAGGAGTTCAACCAGGAATTCAACGATCTGCTCTGGGTGCTGATGGACAGATTGCCTCCCGGAGGCAAGGGAAGACTGGCATGGAGAATAGGAGCAAGGCTCAGGTTCTTCAGCGATGAGGTCAGAAAATCGATCATAACCGACCTTGCAGAGGAGGACATTCTTCAGGTCTCGCGGTGTATGCTGATGAATTACTCTTCCCTTGATCATGAGGAGAAGGAGAACCTGTGGAAGCTGATCCATGAACGAATCGCTTTGGGCAGGGCATTCGCCAGCATGGTGCTGGGATACTACACTATCATGGACACTGGAATACGGAGGAACTTTCTGATTGAGGTTCTGACGTCGGATCATAACGAGGGGCGTGAGGCTCTAAGCCAGCTTATCTGCCTCGGCAGGACAGATCTGAGGGAAGCATCTCTTGAACTGATTGAAAGTATTATCAGGACCGGAGAATTCAAGGAGAGAGCGGGCCTTCCATTTTTCGTACTCTGGAATGAGAGTGATCTCGGTGATCAGGTTTCCGGTTTCGTGAATGATTTTTTACTGGATTCCTCTTCATACGTTCGGAAATCACTGCTGAACGCTATCCGGAGCCTTGGAATCAGAACTGACGCAGTCCTTGATGTGCTTCGGCTACTGGCAAATGATGAGAAACGGGCTGTAAGGGCTGCTGCCGCAGTGACGCTTGGAGAGTTTGAAAGTGATAAATCGGAGGACCTTGATCCTGTTCTTCAGGAACTCCTTAAGGATGAAGATCCCTATGTTCGTCTTGGCGCTCTTTCCGGCCTGCTGAACAATGTTTCCATACCTGATGTAAAACTGCTCCGAGAGATTATGAACGCTTTTGATGATCCTGCATCAGATGTGCGGCTGGAGATCATTTCCGGTCTCCGAAGCCACCCTGAGCTCTACTCAATATCAGATGTAGATGCTAAACTTGCCGACATGTTCACCGATCCTGACAGGAATGTCCGAATGGAAGTTATCAGGCTTGTTACCGAAACTCCCCAGCTGCTCGCCTCGGATATCGTCAGGAACAGGATGCCTGACATTCTTCTTAACAGGTTCTCCGCAGGACATGCCATATCGGAAGAGCTGAATATGGCGAGGAAGATACAGCTCGACCTGCTCCCGGACAGTCCTCCCAATCTTGAGGGTTACGATATCGAGATATTTTACAGGCCTGCCAGTGAAGTGGGTGGTGATTACTACGATTTCTTCCACCTTCCCGATCGTAACCTTGGACTGGCAGTGGCCGATGTAGCCGGGAAAGGCATACCGGCGGCGCTTACAATGGCAGGGCTTAAGGGCAACCTGGTAGCCTATGTACAGAGTATTTATTCCATCAGCGATATCATTCAGAAAGTTAACGAATCCTCCGTACTTGGTGAGGGGGATCCTATAATGACAGGCCTGTTCTACGGTGTGCTTGACCTTGACTCGGGCAAGCTTACTTATGTGAATGCAGGGCATAATCCCCCGCTTCTTGTGACGAGGGAGGGGGAATCCCAGTGGCTTGAGAAGGGCGGGCTGATAATGGGTCTGTCGGCGCAGGCAGAGTACGAACACGGAACAGTGGAACTGGAATCCGGTGATGTGCTTATCCTGTATACGGATGGTTTGACAGAGGCTATGGATTCAGCGAATTTTGAATTCGGGACAGAGAGGCTCTGCGATGTTGTTCTTGAAAACCGTGACCTTTCCGCACACCAGATCTCAGGCGGGATACTGGATGCTGTTAACTCCTATTCAAAGGGTTTGCCGCAGGGGGATGATCAGACCCTTGTGGTTCTGAAATACAGATGACGCCCGTTAAGACACTGTTTCTGATATCCGATTTCGGAACATCCGATACATATGTTGCTCAGATGAAAGCGGTGATACTTTCGCAGTGTTCCTGCTCTGTTGCGATCATCGATCTTACGCATGATGTGAAAGCCGGTTCACTCAGGGAAGGCGCTTTCCACCTATCCGTTTCCCGCAGCTGTATTCCGGCTGGTTCTGTAGTGCTTGCGGTTATCGATCCCGGTGTGGGAACCGCCCGCAGAGGAGTGGTCTGCGAAGTAGATGGTGCATTCTACATCGGACCGGATAACGGTCTTTTCGGGCTTCTGCCGATAACAAGAGCCTGGCTGCTTCCGGATCCTCAACCGGGATCCAGCAGGACCTTCCACGGAAGGGATGTATTCGCCCCTGCCTGCGCCAGACTGATAACTGATCCGGGGTGGGTGGAATTTCTGGAACCTGTCTGCAGGGAGGATCTTGTTCCATCGGAAATTGAGATACCGGTACTTGTGGATGACGGACTGCAGGTTACGATTGCCCATATAGATAATTTTGGCAATATCATTCTCTGGCTTCCCGCATCCAGCGAATTTCATCCCGCCTTTCTGCAGTTACCCGGCGGCAGGATAGAACCTGTTACAGAGGTTGAAACCTACAGTGATCATCCTGGGATTCTTTACCTCCGGGGCAGTCAGAATCTGATGGAAATAGCTGTAAGCTGCGGAAGTTCATCCGATCTTCTCGGGGTGAGTACCGGTGATATGATCACCCTTATCAAGGAATGTGACAGATGAAGTATGTAAGTTTGCTGCTGCATATCTATCAGCCTCCGACTCAGGATATTTCTCTGGTGGAGAAGATCGACACTGAATGCTACACGCCTCTCGCCGGATTACTGGCAGGATCTGGAGCAAGGGTTGCTGTGAACATTAATTATTCCCTGACAGAACAGCTTGCAAGCCTTGGATCGGAATCACTTGACCATCTGGCGAATGCTGCGAATCTGGAATTCACCGACTCGGGGGCTTACCACCCCATATTTCCCCTGATAAGCGAGGATGATGTAAGAAGACAGCTGCAAATCAACAGTGACGGCAATCGTCTGGTATTTGGAAAGAGATACAAACCTATCGGTGTTTTCCCGCCCGAGATGGCTTACTCTCCACAGCTCCCATCGATATTCGGCAGCATGGGCTATACCTGGACGGTAACGGATGATATACCATTTGCCTGGACAGGCAGAAACGTTCCCTTTAACACCATTCCCGAAGTGGACGGTGTGGCTGTACTGCTTAGAAGTAATTTCTGGAGCAACAGGATCTCTTTTCACGGAGTGGACGGCTCCGGGATGGCCCGGGAGATTATTGACGGAATGAACAGCTGGACAGGAGAGGAAGACGCTTACATTCTCATTGCGATGGATGGAGAAACCTACGGTCATCACAGACCGGGAACTATCGAGACATTCCTCGCACCTTTCCTTGATGCCTTTACCAGCAGGCAGGATGCCATGATGGTAACTCCCGGAGATCTTCTTGAGATTTTTCCATCCGTACGGGCCGATGTTCCATCAGGAAGCTGGTCCACAACTCCGGGTGATCTTGATGCAGGTAAACCGTGGCCTTTATGGGATGATCCCGATAATCGTATTCATGTTCGTATGAGACAGCTTCTTCATGATGTCAGTACACTTGCCGGAGTGTGCAATTCGGACGAAGTTGCCTCTTGGGCCAATAAAATGTTATACTCGTGTCCGTTTTGGTGGGCTTCACAAGGCAGATTTAATGCTGTGCAGGTCCGCCGCGGTTTACTTATAATTCTGGAGACAGCTCAGGCGATCTACGCCGAAACCGGGGATCGCTCTATGATGGACAGGATCATGACATATGCCTGCAGTATCCCGGTAGTAACCGGAGAGGATGCTTTTAATGCCTAAGAAAGAAAGAACTTTTGCAGCCAAGCTGGCCCACGAAGCCAGGACACTTCACAGGGATGACTGCCCTGTATGCGGCAAGGAGAGGGTACCTGTAATCCTGTTTGCCGCCAGATACAATGAAAAAGGAGACTGGCGCCCGCAGAGACGCAGGGTCAGGCTTTGTGACTGCAATAGAAAAGAAATTTACGGGTAAACAGACCCCGATCGAGATTGAGGGGGTTCTTTTCCTTGCTGCCGGTTACGGCAGAAGGGATGAACCCCTTACTCTTATCCGTCCCAAGGCCCTGCTGCCGTTCGGTGGTACATCGGTTCTGCAAAGGCTGGCTGCACAGGTCAGTTCCGTATGTCCGGGGAGAATAAGAATAAATGCATCCAGGTGTCCTGAAGTACTGATGAGTGAGATAGCATCGGTCTGGTCGGAAGCAAAGTGTGAACTATATTTTGAGGAGAGACCGCTGGGTGCCTCAGCAACCCTGGCACGCCATTCGGATATTATGGCTTCGGGGACCTGGATGGTCGTGAACACGGATATGATTATCGAGGAATTTGATGCAATCGGGATGGTTGATTACCACAGGAAAATCGGATCGACCTGGACAGCCCTCACAGGGAACTTTCCGACCGATGGCACTTATTCTCCATTATTGATTGATGGAGAGATGAAATTCGGGTGTGGGGGAGTTCAGAAGACGCATTATTGGGGGGTTAGCCTGATGGAACCATCAATCTCAGCTGCTGCAGCAAGTATCCAGGCTTCCGGCGGCATATTCTCAGAACTTGCTTCCGCCGCAGTGTCGGACGGCGGCAGACTGACTGCCTTCAGGGGAAATGGAAGGTGGCTGGATATGGGCAGAATTGCAGTTCTTCGAAGGAATATTCTATCCGGCGGTTCTTTCATCCATCCCACAGCGTGTATTTCCAGTGATGTTTCGCTCAATGGGGTATGGAATATCGGCAGAGGCTGTATTATCGGAAGCGGTGCCTTCCTTCAGGATAGTGTCATGCTTGATGGTTCATCCCTCGAAACCGGTACTCTTCAGGACTCCATACTGCCATGGTTCTGCAGCAGCAGGGACGGAGAATCAGTATGAGAACCATGTCACCGGAGCTTACCACATGGCTTAGAAGCAGAACTGATAACAGCGTAACCGCAACCAGGCTTCAGGGTGATGTGTCGGGGAGGCGTTTCTGGCGTGTATCCTCAGGCGGGGAAACTCTTATTCTTATGGATAGCGGTAAGACTCCAATATGGCCATGGCTGGACATTCATGAACTTCTCTCCGATCATGGATTCAATGTTTCCTCGATTATGGAATGCGACACCAAAAAGGGATGGGTTCTTCAGGAGGATCTGGGTACCTGCAGGCTGCTTGATGTGGATGATAACCTCTATTTTAAGTATCTCGATGAAGCAATTGACATGATTATTGCAATGCAGAAGAAACTCGACTTCAGAGCCTGTTCCGGCTCAATCGCAGGCAGAAGGAGCTTTACTCCGGCATTCTTCATGGCAGAGCTTGAGAATACCCTTGAAACGCTTTTTTTCAGACTTCTTGAAGCTCCGATGGAAGAACTTCTAGTGCTTCAGAGTGAGATGCGGAAGCTCTGCGGATTGATATCGGATTCATCAGTATTCGTTCATCGGGATTTTCACAGTGCGAATCTTATGATTCATAACGATCGTATTACAATAATTGATTGGCAGGATGCCCGATTCGGTCCGTCCGCATACGATGTGGTCAGCCTCGTAAGAGACAGTTACCGGGATCCGGGGTTATCATGGGAAGACAGAGCGAAGAAGTTCATTATGGCGAAGGGTGACATGAACATGTTCCAGATCGCCCTGACAGCCTGTCAACGGAGTCTGAAGGCTATTGGTACTTTCGCGATGCAGTACAGAAAAACGGGTGATTCCAAGTTCCTCGGCTACCTGCCAAGAACTTTCAGGTACCTTGCGGATTATTCCAGAATCTGTCCGCAGCTTGATAAACTTGTTGAGAAAACATACAACATCCTGGATGAGTACTCCGGTGAGATAGACCTGAAGGATTTCAGGTATTCCAATATTCCAGGAATACGGGAGAAATGATTTGAATAAGGAAAGAAAGCGCATCTTAACCGGAGACAGACCTACGGGGCCTCTTCATCTCGGACATTTTGCAGGGTCGCTGCAGAATAGAGTAAAACTCCAGAAAGAGTACGAGACATTCATAATTGTAGCCGATGTACAGACTCTCTCCACGAATTTTGATCACCCTGAACATCTTCCCGCGGATGTATGGCAGGTTACGCTCGATAATCTTTCTGCAGGCCTTGATCCGGAAATTGTGAACATATTCATTCAGAGCATGGTACCTCAGATAGCTGAACTTACAGTGTTTTTCTCAATGTTCATCACCGTGAACCGCCTGCGGCACAACCCAACCATAAAAACTGAAGCCGGGCAGCATGGTTTTGAGGAGAACATGACATACGGATTCCTCGGATATCCGGTTAGTCAGGCTGCGGATATTCTTTTCTGCCGGGCTGACCTCGTTCCGGTTGGTGAGGATCAGCTTCCAGTTGTGGAGGTTTCCCGTTTTACTGCCAGACGATTCAATGAGCTTTACGGAACCGTCTTCCCTGAACCGGAGGGGTTGAAGAGTGAGACGGCAAGGCTTGTAGGACTGGACGGGAAGGCCAAAATGTCCAAATCCCTGGGAAATTGTATTTATCTCCGCGACAGCACAGAGGAGGTCAGAAAGAAGCTGATGTCCGCTGTAACTGACCCGGCCAGGATCCATAAGGATGATCCGGGGCATCCTGAGATATGCACGATATTCTCTTACCATCAGGCCTTTAACAGGGAAGAGTCCCCGGACATTGAAGAGCGCTGCAGGAAGGGGACTATCGGGTGTGTTGCATGCAAAAAGAGGATGATCCAGGTGATCGAGGAGATTCTGGACCCTATCCGGGAACGGAGGATCCGCTTCGAAAAACCCGGCCTCATCGAGGAGATTCTGAAGACAGGTACTGAAGCCGCATGTATTGAGGGAAGCAGGACAATGCAGCTTGTACGCGGTGCGATGCACACCGATTATTTTGACCGAAGGAAATCATAATGAAACTCTATAACAGCCTGACCCGCCTGAAGGAGGAATTTGAGCCGCTCTCGGAGCCGAACGTGGGTGTGTATGTCTGCGGCCCTACTGTTTATGGCCACAGCCATCTGGGTCACGGGAAAAGCTATGTTTCATTCGATGTTCTGATACGGTACCTGCGTCATCTTGGATACAATGTGAGGTACATACAGAATATCACTGATGTGGGACACCTCACCGATGATGCCGATGCAGGCGAGGATAAGATAGAGAAGCAGGCGCGGCTTGAGAAACTGGAGCCCATGCAGATAGCCGAGAAATACACCAGATCCTATTTTGATGATATGGATGCCCTCGGAATTCTTCGTCCTGATGTCTCTCCAAGAGCATCCGGTCATATTCCCGAGCAGATAGAATTGATAAAGGTACTTATCGAGAACGGTCATGCTTACGAAGTAGACGGCTACGTTTACTATTCTGTAGCCAGCTTTCCGGGATACGGTAAACTTTCCGGCAGAAAGCTTGATGACCTTGTGGCGGGTGCAAGAGTTTCCATCGACCAGGGGAAACGGGATCCGAAAGATTTCGCCCTCTGGAAAAAGGCGGGCGACGATCATATTCTGAAATGGAATTCCCCTTGGGGCTGGGGATACCCCGGCTGGCACCTGGAATGCTCGGCGATGGCAATGAGGTACATAGGCGATACGCTGGATATCCACGGGGGCGGGCTGGACAACATATTTCCGCATCACGAATCTGAAATAGCTCAGAGCGAAGGAGCGAACGGGAAGCAGTTCGTACGGTTCTGGCTACACAACAACATGGTTACCGTTGACGGGCAGAAGATGGGTAAGAGCCTCGGGAATTTCACTTTTCTGAAAGATATATTCGAGAAATATAATCCCATGGTAGTCAGGCTCTATATCCTCAGAAGTCATTACCGGAGTCCTCTTGATTTTTCCGATATGGGTCTTGATTCAGCAAAGAGCGGCCTTGGAAGGCTGATCGCCTTCCGATCGCGGCTGGGCCAGAAGCCTTTGGAAACCGATCAGGAACCCTCAAAGGAAACAGCCATTCTCATTGAGAATACCAGGACGGCATTCCATGAATTCATGAACGATGATATTAATACTCCCGGTGCCCTGGCTTCGATCTTCGAACTTATCCGGGCAGGTAATGGAATCCTTGACAGGGATGATACTCCTCCGGACAGAGCTGCTCTTGCCATAATCATGGATGAACTTGCCCGTGATATCCTCGGCCTTGATCTGACAGGTGGTAATTCTTCAACTGAAGAGACTGCCGTATTGTGCGGAATACTGGCCCAGACAAGAGGTATCCTGAGAGAGAACAGGATGTTCGAGGCTACAGATCTTATGCGTGATAAACTTGAGGCTATCGGATATACAGCCAAAGACCTCCCCGGAGGGAAAAGCGAAATAACCAGAAAATAAACAGGGACGGTATGCTCCACCCTCTACAGGAACGGACTCGGGGTATTGTCCGATATTCACAGGTTCATTACTGACCGGATGTGCCGCCACAACTACAGCAGTATCGAAGACTTCCGAGGGTGAATTGAGGGAATGGAGAGAATTCGTATCCATCCGGCTCAACCCTTTAATGATTCCGAACAACTACATTCTCTTTGAGATTCGGGCCGATGTACTATAAACTCTGTCAGTGTTCAGGGATTTGATAGTTCAGGAAATTTTCGACTGTCGGGTAGTACTCCAGTTGATCTTAAAGTACATTATGAGATAGGGATTAAACGGAAAGACCGCAAGGGGATATGCAGTTAATCCTCCAACAGGTCGAGAACCCTCCTCAGCAGAATCTTTTCATCTGTGATGTTTTCCATATCCAGCGGAAGTGTAGACAGAGCATCAATATAGGCTCTAATAATAGTTGCCTTGGTTATTCTCTGAGACCTGTGCTGTCTATCCCTTCTCTGTGTTATGGTCCTTACGATCCTTGTTAACAATTCCTCCTGGTCGGGTCTTACAGGAACAGTTAATCTGACGCTGGGGCTGCAATGATTCTGTATGTCAGAAATCTTTGAAATCAGACCCGATGATTTCTCTGTATCAGTTTTCATATCAACCTCCGGGGGGAAAGATATGTTCTTTGAGATACGGAGTCAAGTGAAGTATGAAATTCCATAGTTATGAATTTAGGGTATTGACGCAGGGTTTGAAACGTTGTAAGGTTCTTGTAATGAAGAATAGGCAGTGTTTGTTAAAGGATTAATATGATGGAAAACATAGTATTCAATGATAATTGTTCTGTTACTATCACCGATCTGGTGAGGAAATATCTAATGCAGGCGAACGGCAACCTGAGGAAAGGAAGATAATGTTCATCTTCGGAAGATCAGGCGGGGGAACTGTTGGTCTTGATATCGGCAGCCATTCGATCAAAGTTGTTCAGTTGACGGGATCCAGCAAATCTCTGACACTATCCAGTTATGCTATACAGGAGTTGTCTCCTGGTACGATAGTGGACGGGGAAGTTGTTAACCGTGAACACTTGATTGATACGGTTCATGATGTAGTCCGACAGGCAGGTGTTAAGTCAGGCAGCAAGAATATCAACAGTGCGGTTTCAGGAAGAAGCGTCATAGTTCGAAGGATCCCGATGGAGAAGATGTCGGAGCAGGATGCCCGGCAGGCTATTCAGTGGGAAGCCGAGACGCATATTCCCTTCAGGATAGACGAGGTCAGCCTTGATTTCAAGATTATCAATCCTGAAATCTCTCCGGGACAGATGGAAGTCCTTCTGGTTGCAGCCAAGAAGGAAGTGGTCGACCTTCACAGAGGAATTCTGCAGGGAGCGGGCCTCAAACCATCAATCATTGAGCTTGAGCAGTTCTCGCTGCAGAGGGCATATCAGCACGCGTACAAACCCAGTGGTGATGAGTGTGTAACAATACTCAACATCGGTGCGGAAGTTACGAACATGGTTGTTGTCAGAAATGGTCTTCCCAGCTTCAACCGTGATCTTTCAATCGGTGGTTCAAGGTTCGTTGAAGCCCTTCAGAGAACTCTGGGACTTGAGTACGAAGTTGCGCTGGGAGTACTAAAGGGCAACGTTCCGGATGGCATATCATCCGATGAAGTCCATACAGCAATCGGCAGGGTTATTGAAGAGCTTTCAACAAGCATAAGAAGGTCATTCATTACCTACCAGGCATCTGGTGAGAATGCCAGAATAGATAAGATGTATATAAGCGGAGGATGTTCTCTGATGCCGGGTCTGGCATCAATCCTCAGCGAACAGCATGGCCTTCCGGTGGAACACTTCCAGCCTTTCAGAAACATAACAATACCCGAAGATGTCATCAGTGACAGTGAAGTGGACTCGATGAGTGCCATTCTTGCAGTGTGCGTCGGTCTTGCTCTTCGAGGTTATGAACCCAGTATGGTTGACATCAATATTCTTGAGGAGCCCGAAGGCAAGAAAAGAAAAGCATCGGGAGCTCCAAAAGAAGTCAAATCAACAGCTCTCCTTACAGTCCTGTGTGTTATTCCGTATCTTGCTCTTATCGCAGGAGGGATAATCGCGTACAAGGATTATCAGGATCTGAAGGATCATGAAGTTGAAGTGAACGAAGAGATCGAGGTGATCGAGGAACAGATTTCGCAGCTGGGTATTCAGATGGATCAGCAGGCTGAGGCAAGCAGGCTGAGCGCAGCTGTAGACAGGAAGCTCCAGCAGATTCTCGAACTGTCACTGAGACAGAAATACTCCGTTTACGTTGTCGAGTATCTCTGCAGGGCGATCTATCCAGAAGCTATCATTCCGGGCAGCCGGATCGATAAGGGTATATACCTTACCAGTCTAATGCTTCTTCCGACAGAGGTGTATATCACAGGTGTTGCTAAAACATGGGGTGACATAATCGAATTCCAGCGTGATGTTGCGGAAATCATGCCTGATGGAAGGACACCTCTATTCACTCTTGATGATTATGGGCAAATCTATACACTTGCTTCCGAGGCAACCAGAACTGGAAGCAGAAGATACAATTTTGAAATGATGATTGAAGTGAATCCATTCGCACTGTCATCGCTGGTGGGAGAATTCGCCAGTGATTCCGGTGTTTTGATGGAAGCTGTTGAAGAATCCGAGAATACTGAGGAGAGTCCTGATAATGCAGGGGAGGAATCATGAAAATATTTGCAATTTCAGTTTTAAGTCTGCTGGTTATACTGGCAGTCGCGGGATGCAATCCGATAGGGATGGACAAAACCCGGGTTTATGTAACAGGGATTATATATACTGATACTCTGGAGACCACTGGAGCTCCAGGTGTTGGCATAGCAACTACTGAAACACAGGAAACGTATGTCACTGTGACAAATGCTGAAGGTGTATTCTGGCTTGAGATTCAGTTCTACCCGGAATCCGGAATCAGTGGCAGCTCTCAAAGCGGGATCACGGGAAGTGTTACCTTCGGACTTCGTGCCTACGATGATGATGCGAGTGTGTATTACTACGGTGGAAATGAAGAATTCGTATTCACTGTTTTCGGGGGCGATACGCTGACCATGTATCCAATCAATCTGGGAATGTTCAAAACAGCCAAATCCGGCAGCAGGTAATACAGATGGAATACTTGTTACACATCAAACAGTCGGAAGATATGGGGGGTTTGGTATGAATGCCTATCTCAGAGACCCCAGATTCTACATACTGATAGTCGGTATTCTTCTTGTTGTAGGGCTCATATACCTGTATCCCAAGGAATTTTCTTCCGAAGTGAAGATCAGGATAGAGCATGCAGAACAGAATCTGGAGATGAAACGGGCCGAACTCATTTCACTGCAGTCGGGAACAGCATCCGATATGGCAATAACCGAACAGGAGATCAATCGCCTGACTCAGCAGCTTGCGGAACTTGATAGGTATCTTCCCAGAAGTTACGATCAGGATGAAATAATGGATATGCTGACCGAGAATGCTGAGAACAGCGGTTTGCAGATCTATTCTCTCACTCCGCTGGCGCCAACTACTCAGGGGGATTTCCTTGTTTACGGATGGCAGATGCAACTGACCGGACGTTTTCATAGACTTGGTGTCTTTCTTGATCAGCTGACTCAGCAGATGATGCTGACCGCAGTTACTGATCTGACTATTGTTCAGAAAAAAGCTTCCGATGGAAGCTACGACAATATGGAGGCTAATTTCACGATTTCAGCCTTCGTGCAGCCATAAGGAGGGAGGATAAAAGATGAGTATCTTAAAACTAACTTGCATAGCCCTCCTCGCAGCTGCAGTAGCATTCACGTTCTCCGGCTGTGGAGAGAGCACGGATGAAGCAGCTGAAACAATCGACGATCCGGGTGTTTCCATAACTGTAGTATCCAGCTCCGATGTTCACGGCTGGATTGAAATGACGCTTTCGCAGGCTCCTCCAAGTATGGCCGAGGCAGGTTTCGATAATACATGGCTTCTTTTTGAAGGGGGTACCCTCCTGCGGTTCAGCGGAATGGACGGCAAATGGAGCGCTTATTCCCTTGAAGATCTCAGTAATGTGATTGATTTTGATCTGATCGGTGAAACTCCTGCATTCATCACTGAAAGCGAATACCTCGTTTTCAACCATAACAGCTGCGATGCTGTTTCAGAAGCTCTTCCTGAGGGCTTTTCTCCGATGGAGCTTGAGATAAGCAACGATGATATAGCAGTTCTGAGTACTGATGGGGATCTTGCTATCATGGAGGAAGACGGTTTCACGGTATATGGTGCTTCAGAAGAACTGAATCCATTAGGCGACCTTCATAGGATTGGACCTGACTGGATCTTCAGACTTGAGGGAGGCGGCCTGGCACTTTTCGACCCCTCGGTTGCCCTGTGGCAGTTCGAGGATTCACCGGAAGGGGATATACTCGCTTCATCCGACAACATTCTCTTCATAGGTGTCAACGACACTATTTATGTAAGAACTTTGCCGGGGGAATGGAATTATCACTCCGATGGTCATCTGTTTGATGGAGGCCTTGTTCTTACAGAGAACGGTATCTCAACAGTCATGTCACCAGGGGAGATAATCGCTGAACCTCCTTCATTTGAACCAGCACGATTATTCGCGATGTCAAGTTTCCAGCAGCCTGTATGGGCTATTGACGATCTTGGAATAGCGGTCTACACCGGTCTGGGTACAGTAGAAACCAATCTTCCTTACTACGAAACCCAGCGTGTATCCTGTTCCATGGCCGGACAGAGTTCAACTGGAATGCAAGGCTCGGCAGAGTCTGTGAACGATATAATACAGGCTGGAAGCGCTACATTCAGAATATATGAGTCGGTTTCTATCAGACCTGATCCATTCACCGAATTCTCAACTGAGGGAAGGGACGCAAGAAGGACCCTGGATATCATTTCGGTCGAAGAATTCAGACTGGTCGGAATAACACTTGATCCTGTCGGTGGAGATCAGGCTATGGTTGAAGATGGTATTGGTGTACCATACGTGCTTTACGAAGGAACTGTTCTAGCCAACAATTCCCACGTTGCCGAGATTACCAGTAATGAAGTTATTGTAATTCAGGATGTTATTGTTGATTACAGCGCAAGAGGTGGAGGGGAGACGACGATCCCCACCATTTATTCTTTGCGTTTACATGAAGAAGGTGGTTTGTGATGCGTCTCTTAACCGTTTGTAGTCTACTGCTGTTGCTGACTATACCAGCTGCGGCGTACAGGGTTACCGATATTTCGGTAATACCCAGCGGCGACGTGACTCTGGTCACACTAACCGCTGATGATGCTATCTCGTACGAAAGATTTCTCCTGACCGATCCCATGCGGATCGTACTGGATATTGGCAATGCCGTACACTCACTGCCGTCAATGGATTTTTCAGTAAACAGGGGAGGGGTTCTTTCCATAAGGACGAGCCAGTACAAAGCTCCACCTGAAGGGATTGTCAGAATAATCATCGATGTCAATGGTGAGCTTCTGAACTACAACGCATCACTGGATGGTAATAAACTTATTCTTGAAATACAGACAGATCCAACAGGTATCCCCTTTGCCGCCTGGTCAGCAACTTCTGAATACGTTCAGCCTGTACTGACCGGAGGAGATGTTGCACCGCTGTCATCACCGGAATACTCGACTCTTTCCGGACAGTCTATCGCAACATCAACAAGAGGCATCCGTATAAGTGAGATCAATCGCCAGATAGAAGACGGCTTCCCTGTGGAGTGGTCCGGAACCGGCGGTCGAAGGATAACCATTGATGTTGTTGATGCAAGTGTTAAAACCGTTATGAGGGCTATTTCGGACGTAAGCGGCATGAACATCATGCTTCCGGAAGATTACGACGCATCGGTCACGGCGCGTTTGCAGAATGTTGGCTGGAGGGATGCACTTACAGCAATATTGAACTCCCAGGGACTGGTTGCCAGCATGGAGGGCAATGTTCTGAGGATACTGCCGCGGGATCAATTCTATGCGGAAATAAATCAGATGGCGTTGACCCGTCATGACAGAGAGAACCTTCAGGAACTTCAGACTGAGATATTCGTTATCAGATATGCTACTGCTCAGAGCCTGAACAACGCTCTCGGCACTGCCCTTTCCGATAGGGGGCAGATATCAGTTGATGACCGAACAAACTCTCTGATCATTACGGATATACCTTACAAGCTCGAGGAAGTTGGCAGGCTGCTGCCGATCCTTGACAGTCCGACTGCTCAGGTAATGATAGAAGCAAAACTGGTTGAAATTGATGCCAGTTACGCTAACGAAATGGGTATTGACTGGTCTCTCGGTAACCTCAGCAGGACAAATGAGCTGGTGCACGGAGGTGCAGCCTCAACAGGTCTTGCCGTTGGAGACCCGACCGGATTATTCTCGTTCGGAACCATTACCAGCATGTTGGATGTGAACGCTGCTCTTACCCTGCTTGAATCCCAGAATCATGCGCATATTCTTTCAGAGCCGAGGATAGCGATAATCGATAACATGACAGGTACTGTCATGTCCGGAAAAGAAATACCGCTGACCCTTCTGGATCCCAGCGGAAACATCTACATACAGATGTACAGTGTTGGTGTTGAATTAACCGTAACACCTCACATAAATGCTGATAACAACGTAACACTTGAGCTGTTTCCGGTTGTAAGTGAGCTATCTGCAGAGGCTACTTCCTCGAATCAGCCTATCATCCTCACGCAGAGCGCCAATACAACCCTTATGATAGACGATGGTGCTACAGCGGTTATTGGTGGAATAATGAGAAGCAAGAAGACAACTGTCAGAAGGGCCATCCCGATACTGGGAAGTATTCCTCTGCTCGGTGATCTGCTTTTCTCCTACAATTCCGAGCGAGAAGAAAGTACTGAGCTTGTAATATTCGTTACTCCACATATTATCAGGCCTTACTAAAACAAGGCCAGTGTGATCAGACTGGGGCGGGGAAAGTGGAAAGGCCACATTCTCCGTCCCTCTTCTAATCTATGCAGACCGACTTCCTCACTTCTAAGGGGAGCTTTCCTTGATATTGCGGGTAGAGCTCTCATAGATTCAGCAGTAGTCTGGGACCTGTGTGCGGGAACCGGGGCAGTGGGTCTTGAAGCTCTGAGCTGGGGTGCATCATATTGTGTATTCGTCGATAAGAATCAGAGATCAGCATCGTTCATAAGGAAATTTCTAAAGGAGCACGAAGCCCGGGATGACGCGGCAGTTATTACATGCAGCATAAGAGAGTATATTCAAAACACGGATTCCGTACCTGATATCGTATATATAGATCCGCCATACCGTTACAGCAGGATCTACGAATGGATAGACAGTTTTGAATGGAATACTGTTATGAAGGATGATGGAACTGTATTCGTAGAATGCGGAGAAGCAGGATTGCTGAAGTCGGACTGGAGAGAGAGGAAATACGGAGACAGCTACTTATGCTGGAAAACAGTTAAGGAAAAACGATGAGAATAATCTATCCCGGAACATTTGATCCTGTGACCCTCGGACACCTCGACATTATCAGAAGAGCATCCATAATTTTCAATGATATTGAAGTTGCAGTTGTGGAGCGGTCATTGAAAGTTCTCTGTTTCCCGGTTGAAGAGAGGGTAGGGCTTCTCAGAGAATCTCTTGAGGAGACGAATCTTTCGGGAATTGAAGTATCGCAATTCGATTCTCTGCTGGTTGAATATATGAGCAGGAATAATTATCATACTTTCATAAGAGGTTTACGGGCCAATTCCGATTTTGAGTACGAATTTCAAATGCAGTTGATGAATAGAAGACTGGCACCCGGGATAACAGGGCTTTATCTTATGCCATCGGAAGACAGAATGTATCTGTCTTCCACACTTGTGAAAGAGATCGCGAAGTATAGCGGAGATCTTACAACAATGGTTCCAAAATGCGTGAGGATAGCACTTGAAGAGAAATATGGATATGCTGAAGGAAGCGGATGACTTATGAAATACTCCAGAACTATCATGTCACTATCGCCTTCTGCGACACTTCAGTTAAGTGCAAAAGCAAAGGAACTGAAAAAATCGGGAAGGGATATTGTATCCCTGACCGCAGGCCAGCCTGATTTTCCAACACCTGCTCCTATAGCTGAAGCCGGGATAAAGGCGATAATGGATGGGAAAACCGGTTACACTCCGAGTACAGGTATACCTGAGCTCAAAGAAGCCGTTGCGGAAAGTTATTCATTGAGAAGAAATATCGAATGGAACTCTTCTAATGTAGTAGTAAGCTGCGGCGCAAAGCACGATCTTGCCAATCTCATCAGAGCGGCAGTGAATCCAGGGGACAGGGTGCTTCTTCCAAGGCCTTACTGGGTCAGTTATCCCGAAATGGTCAAAGCTTCGGGCGGAATCCCCGTTTTTCCGGAGACGCGCATTAATCCCAGTGAAATACTTAAAGCAGCAGAACTGGGCGCTGTCGGGCTTCTGCTTAACTACCCATCCAACCCATCAGGATACGTTCCATCCGCCGATGAGATGAAAAGCATAGCAGATGCCATTGCCGATACTGATATGTGGGTTATCTCAGATGATATATATGAAGATCTCGTTTATACTGAAGGTGCTGTTCCGCACATTCTTGATTACAGGCCGGAACTGAGCTCCAGAACTGCTGTTGTTTCAGGTGTATCGAAAACCTTTGCCATGACGGGATGGAGAATCGGCTACTCGCTTGCAAACACTGAATGGTCAAAACTCACCGGTATTCTGCAGGCACATTCCACGTCAAACCCATGTTCGATATCCCAATGGGCTGCTCTCGCAGCCGTTGAAGGAAAGGCCGATGAGGAAAAAGGGGAAATGTACTGCTCCTTCAGAGATAGAAGGGATATGATATGTACGAAACTTACAGACGTCGAAGGTATACAGTTCGAGAGGCCGGAAGGAGCATTTTACGTATTTCCCCGATTGAACGCTGTTAATGACACTGCAGGATTCTGCAGTAAGCTTCTTGAAGAAGAGGGACTGGCTGTCATACCCGGTTCTGCATTTGGAGCTGAAGGATACATCAGACTGTCTTTTGCGGCGTCGGATGATGATATTCGGGAAGGCGTGAACAGATTGAATAGATTCCTGCGCAGGAGGTACACAGTATGATTGTTAACTGTCCAAATTGCGATAGTAAGTATAATATTCCCGAGAATAAAATAGGAAACTCACCAAAGCGCTTTCGATGCAGGAAATGCTCTGAGATTTTTATTATTAATCCCCCCAAAGGTAAAACAGTAGAAACTTCAGACGTATCTATCGCTGAAGACAGTGAAGAGCAGAGGGCAGCCAGATTTGCGAGGGTCCTTGCAAGTGACATGCTTATTTATAACCGGGAATTGATAGATGAAGCCAGGAATGAGGGAAATCTTCCCGAGGTGATGAGCGGGGAAATACAAAAATCCTGGGATTTATGGAAGAGCAGATTCCCCGAGGAATGTGAAAGGGATCCTGACATTTTCAGCGATGCCCTGAACCAGTTTCTCGCGGATGGAGAAAGGATATTCAGAAGTCAGGATTATTCCTGATACATCATACTTTAAACATCTCCCCTTATCCTGCTGCGGACCATTCTAAATACAATATGGCAGAGCATTAGATGAATATCTTCGATCTGCTGCATATCCTCACTTGGAACTATGATAGATACATTTGCCTCTTTCACGGCATCTCCGCCCCTGTAACCGGAGAGCAGCACTGAAACTGCACCGATACTGCCTGCCACCCTGAAAGCATTTATTACATTCGGACTCATTCCGCTTCCGGAAAGCCCAATGACAACATCTCCTTCTTCAGCTAGATTCTTCAGCTGTTCACCGAATGTATTCGTGTAATCCGTATCGTTAGCCCAGGCAGTTATCAGCGGCACATTGTCGGAGAGGCTGAGGGCTTTCAGTCTGGGTTTCCCCGGAGTTGCAGTGCCTTTCGCCAGGTCGCAGACGAAATGGCTGGAAGTGGCAGATCCTCCTCCATTCCCGAAAATGAAAATCCTCCTGCCATTACTGTAGGCTTCGAATATGATATTTACCAGCTCTTCAATATTCTCCAATGGAATCCTGTGAACCAGAGTGCTGATCTGATCAAAATATGTCTGTATTTCTTTCTTCATCTTTTCTCCTATCAGAATACTTTCAGGTATTTATCATCCGCTATGGTGCACTCAGGTACTTTCGTTCGGGGCATTACAAGTGAGTTTTTTAAAGCACAGTCAGATCCGATGACCGCGCCTGATAGTACAACACAGTTCTCCAAAGAGCAACCTTTAGAGATATTTGCATCCTGCTGGATCCAGAATGTACCTTTGAGCTCAATACCATCGTAGGATTGAGTGTTCTCTATCAGCATGCCGTTCATGATATTACCGTTTCTCACATAGGGGGCTACACTACCTGACAGTATATCATGACAGGCAGTCAGGTAGCTTTTGGGCGTACCGATATCTCTTGTGTACCCACCGGGGGTATCTGCAGCAAGAACCCTCTCTGCTGCAAGGAGCTCAGGGAAAACATTCATTCCGAAATCTGAGAAATCTCCCCTCTGAAGATGTTCAACTGCTGAGCTTCTGCAGATGTACAACCCGGAGTTGGCCAGGTTGGATTGGGAGACCTCATCGGGAGGTTTCTCGCGAAAATGCGAAATCCTGCCGCCTGGTTCAGTAAGAACTATACCTTTTGCTGAAGGTTCCCCGGTCGGAGCAAGTGCAATAGTCACCTCTGAATTCAGCCTGCGGTGGAGGGCCATAAGGGGAGCTACTGGCTGCCTTGTAAGATTGTCACCGTATGCAACCAGAAATTCCTCACCGAGAATTGGGAGGGCTTCCCGTACAGCACCGGCTGTTCCAAGAGGGTCTTTTTCCCTCTGAAAGAGCGTTTTCAGAGGAAGATCAGTGTTTTCAAGAAAATCTTCGATCAAATCTGCCATCCAGGAGCCGTTCACTACAACTGTGTCAACACCCTGTGAATGCAGGTGAAGTAATGTATCATGGATAAGTGCGAAACCTGCGATTCTGACCAGAGGTTTTGGAACAGAATCCGTAAGTGGTTTCAGCCTGGTTCCGAAACCTGCACAAAGGAGCATGGCCTTCATTGTTCTCCATCTTTATCAGGTCTGGCGTACCTTATTAAGCCGTTTCCAAGATGAAACAACCTTGCTGCACTGTAAAGAAAACGCTGCAGGCCCAGGCGGAAGTAAACGAATCGGCTGAAACGCTCAATCGGGTTTCCACTGTTTATTTCAGGTGGCTGAATCTGCCTTCGTATTGCACCGTAATTGCCTGATTGTCTTCCGCATATCCGAAATCCGCCTTTTTCAAGAACTGCATCAAGAGTACCCGGTTGAAAGAAGTAGAGGTGCGCCGGAACAGAATCGGGTTCGATAGTGCCGGGTTCGGCGCCTTTAAGAAGAGCTTCCATAACTTCCTCCCAGTGGTACAGTTCCCATGGGCATTGAACTACCAGAATACCGTCAGGAGAGAGCAATCCGCGGATGCGTCTGAGCAGATCAAAGGGTCTGTGAAGGTGTTCAAGTACATCCAGAAGCAGAATTACGTCAAAGGAATGTTCCTCAAGATCTGCCGATTCAAGGTTTCCAGTATGTACCTTAAGACCCAGTTCATCTCGTGCGTACTCTGAAGACAGGGGGCTTACTTCAACACCGCGGACGTCCCATCCTCTCTGAGAAAGGTAATGCAGAAGAAAACCGTAAGCACAGCCAACCTCAAGAAGACGCCGTCCTCCGGCACGTTTAAGGAGGTCTCTGTGACGCCTGCTGAAGATATTCATGAATGTGTCATGGTATTTTTCAAACGTCTGGAGGTAACCTTTGTACCCTACATCCCCATCTTCATAATAAGCTCTGCTGTACAAATCGATAAGAGCTTTTTCAGACGGTCTTTCGGACAGGTATACGAGGCCGCATTCCGTGCATCGTACAACTGGCCACGTTTTCTGTACGCTGAGCAGACGGGATGAACCGGACCCGCAAAGGATGCAGTCGGTCTTTTCTCTCGGAAAGCTGCTCCAGTCCATATTCCTCCGTTCACTTGACAAGCCAATCCGCAATGGGCTTGACACGGACTTGACAGGTACCGCAAATCAGGTGCCTGACTACCATGGAATCAAGCCGGCACAGTGTTGTAATAGAAAGAATAACAATGCCCTGCAGCAACGGGGGTTGACAATTGTCAACCCCTTGACAGATTAGGCTTCTACGCATTTATCTGAATTGAGGCAGGAACTATCTGACATCTTTTTGAATTATAACATGAGAGGCTATACATAGCACATGAAAGGCGGCTCTTTTGGCGACAAAGCGTACAGAGGGCAGATCACTGGAACTGTACCTCAGAGAAATCGGGAGTAAGGAGACCCTGTCCTCCGCGGAAGAGGCATCACTTGCAAAACGCATTCGTGCTGGTGAACAGGAAGCTCTGAACGAACTTACAGAGGCTAATCTAAGGTTCGTCGTCAGTATTGCGAAACAGTACGCGAATCAGGGGGTTGCACTGGAAGACCTTATCAACGAAGGAAATGTAGGACTGATAAGGGCTGCAAAAGGATTCGATGAGAGCAAGGGATGCCGCTTCATAACGTATGCGGTATGGTGGATAAGGCAGGCTATCCTTCAAGCCCTCGCGGAGCAGTCAAGAATTGTCCGTCTTCCATTGAACCGTGTCGGGGAACTTTACAAAATGGGTCGTGCCGCGAGAGAACTTGGTCATTCCCTCGGAAGGAATCCATCTACTAATGAAATCGCTGATGAGCTGGACGTATCAAGGGGTGATGTTGAAGGAATGATGTCTATACACAGTACACACCTTTCACTTGACAGCCCGGTTTACGAAGGCAGTGATAAGACTTTCCAGGAGATGATCTCCGATGATGATGATGTCCCGCCTGACGAAGCTGTAGTTCAGACAGCCATGAAGAGGAGCGTCGCTGGAATGCTGGATATTCTTGACCAGCGCGAAAGAACCATAATCCAGCTGTTCTTCGGAATAAACACAGACAGAAGGCATACCCTTGCGGAGATAGGAAGAACAATGGGTATAAGCCGTGAGAGGGTACGACAGTTGAAGAACAGGGCTATTTCCAAACTCAACGACAAAACCGACAGCAAGAACCTGCTGCTTTACCTCAAATAACGGAACGGTTTCTTCCATGCCGATAGGTACAATACACTGGCTGCCGCATAGATCCAGCAAGACGGGCAAGAGGTTCATGCTTACCGCAACCCGTTTAAGGCTGAGTATCCTCATAACAGCGCTGTTCTTATCCGGAATCGCCGCCCTCTTCTTCCATATCGGAGGAATAAACCAGCGAGATCAGTACTCTGATAACAGGCAGAACGAAACGATCCTTCTCCACGGAGAGCTGTATCAGCTCTCCGAACGCGTCATGAACCTCCGTCTGCAGCTTGAAGAGATCAGCACCAGAGAGAAACAGGTACTTGTTGCAGGTGCCGGGCTGAACCTGGATTTCTCCCAGCTTATCCCGCAGACTGATCCGATGAGTGAGCCTCCGGGGGATAATATGTTCCGATATATAGATGATCTGGAAATGGAGCTCATGCTCATGGAGAGGCTGGCCAGTGCCGAGCTGATGGCCTACGATTCCCTTGCAAGCTATTTAATGGGAAAGGACAGCGAACTTGCAAGAATCCCTTCGATCTGGCCTGTTGACGGTATTTTTGTCAGCGATTTCGGCCCCCGGATAGATCCGTTCACCGGTGCTGTCCGGATCCACAAAGGGATCGATCTTGCCTGCATTTCAGGGACACCTATCTATGCTCCAGCTGATGGTGTGATCGTGTTTGTGGGCTGGACTGGCGGATGGGGTTTGAATATCGTTGTCAGGCACTCGGATAGGATTTCAACAAGATATGCTCATTGTTCGGCGGCCTGTACTGTTGTTGGGCAGGAGGTCAACAGGGGGGATCTGATAGCAAGGGTAGGCTCAACGGGAAGATCGATTGCTCCCCATGTTCATTACGAGGTTCTTATTAACGGTGTACAGGTTGATCCGGAGGACTACATACTCGGGGAGGGGTCGGATTCAGCAGTTTTCTAACCTTAAATGTATATGCAGATGGTTAATATTCCCGCTGGCTCTTATTCTTCTTTCCGTTGCCTTTATCATATCAACAGATCTGGATTATCCGCTCAGAGGTGATGAAGGACACTTCATCGCCACTATAGAGCTTTTCGGAGAAAACTATCAACCCGGGACTGCTCTTGATTACCCGGAGGTGACCGGACCACTTTTCTATTACATGTACGCTTCGTGGGGAAGGCTGACCGGTTTCAGTCCTCCATACCTCAGGATTTTCAACCTGCTTCTATCTGCCATTGCTTTCATTCTGATATACCTTCTTTATGGAAAAGTCCTGCAGGATCTGAAGATCGTACTTCCCGGCATGCTTCTGCTTCTCCTGAACCCATATTTTCCCGGGCTCAGCATGCATGTGTTTACAGATATTCCATCCCTTCTATTCATTGTACTGATAGTTTTCGCGATTTACGTCGAAAATCCTATGCTCCTTTTTATTTCCACAGCCTGTGCTCTATTGATAAGACAGTATTCTGTCTTCGTTGTCATATCTGCAGGAGCATACCTTTTCATTCGTTACCGGAAGAACGGCCGATTCCGCAGAAGTACGTTTTTCGCTCTTGTCTGCGGCGGGGCGCCGCTGCTGGTGATGATGCTGCTCTGGAGGGGTACGGCACCACCATCAGGGATTCTCAGATGGGTGATTGATGACGGTTCAGTATACAGATTCAGGTATGTTTACATCTACATTATCTTTATGGCAGCTTCGCTGTTTCCTCTTCTTATATATGCATACAGGATTCTGCTTAACAACAGAGTGATTATTCTGTCAGGTTTTCTACTATCACTGACGTACTTTTTCTTTCCGGTTCAATCTTCCTTCGTCACATTGGAGCAGACAGGGTACACTACAGTGGGGCTGATGCACAGTTTCATTCGCGGAATACTGAACAGCTTCTGCCTTGAACAGTTTGTCCTGTGGATTTTATGCTGGGCGGGGCTCATCACTCTCTTCAATATCATCTGGACAGACATTAAGAGAATGAAATCCGGAGAATGGGATTTCGGTCATTTTCTGACACTGATCATCATCGTTTTTCTGGTCATCATGCCATTCTCCTACCAGGTCTGGGAGAAGTATCTTGTTGCTGTGCTTCCATTCATAATCCTTCGTCTGCTTATAATTATCAGTAATTGCAGAAAAATATCCTGCCATTCCGGATTAAATTGATATATTCATTACTTGCTCTTTGAAGTACAAAACGGTTCGGAAGAGATGTCTTTTTACGTGAAAATGAACAAAGGATAACTATTCATGGCCGATATCAGCCTTGTAAGTGCCTGCCTGTGCGGTATCCCATGCAGGTACGACGGCAGACCAAAACCTGTTGAGCGGTTCGTCAGAATGCTCCGCTCCGGTAAATGTGTGCCCTTCTGTCCGGAAAGACTGGGAGGGCTGACCACTCCAAGAGAACCTGCTTCCATATCGGGGGGAGACGGTTTTTCCGTTCTTGATGGAACAGCAAGGGTAACTCTCAGTGAAGCCTGCGGAGATGTGACCGCTGAATTCATAAGAGGCGCTGAGCTTTCGGTTATATACGCCTCATCATTAGATCCGGAGTTCATATATCTGAAGGAGAAAAGCCCTTCATGCGGCGTCAGATGCGGAGCAGGTATGCCGGGAGTTGCCGCGGCGGCACTCATAAGATCAGGTTTCAGGGTGGAGGCGGTTGATTGAAAACAGAAGTGCATCTCTGGGAACGTTACGGTCCCCTTTTCTCACTGGAGGAGAGTGATGTCTATCCTGCTGACATGAAAGAGATCCAGTTCTACCGTGACCTTCGGCACGGGCATCCGGGGAAATGCATGGAGCTGGGTGCGGGTGACGGCAGATTGACAGAGCTTTTTACCGAAGGTTCGCTGGTCGTTGCTCTTGAACCTTCCGCATCGATGCTGGGTTCCTGGACCGCTGAGCGCAGGAGAGGAATCTCCCGCGTCAGGGGGATTGCGCAGCAGCTCCCGTTAAAACTGTCATCCCTGGATCTGGTCCTGTTCCCGTACAACGGGATCCATTGCATTCTTGATCGAAACGAAAGAAAGCAGCTGCTGCGGGAGATAACCGCAGTGTTGAAACCGGGTGGAAAATTCTTCGCAGAAGCATGTCCCGGATTCGATAAACGTCAGAATGAGCATAGAAAAGAGAGATACGATTACAGACGGGATGACATTTCCCTGAAACTTGTAGAGTCGGTAAGCCATGATCTTTCGAGAGGTCTGATCGTCTTTGACATGGAGTACTCGGGCTCTGCCGTTGCGGATGGCCCTGTTGATATAAGCTTAGAGCTGGCTCTCATATCAGCGGGAGAATTACTTAATGATATTAAGAACGCGGGCATGAGCATCACCGCGATCTGGGGTGATTATGACCTGCAGCCCTGGGCTTCGGATGATTCGCCAAGGCTTCTAGTACTGGCCGAGAGGAAAGAACGATGATTGTTTTGATCAAAATGCTGGTTATCGGTTTGATTTCTACAGGAATGTCCGATATCAGGGAACCCTCTCCATCCCCTGATGGCACGGCTGTTGTATTCTGTTTCAGGGGAGATATCTGGGAGGCTCCGATATCAGGCGGCACCATGAGATGCCTTGTGCCCGGAGAAAGCACCGAAACATCGCCCTGCTATTCTCCCGATGGACGCTTCATAGCTTTCACCAGCAGCAGGTCCGGCGGCGGAGATGTGTATATCATGGACGCCCGGGGCGGTATTTCAACCCGCCTGACCTATCATGCGGGTTCGGACAGGGTACTCTGCTGGAGCGCTGATTCAGAAAGCGTCTACTTCAAGTCTTCGCGGGAGGGAGGAAGCTCATGGGTCTACTCCATTCCGGTAACCGGCGGAACTCCATCTCCTGTTGCACGGGTTGAAACCGAGAATATCTGCCTGCTGCCGGATGGCATGGCGCTGGAGAGAGGGTTTACCAGCTGGTGGCGCAAGCATTACAGCGGTTCCGCCTCAATGAAGATATGGACAGGTTACGGAACCGGCTGGGAGCTGCTGGATGCTTCGGAGCTGGATTCCAGATGGCCGATGTATTCAGCTCTGAACAATGAAATACTCTTCATCCGGGAGGATTCGGACGGGCATGCCGCATTGTGGAGTATGCAGGCGGGGGAAGAGCCGCAGCAGAGGACATTCCTGACCGATGGAGACATAACATTCCCTTCTATCAACTCCACCGGTGAAACTGTCGCCTTTGAATTCAACGGCGGGCTCTATTCGCTGAACGTGCACGACTGGTCAGTAACCGAAATTCAGCTGATCCCGGCATCGGATTTTCCGTTTCCGCTCGAATATGGTGAGTCGGTTGGTTTTGCAACCGATTGTTTCGACATAGATTCATCCGGTACACAGATCGCAATGGTGGGAACCGGTGATCTTTTCTCGGGGACCATTGAGGATGGCAGCATAGAGAATATCGTTCAGATCTACTCCGGGGCATGGAGAGCCAGAGATCCTGTCTGGAGCCCAGACGGCATGACAGTTGTCTTCAGCCTTGAACATGACGGGGAAGTTCAGCTGGCTCGAAGTTTTGCAGAGAATCAGGATTCCCTGCTGGCTAATTCCACCTTTCCGGAGACTGATATACTCTCTACCGGCTCTGATGTAGCATTCAAACCGGAATGGTCGCCTGATGGAGAAAGGATATCCTATCTGGACCGGAATTCCAGACTGCACGTATTCAATGTAATAACCGGGCACGATATCAGAGTCTGCGATACTCCGGACATCATCCATCATTCCTGGTCCCCCGACAGCAGATGGCTTGCTTTCAGTGTACCTGTCCTTGCGCACAGGGAAGAGATATTCATCGTACCCTCCGGGGGCGGCGAACCGCACAATATAAGCAGGCACCCCAACGATGATTTTCAACCATTCTGGCCTGAAGACGGCCGCAGAATTCTTTACGCGAGCCGAACCGATGACGGTGATTATTCCATTAAGCAGGTCTGGTTTTCACGAGATGCATGGGACAGTGATATAGATGAACGGGAGGAACTCCTTGATCAGCCGCTCGAAACGGTTGTTATCGAATGGGAGGGCCTGCAGAGGAGAACCGAAACACTTTGCACGGTTGAAGGTTACTACGATTTCTACGGTGCTTCTCCTGATGGCAGGATAATTGCGTTACCAGGATGGGATGACCAGGGCAGAATGGATCTCTGGACAGTTGACTGGAAGGGTGAATCTCTCCAGAGGGTAACACATTCCGGGGAGTATCCTGAGGATATCTTCGTGAACAATGAAGGTGATATCTATTTCATATCCCTGAGCGGTTCCGTGCGGAAGGCATCTGCCGGGGCTGGTATAAGCGGCACACTCGGATGGCACATGCCTGTATGGCGTTCCATATCGGAGATACAGGCTCAGAAGTTCGATGAAGCATGGAGGCTGCTCAGAGACAATTTCTACGATCCTCAGATGCATGAAGTAGACTGGGATT
>JAUVIR010000033.1 GCA_030592645.1 Candidatus Fermentibacterota bacterium | reverse complement strand
TTACGGCTGTTCTAAACACTTCATCAGTGGGTATCACCGGAGCCGGCGGTGTGGGGTCGAATGTGGCTGCTTCACTGATTCGTGCCGGAATCGGCAGGCTCGTGATCGCCGATTTCGATTCTGTTGAACTGCACAACCTCAACAGACAGTTTTTTTTCAGAGATCAGATAGGATATCCAAAGGTCGAGGCTCTGAAGTACAATCTGGAACTTATAAATCCCCATGCTGAGATCGAGATCCATACCAGGCTTATCGATCCTGAACATGCCTGTTCGATCTTTGCTGACTGTGATGTGCTGGTTGAAGCGGTGGACAGGGAGGAGACCAAGGTCATGCTCCTTGAATCCTGGCTTCGCGGATTACCCGGCAAACCCGTCTTCTCCTGTTCGGGTATAGCAGGTTTCGGAAAGACCGATTCGATCAGAGTTGACAGGCGCCTGAATCTGACGATTGTCGGAGATCAGGAGAGTGACCTTTCTCTTGGTACGCTTTCAGCAAGAGTTGCTGTTGTGGCCGCCATGATGGCCAACGAGATCATCGAATACCTCGCGAGACCGCTCGCGAGGCCGGACGTCACTTGCGACACTTAGCAAACATAATTCATTAGGAACAATACAATCCTATGCGAGTAGGGTACCTCTGTCTATTGCTTGTGATGCTCCCGACCTGCATTTATTGAGTATTCTTGCGCAATCAGTTTTACTCAAACCTATTTGTTTCCAGCAAATCCATGCTATCATAGCACGAGCATCTGAAAGCTCAGGACTCCTGTTACTCCCCCTTATTGAACTCAGCGCAACTCCCCATATCAGTTTGAGTGTCTCTTTATCACTCATTTCCTCTTTAATGAATTTCAAATATTGCAGTTTTGGTTTACTGTGTAGAATATTGAATTTGGAAAGTACATAATTCACATCCTGCCAGGGCGTTATTCCTACACCAAGAAGGCTTTTATGACCAGACCAATTGTAACGTTCAAGTGAGTCATAATCATTCACTATTCCGGCCTTTAAGGGATTGAGATGGATGTATTTGACCAACTGAAGAAAGTACTCATCTTCCTGTACCAGTATTGATTTAAACCTTCCCTGGAAGACATAGCCCTTTCTATCTTCTCTCCGGTTATAGCAGATGGCATACCCGGTGAGTAATCTATGCATGAAAGTACTGATAGGTTTAATTCCGGTGCGAATAAGAAGATGTAAATGATTTGGCATAATGACCCATGCATAGATCCGGGTTCCTGTTTCAGCAACAAGTTGAGATAGCCTCTGATACATGTCAGAACGGTCTACCGTGGAATTGAATATGGATCTGCCGTCTATCCCACGAGCCATCACATGGTGCAGGGCGCCTTCCCAATCAGGTCGTATATGTTGTCCCATAACAATATTAGTGTACGCACTATTTATGAGAATTTCAAGGGGCAAAGAGAATGGAGAAGAAGGATGATGGATTGCTTCTTGGTGTATTAATTTGGTAAGTGCCGCAAGTGGCGTCCGCCCCCCATTGTGTCAAATTGACATAACGGATATATTCCCAGCCGATAGTAAACATTTTAAGGTTGCGAACAAAGGGGGTAATTAATTGAAAAAGAGTACAGCTGCTGTATTTATCCTATCGGCAATTCTTCTGGCAGGAGACATTTCAGGAATAGTTACGATATTTCATGCTGGAAGTCTAGCAGTTCCTCTTGAGATTATTGAAGAACAGTTCGAAGCGATGTATCCGGAAGTTGATATAAGACGTGAATCCGCGGGAAGCGTTGCCTGCGCCAGGAAGATAACCGAACTGGGCAGGGAAGATTGCGATATTATGGCTTCAGCTGATTACCGGGTCATAGACAATATGTTGATTTCAGACTATGCGTCCTGGAACGCCATTTTCGCAACAAACAGAATGGTTCTTGCTTACACTCCAGAGAGCCGACTCGCGGATGAGATAAACGCGGTTAACTGGATAGAAATTCTGCAGAACGAGGATATTGAATGGGGGCATTCCGATCCTGATGCTGATCCCTGCGGTTACAGAACACTTCTGCTGCTGCAGCTTGCTGAGGATTACTATGGCATTCCGGGGTTAGCGGTTTCTCTTATCGATAATCGTGATGAAAGGAATATCAGGCCCCGTTCGGTTGAGTTGATTTCGCTTCTTGAAAGCGGACATCTGGATTACGCATTTGAATACCTTTCCGTAGCCGTTCAGCATGATCTTGAGTACGTTGATTTTGCACCTGAAATCAATCTGGGAGACCCTGATTATGCGGACCTCTATGCCACTGCATCAACTGAGATAGCGGGAAGCTCTCCTGGAGAGACAAAAACTGTTACTGGCGCTCCAATAGCCTATGGCATAACACTGCTGAACCAGGCGCCGAATGGGGAAGCTGCCAGAGCATTCCTTGAATACTTGCTGTCACCCGAAGGCGGCCTCGCGGTACTGGCGGAGAAAGGGCAACCTCCCTTTATTCCGTGCAGGATTTCTTCAGAAACAGATGTAGCTTCAATACCGGAGTGTCTTGATCACCTTGTGGAGTAATTCATGAAATCAGGTCCCTTCATATGGATCTGTATCGTATTCGCTGTGGTGGTACTGGCATTCCTGGCTCTTCCTCTGCTGAATATCGCCACAGCGCCGTCACCGGGTATCATCTGGGAATCCCTGCACGACGGGGAGATAATGAACGCCGTTTTCCTGAGCCTTTACACATCTGGAATGGCAGCGGTCATCTGCCTTTTGCTGGGAACCCCATTCGCGTATCTCCTGGCAAGGAAGGATTTTCCGGGAAAGAATATCGTAGAAAGCATCGTTGATATTCCAATAGTTATTCCGCATCCGGTTGTGGGTATAGCCATTCTTGCTGTAACGGGCAGAAACCACTGGTTCGGCAGAATTCTTGCGGACCTCGGGGTGAGAATAATGGGAAGCCCTGCCGGAATCATTACAGTTCTTGTATTTGTATCGATTCCCTTTTTCATAAACGCTGCCAAGGAAGGTTTTTCATCCGTTCCCGAAAGGCTTGAAAACGTTTCGATGACTCTTGGCGCGTCAAGATTTTCCACATTCTGGCGCGTAACATTTCCTCTTGCCAGAAGAAGCATGCTTACCGGGACTATTATGAGTGCCGCTAGAGCACTCAGCGAATTCGGTGCGGTTATTGTTATCGCTTACCATCCCATGATTGCTCCTGTACTGATGTTCGAGCGTTACCAGGCTTACGGTCTTGAGTACTCCCAGCCGGTAGCGTTCATACTTATCGCCATGAGCCTGATGATATTCATTACTCTCAGAATTCTGACTTCCAGGAAGCGGAGAACGATTTGATAAGACTAAGGGATATCAAGGTCAGTTTTAAAGGATTTCAGCTTGGTTCATTGAATCTGGAAGTGCCGGAAGGTGCATTCTTCATGCTTATGGGGCCCACGGGTTCCGGAAAAACCCTTCTCCTTGAAACTGTTGCAGGTCTTGTTAAACCGGACATGGGCACAATTGAGGTAGCGGGTACCGATGTTACAGAAAAACTCCCGGGCAGACGGAGCGTTGGTATCGTTTATCAGGATACCGCACTATTTCCACACCTTTCTGTAAAACAGAACATCATGTACGGAATCCGCTATTTACCTGAAGATAGTGAGTACAATTTCGACAGGTTTGTGGATATCCTTGACCTTCAGCCGCTCCTGGACAGACTCCCGGGGAAGCTCAGCGGGGGAGAGAAGCAACGGACAGCACTTGCCCGCGCACTTATTACCGATCCCGATGTTATTCTTCTGGATGAGCCACTGAGTTCCCTTGACCAGATGTTCAAAGGGGAGATAAGGAGCGAGCTCCGAAGGCTTCAACGTGAAAGCTCAAAAACCTTTCTGATGACAACACACGATTTTACCGATGCTCTCTCAATGGGCACCCATGGCGCGGTGATAAATGCCGGAAAAATCGAGCAGGAAGGCGAAATTGATGAAATCTTTTACAATCCGAAAACTCCGTTCATGGCATCGTTTGTCGGAATGAAGAATGTTTTCCCGGCGGAGTTCAAGGAAGACGGAGCAGTAGTTAAAAAACTTCTTATCAGGCATACATCGGATAAAAGAGGACACGGTTTTCTTGCAATACCGCCAGAATCTATAGTTGTTTCCAGGGAGACTACAATCACCAGCGAGCGGAATCATTTTACGGGAACCATAACGTCTGTTGAACGCGCTGGTCCGGTTTTCAGTATATCTGTGGATTGCGGTAATCTGATAATAGTTTCATCAGTTACCAGAAGCGCTCTATCCCAGCTGGATCTGACTGAAGGTCGAGATGTGTATATTTCCTTCAAGGCAAGCGCCGTTCATGTTTTCTGAGAAGGGTGTATCATGAAGTGTATTAAAGTCACCGGAACAGATGATCCTGCAGATAAATTCATATCATTTTTTTGCAATTCGTTACAGAACAAAATCGTATGCGTTATTCAAGAGAGTGAAACGGGACGATGCGAAGTATCATTCCCAGGGTCGCGAACAGTAATGGGGATAATGCGCTCAATGCCTCCGGATATTTACCTCCTGCGCTCCGGCACGGAGATCATTGCTCCCGTTGTACACTGCGGCAGTGATGCAATCAGTGATAATCCGCTCGTTCTTGCCCTGTTCGATGGAAAAGAATCATCTATCTCTTCAGAAGATATCTTCGCAGGAACGTTCAATCTGCTGCCGCAGAAAACCGCTGAGGAATGCGGACGATGCGGCCTGGATTGCAGACGGTTTGCAGAAGCCCTGCTCAGAGGAGAGAAGAGGGAGGAGGACTGCTTCTTCGCCCCAGGCTCAGTTGAAGTGAAACTGGGTGGCAGGATTGCTGAGCTGGGCAGTTTTCCAGCAGGTATGATCGAAGGGGCTGTCAGGGGTCTTGTTTCTTCTCTTAAAGGGTACAATGAAAAGGAAGATATTTCTGTAACGATAAAATCATGATGACATAACGGTTACATAAAAGGAAAGGAGCAGGTGGTTGCCACCTGCTCCGTCTAACAATTACTGAAGGTCAGTGGCAGTCGCCGCAGCGATGAACCTCTTCCTCATCATCTTCTTCACAAGTACAGTCGTCACAGCTGCAGTCGGTATCGCAGGTACAATCTTCTTCGCAATCACAGTCGCGTTCTTCGCAGCTGTCACAATCTTCCGTGCAGCCGTCAACTGTGCCGTCGCAGCAGCATTCTCCCTCAGCGGTTTCATAGTGATCGCAGTCAGGGGCAGAAGCATCTTCCTGTGCCTGTGCTATGGCAAAGGTGCCGGCTATAGCAATGCTTAAAGCAACAAGTATTATCCGTTTCATTACTCTTCCTTTTTGTTCGAAGTGCATGGATGATGACCATCCGGGCCATGACATTCATGTATCTGTTCGGGGGAACAATTTTCCGGTTTGTCTTTCAGGTTTTCCGGTTTCTGGCACTCTTTTTCGCATCCGCACATGGTTTTTCTCCTTTCGAATTGCATTTATTATCAGGATCAATAGGGTCGCGTCTGATAGAAAGCTTAGACAGCAGCTGCATGGAGCTGTCGAATTTCTCTCTGTTCAGACAGTAATGGGTGTAGTATCCGTCTCTGCGGGAAGTGACGAAACCCTTAAGATGGAGAATTTTCAGGTGCTGGGATACCGCGCTCTGGGAAATATCGAGGCGGCATGCAAGGGCATTAACACAGAGGGATTCGTAGTCTCTCAGGAGTGTAATGATCCTCAGCCTGCTTTCAACCCCCAGTACGTTCATAAGTTCAGAGAGTTCCTTAAGATTGTGATCCTCAGTTTTCATGAATCTCCATTTCAGTATATAAGTATATACTAATATAGAATGCGGATGTCAAAGGATTATTGCATAAAGGGATCAGAGACGGACAGTTACCTCATCAGCCAGTTTCATATCTCGTGCGATACTTGCCGTATCCTCGAGATAACCTTTGGGATAGGCGGGCATATCTCTGAATTCAGCCGATAGTGTTTTGTGCGAATGGAAATTCTGGAGAACGTATCGCTTGACCCTGCCGATCTTCTGAAGGAGTTCAATAACATCATCACGGTCTACAATACCTGGAACCATTGTTGTCCTGAATTCGTACGCCGGCAGGGACATGACAATATTGATGGAATCCCGGATATCCTGGAAAACAGCTTTTTCTCCTGTAGCCTTCAGGTATTTGGAGGGGGAGCTTTTAATATCCATTGCGACATAATCTGCAAAACAGAGGATATCCTTCAACCTTCGTGGGTGGGTTCCATTTGTATCCACCTTAACGGAGAGGCTTGTTCTGGATTTAATGCTCTGGACGAGATCAACAATACCGCTGTAAAGAAGAGGTTCCCCACCTGTTATTGATACTGCTTCTATGAAGCCCTCACGCGCAAGCAGCTCTTCGATGATTTCCTCATGCGTGAGTCCGAATTCTTCATCGAGCATATCAGGGCGGACAAGTTCCGGATTATGGCAGTATGGACATTGAAGATTGCAGCCGGATATAAATATTATGGATGATATCTTATCTGGATATTCGATCAGGCTTGTGCCAGTGAGGGATCGGATCAACTATCAGCCTTTTCTTCTTCTTTTTTCAGAGAGATGTACTTCCGCTGAGAGAATTCCTCTCTTTTTCCCTTGTTCCAGCTCTGAACCGGTCTGTAGTATCCTACTATCCTCGAATAGACTTCTGTCTTAACAGCTTTTATGCGTTTATCTTCTTTGATATCAGACATTTGTTGAAACCTTTCCTATGTTGAGAAAGAGGCTTCCCTGTGCCTCTGAATCGATTTTATCAACCTTTATGTAGCTGCCTTCAGGCAGCCTGTCATAATCGCCTGCATTTACAACCTCACCGAATTCCGCGAGTTCTTCAGTGGTGTGCGGATAGGGGCAGAGGAATTGTTCTCCGGCAATATAACCGTGAACAGGACAGATCGAGAAAGTGGGAGTGAAACTGAAGTAGGGGAGATGGAATCGTGTAACAATTGATTTCGTCAGTTTTCTTACCATTCTCCAGTCGGTTATTGCCTCTCCTATGAATATGTGAACGACAGTTCCGCCAGTGAACATGGTCTGAAGCGGGTCCTGGTGATCGAGCAGCCCGAAGATATCCTTCTGCTCCGTAACCGGCAGGTGGACTGAGTTAGTGTAGTACGGATCGGAAGAGCCCATGCAGTAGGTATCCGGAAATTCCTCTCTATCTTTTTTCGCGAGGCTGTAGGATGCGCCCTCCGCCGGAGAAGCCTCCAGATTGTAGAGATTCCCTGTCTCATCCTGGAATTCAGTAAGCTTGTTCCTCATGAAATCCAGAATCGTGATGGACCATCTGCGTCCTTCCTCCGTGGCAATGCTTTCCCCGAGGAAGTTCATGCAGCATTCATTCATTCCGAGAAGTCCGATGGTTGAAAAGTGATTACTCCAGTACTGTCCAAGATCAGCCTTGATCGATCTGAGATAGTGGCTTGTGTATGGATAGAGACCTTGTTCCGTCAGTTTCTCAATAAGATCGCGTTTCAGCTCAAGGGATTCCCTTGCGGCTTCCATCACTACAGCAAGACGATCGAAGAACTCATTCTCATCTACTGATGTGTATCCGATTTTCGGGAGATTGATGGTCACTACTCCTATGGATCCCGTGAGGGGATTTGAACCGAAAAGACCGCCCCCTCTGCTTCGGAGTTCCCGGTTATCAAGCCTCAGCCTGCAGCACATACTTCTAGTGTCATCAGGGTTCATATCGGAATTGACAAAATTGCTGAAATAGGGGACACCGTACTTACCTGTCATTTCCCATATCGGTTTCAGATCGTCGTTGTCCCATTCAAAATCCTTTGTAAGGTTGTACGTGGGTATCGGGAAAGTGAATATCCTTCCTTTTGAGTCGCCCTCCATCATCAGCTCGGCGAATGCCCGGTTGATCATATCCATTTCCAGCTGAAAATCGCCATAGACATTATTTTTAGGCTTGCCGCCAATGATCACCTGCTGGTCACGGAAAGTTGATGAAGGTTTGAGATCCATCGTTATGTTTGTAAACGGAGCCTGGAATCCAACCCTTGTAGGTATGTTTATGTTGAAAAGGAATTCCTGAAAAGCCTGTTTGACCTGCGGGTAATCCAGCTCGTCATATCTTATGAAAGGCGCCAGCAGAGTATCAAAACTGGAGAATGCCTGGGCTCCTGCAGCCTCTCCCTGCAGCGTATAGAAGAAGTTGACGATCTGTCCCAGAGCTGTTCGGAGATGTGCCGGAGGAGAGGACTCTGTTTTCCCTCTTGCTCCCCTGAACCCCTCTTTGAGCAGGGTCATCAGATCCCAGCCGACACAGTAAGGACCGAGTATTCCAAGATCATGAATATGAAAATCCCCATTATCCTGGAATTTTCTGATCTTTGGAGTATATATTTTGGTGAGCCAGTATTTTCTTGTAATGGAAGATGACATGTAGAAATTCAGTCCCTGAAGGGAATAGTTCATGTTGGAATTTTCCTTGACTCTCCAGTCGGCTTTACCAAGGTAATCGGAAACGGTTTCCTCCATTCCGCTGAGCAGATGATCTACATCCCTGGTCTCGTTCTTTTTCTCTCTGTATAGAATGAATGCCCGGGCGGCTGAAGTCAGTTTCCGCAGTACAAGTGTTTCCTCAATGAAATCCTGAATATGCTCTACTGTGGGAATTGAACCGTTCTTGAAATATTTCATGTAAAGGCTGGCTTCGACCTGATCCGCAATCTCGCGGGCATCAGCATCCGTCGACGAGGAATTGAGCGTTCTCTCGACAGCTTTTTCAATTTTCAGCTTGGTGAAATTTACAATCTTACCGTCACGCTTGCGAATCAGCCAGTCCATGATTTACCCCGAAGAAGCAGAACCAGTTCTCCTGAGAGGAACAGTTCTTAAATTTGTCAAGTAGAGAAACAGTTATTCAAAGCGGTCGTCAATATCCGGATTTCCACCTGTCGAGCATATTTTTTTGGCTTTCCCGTGTCAAGAGAAATAACACCATATCTGGTATCAAGGCAGTAGCCCCATGTCCATATATTGATCTATATGCAAGACTGCACGTAATCTGCAGAAGCTGAATGAAAATTGCCGGTTTTGAGGAAAATGGACCTGGCTGACGCCTGCTGTTTCATAACATATTGCTGTGAAATGAGAAGATGGTGCTATCAATGGAAAGGTTCCCTGAATGAAACCTCGGGTACTGGCTCTGATCGCTGTAGTTTTCTGGTCAACCGCTGCTTCGGCATTCAAACTGACTCTTAGATGGCTGACCCCTTTTCAGCTTGTCATGCTGGCTTCATCTGTTTCCACTATTGCTCTATGGACGATAGTACTGGTTAGGAAGAAACGCTGTATTGAATCCGGTTCTTCGGGGCGCACAATTCTCAAATCTGCCGCGCGGGGACTGCTCAACCCGTTTCTTTATTACCTGGTCCTGCTTGAGGCATACAACGGGCTTCCAGCACAGATAGCAATGGTGATCAACTATCTGTGGCCAGTAGTTCTCATGATACTGTCAGCTCCCCTGCTTGCGCAGCGCATAACTCTGAAAATGGCATTCGCCTCGGGGATCAGCTTCTGCGGGATCGGAGTTCTTGCGTTTGGGGGAAATCCGATAGGCGGACACCTGTCATTTTTAGCGATTGGACTGGCTCTTGTCAGCACTGTAATCTGGGCGTTATTCTGGATTCTGAACCTCCGCGCATCTGGAGACCCTGCACGGAACCTTGCGGAATCTTTCATATTCGGCTTGATATACATTGTTCTCTACGGCGCTGTAACCGGACAATTTGCAGGCATTATGAACCTGGATTATCAGGGTATCATAGGTTCTGTATACATCGGACTATTTGAAATGGGGATTACCTTTGTCATCTGGCAGAAGGCGCTCGAGCTTTCAGAAACAACATCCGAAGTCGGGAATCTTATCTACCTGACGCCGTTTATAGCCCTTATTTTCATCGGTTCTGTCGTGGGTGAGAAAATCGGCCTCTGGACTGTTGCGGGACTTCTGCTGGTAATAGGTGGCATTGTTCTGCAATCGATGGACAAAACGATGAATCGGTAGCATTCAGAGTTTACGCTATCTATCCCCCAAAAGATCCTTAAGCATATCAGTTGTCATGACCGGCTGGGCCAGAGCAAGCATAAGTAGCAGCCTGGCCTTGTAGGGGCTCAGGTCACCTGCAAAGAGAACACCTGCCTCTACAAGTGAACTGCCGCCCCCCTGATCTCCATAGAGCGCATGTGCTTCTCCGTACCTTACCCTGCTGGCGGCGACAACGGGGATACCTCTTTCCAGGGCGTACCGGGCGGCATGAAACACTTCTTCATTCACATTGCCTGCACCAACACCTACTATTATCAGTCCCTCCGCTCCGCTGTCCACAGCGTAACGGATGTACCGCCCGTCATCCCCCGCGAAACTGTAGAAAAGGGGAACTTCAGGGAGTTCTTCCGGCAGCGGGAGATATGTATCCTCAACAACTTCGTTGTACACAATAACTTCGTCACCGACAATGTATCCCAGGTAACCATATCCACCGGAATCGAAGGTCTGTACATTTGTAGTATTATCCTTTTCAACATGACGCGCTGAGTTAATGTACTGGTTAAGGGTTACAGTCACCCCCCATCCCTCGGCTGCGGGGGAGCATACAAGAAGAATCGCATTGTAAAGGTTGGCGGAACCATCGGGGCTCAGATCAGATCCGCTTCGCATTGAACCGACGAAGGCAACCGGTTTTACGCTTTCAAGTGTGGTTTCGAGGAAGAAAGCTCCCTCTGCCATAGTATCGGTACCATGAGTTACGACCACACCGCGAACTTCAGTCCTCTCAAGTATTTCCTGAACCATCGCACTGAGGTTCCTCCATATCTCAGGGGTCATCTGTGAACTGTCGATATTGCAGAACTCCACTACTTCTATGTTAGCTAGATTGCTCAGTCCGGGTACCGCTGCAAGAAGATCGTCCCCTGATACAGCGGGAACAACACCACCCGTCGCGGGATCGTACTTCTCAGCGATCGTTCCACCGGTGGTTACAACTACCACCGTCGGCAGGGAATCGTTCGCGGTGTTATCTGATAATGCGCTGCCCGATAGCAGAACAAGAACTGCTGTCATAAGGAATCCGCTGTGTTTCATGTTTGATCCTCTCAATGAATATTAAGAATTTCAGTAAATGCAGGCATCAAGTATAGAGAGTACTTCAGCAAGGAGGTCTTGAGAAGCCTTTTCGATAAGAGTGGCTTTTCTGGAACGGAAATCGATCGATTTCACCTGTTCGACCATTACATATCCTGAGAGGCTGCTATTTTCTGGAATTGGTACATGAAAGGGGAAATTACGTGTTGTGCTCGTCAAAGGGCAGACAATAGATAGACCTGTGCCGCGATTGAAGATATCTTTGCTGACTACGAGAGCGGGACGTCGTCCTTTTTGCTCATGTCCGGATTGAGGATCAAAAGTTACAGTTATGATATCGCCCTGTTCAGGAACGTAGGATGTCATGATTCCTTACCATTCCTCCCTGCCCCCGGGTTTTCCCCAGTCGATTTCTTCAGTTTTGTAATCCGCAGGGATTTCCGCGATGAGATTTTCAATGTGGTGTTTTCCTCGAATTCTTCTGGAAGGAGCTATGATGATGATGCCATCCTGTACCTTGATATCAACTTCATCACCGACATCAAGGTCAGCATCCTTCAGAATGTTCCTGGCAAGGCGCAACCCCTGACTGTTACCCCATTTCTGAATTTTTGTGTGCATTCTATCACCACCCTATGTATATCCTATGTATAGCCCAACCATGATTGGTCGTCAATATCATGGGTATTTTCTGAATTTCGTATCCTTCGGCCTTATTGTGAAATTGTGTCCAGACCGCCTGCAACGGTTATGTAGTTGATTCCGCTTCCAAGCCATCTTTCCGATGCGAGTTTGATATCTTCTTCTGTCAGTTCCAGGATCTTCTTCATGGTATACCTGTCATTGTCCAGCGGAAGGTTTATCGATGCGTAGGAAAGCAGTACCCGGGTTAAATTGCTGTATTTCATCATTCCAAGTATCTTCCGGCCCAGCCACGAGGCTTTTTCCAGCCTGAGTTCATTTCTGCTTACAGCCTTTGCTGTGATATCTTCCAGCTCATTCTTCAGTTTCTGAATTGCTACAGGGAAAGATGCAGGGCTCGTGAGAAGCAGAGCGATGATTCTGCCCCTGTCCATAAGCGGGATATAGAGGCTGCTTACGTGGTACGACAAACCTCTTTCACGTATGTTTCTTCCCAGTCTTGATCCAATCCCTTCGCCAAGTATTCCATTGAGGACTGCAATCGAATACGAATCTCTGTGGAGCAGAGGGGGTGCCGGTGTTCCATAAAGGACAGCTATCTGTTCCCTGCCCTCCAGGTTTATGTGCTCCTCAGACGAATCAAGCTGATTGCTGACCTTTTCTATTTCGAGCGGAGCGCACTCAGGTTCATTCCAGTCAGAGAAGAACTTCTTGATGATCTGGAGCAGTTTCTCTTCCTGAAAACTGCCTACAGCAACGATGATCGTTCCAGAAGGTCTGCAGCACCTTCGATGGAAATCGATCACATCTTTTTGTGATACAGCTTCCAGCGATTCCCTCGTGGGTACCGCTGCGCTTTGCGGAGGATCGGTTGACTGCCTGGAGAAGGAGTTCATGGCAGCCCCTACAGGGGATTTTAACCATTCTTCCAGGGTTGATATCGAATCGGTTCTTACTGCGTCTATATCGGCGCGGCGGAATGCGGGGCGGATAAGCATATCGGATATTACAGATAGAACCTCGGGCATATCCTTGTTCAGCGATGTGATGATACCCCCGGCATATTCAGTCGTCGATGAAAAATCCACGCTCGCACCAAGGTTTTCCAGTCGTGCGTTGAATTCTATGCTCTCCTCTTCGGCAGTTCCATACAGCATTGTCTCAGCGGTGATTTCCGACAGCCCGGTCAGACCTTCAGGCTCTCTGTTTGAACCCATTGAGCAGGAAAAACCTATTGATACAATTGGAAAAGAAGTATCCCTTTTCAAGAGTACCCTTATTCCGTTATCAAGCATGATATCTTTCGCATTGTCAGAGACGGAGATATCAGGATTCTCAAGGAGCCTGTCGGGAATCTCTATATCAGAAGGCTCAAGTCGAGTGGGGGGAACCAGGTCGGTTTCAAAGGAGGAGGCTGGCAGTGCAGGCGGCCCGGCAGCATCCGCAGTGGAAGGTTTCAGCACGGAGACAGTGGATTGATCCTTTCTTAAATACCTGGATGCAGCTGATCTGATATCATTATCGTTAACTGTATTGCACGATTCAATTGATTTCCAGTAGTAGTATGGATCATTGAACTTGGCATATCCCGTTGCGAATCTTCTGGCCCTGCCGAGGGGATCTGCGTTGGATATTACGCTCCAGGCTTCCCGGCGGTTCTTGAGGGTTTTCAGTGTATCGCTTCTAATCCCCTCCCGCCCGATTCTGTCCAGTTCGCAGAAGATGACATCTTCAACCTTCGACGGGGAACCGTCATGCGGGAGTAAAGCCTGCACAGTATATAGACCGGGCATGATAAGAGTATTCGTTGATACGGAGATATCCAGAACAAGAGAGGGTTTTACAAGAAGCTCCTCAAACCTGCTGGATCTGCCGGATGCGAGGTAAACTGAAATGAGGGATAAAGGTGCCGAGTCCGCATGATTCCCTTCCGGGACTCTGAATCCAATGGAAATTCTTGGAAGGTGAGAAGGATGTTCGACATTGGCTCTTAACTGCTCCGTAACAGGAGGTGCAGCAGCAATATGAGGTTTTAACGCTGGATGCCCGCCATTCTTCCCGAAAAGATCCCTTACCTTCGCATACACTGCCTGGGAATCAATATCTCCCACTACAGAGATAACCGCGTTCGATGGAGTGTAGAAATTTCTGTAGTATTTCAGCAGTTTTTCAGCAGAGAATGATCGAATATCATCCGGTGTGCCGATGATGGGTCTGCCGTATGGATGGCTGCCGAAAGCCCTGCTGTAAAGAAGTGAATCAAGTGTGCCGGCCGGATCATCTCTGTGTGTAAGAAGTTCTTCCTCCAGTATGACCGCTGTCTCCGAAGCAATATCTTCTGCAGTCATGCTGCAGTTACGCATTCTGTCTGCTTCAAGTTCAAGAATATCATTCAAACCCGTTTTTGGAACTGCGGAATAGTAAACGGTAATGTCTTTTGATGTGTATGCGTTTGCCAGCCCGCCGTTTCGCTGAACCATCTGCCAGTAGACACCGGGGCCGAACTTTGCTGATCCTTTGAACATCATGTGTTCGCAGAAATGACTGAGACCCAGTGTGCCGGAGGTTTCCCACAGAGAACCTGCTCTGTACACAAGGCACACTGCAGCTACCGGGGAGTATTTCAGCTCCTGAAGTATGACCGTAAGGCCGTTTTCCAGCTTTTCTATCCTGAGATTGTCAGGCAGTATTATTCCGTTCATCTCTCAGAGATGTATTCCGGTAATGATACTGTCTTTGTAATTCACTATTCGGATAGAGCTTCCTCCTCCTGTAGACCACCTGCTATGGATACAAACCATTCTCCGGATATGAAGTACGTTGATGCGGCTTCCCGAAGATCATCCGGCGTCAGTTCAAGAACTTCTCCAAGGTAGGTTAGATCCCAGTCGAGAGGTTTACCTTTGACATGCAGCCCTGTGAATCTCGAAGCCTGACCTGCGTAGCTCATGCCAGAAAAGGCCTGCGCTCCAACTACGTTCGCCTTTGCGAGAAGGAGCTCAATATCCCTTACGTTTTCGGTTGAGATCCTCTCCATTTCATGAATGACCGATGATGTAGCCTGAGGTATATAGTCGGCCAGGGTTGACAGGTAGGCTGTGAAAACACCTGAACTGTCCAGAGTTGATGACCAGCTGCCTACCCCGTACGCAAGCCCCTGTTCATCTCTGACGCTGTGTCCCAGCCTTGAACCGATTCCTCTTCCCAGGATTCTATTCATAATACTGAAAGCCGGATAATCGGGCATTTCGCTACCGGGTGCGTTTCTGGCTATCAGAACTACCGCCTGTACTCTTCCGGGCATGAAGGATACAATCGTATCTCCGGGGGCTGTTGAGAATTCAGGAATATCTAATTCGGGCAGAGACTGCAGGGGATTATCCCAGCCTTCAAAGAACTCTTCAGTCAGCCTTAAGACAGTTTCGGGATCGATGTCACCTACAACGGTTATTACAGTTCCCTCCGGCCGGCAGCAGGTTTCGTAATACGCAGTCACAGCGTTGAGTGTGATTCTGCCCAGGCTTGCCTCGGAAGGGCTTCTGTAATCGGATGGAGAACTGACTGTTATAGCCATAAGGCTGTCGTAGGCGACTGAGAAAGACCGTTCGGCGGAAGCTTCAAGGTTGGTGTAATGCTCGATCATAACCGTCTCAAAATCGGATTCTCTGAATGCCGGTCTGAAAAGCAGGTCCGAGATAGTCTTGAAAGCGATCTCCACGTCCTCCGAAAGCAGGGTTATCGAACCAGAGGAGTATTCCATACCCGAAGAGAACCTGAGGTATGAGCCTTCCATTTCAAGCCTCTTGTGGAACTCTATGTAGTCCAGGTCCTCAGTACCTTTCAGCATTATCTCAGTCGTCACGGAAGTAAGGCCGCTGAGCTCGGATGAATGCATCAGGGAACCCATGGGTACCGCGAAGCTGATGGAGACCACCGGGAACGTGTGATCTTCCTTGATGAGCAGGTCAAGACCGTTTGCCAGTTCGAATTCCTGAACGCCGTCAGCTATGGATGTTTCGGGAAGTGTAAGAAAATCCTCCGGTATCTCAAGACCTTCGTAATTGATCGATGAGGGTTCCGTAACATCGGTTGGAAGTTCTTCCCTCTCGCCGTCCGACGATATTCCCATTCCTCCCGATGGAACGAGTACCGCAAGGTTAAGACCATCACGCCGGAAATAGTTTGATGCGGTTTTGCTTATATCTGCAGGTGTAAGCTGTTCTATCAGTTCAAGCTGTGCAGTCCCGTGAAGAGGATTACCGAACATTGTAGTGGAAAGGCTGTAATCAATAGCCTGTCCTATTGGACTTGCGTTGCCAAGAATCTCCCGCGCGCGGTACCTGTTCTTCTGTTCTTCAAGTGTTTCTTCTGGAATACCGTTCTCCGCGATCTCATCAAGTTCGCGCCAGATAATTTCCTGAATCTCCTCCATAGTAACATCGCTGTCTTCCGGCGGGTTCATGGTTACATAGATATTGAACATGCCCGGATCTATCCCCCCGTCATTCCATGCTCCCGCGCTGTACACAAGGTTCGTTTCAACCAGGAGCTGCTCCAGCCTGCTGGATCTTCCCCCTGAAAGGTACGAGGCTATCATGCTGAGTGCCGGATTATCCGGATGGGCTCCGTCAACCGTGTGAAAAGCCATCACAAACCTTGGCAGATTCGATGCGTGCTCGATCTCTACATATCGTGCTTCGGTCTGACTGGGCTCCAGCGGGATGGATTCCAGGGGTACTTCCCCCGATGGAATACTGCCGAAATACTGCTCTACCTGCTGAAGAAGCTCTTCCGTATCGAAATCTCCCACGAATGTGAGAACCGCATTGGATGGGCAGTAATAGGTTTCATAGTAACTGCGGGCATTGTTGTGGTTGTATCCCAGAATATTGTCATCGTATCCGATAACCGGATTTCCATAAGGGTGTTCATCGAATGCGAGTTCAGCAAGAGCTTCCCAGAGTGCTCCATCAGGGCTGTCTATGCTTCTCATCCGGCGCTCCTCATGGACAACATTCCGCTCGGATACAACTTCCGCTGAATCGATGGTGCAGTTTACTATCCGGTCGCTTTCAATCAATAATGCATCTACAAGCCTGGCAGACGGAAGGAGAAGATAGTAACAGGTAACATCATTGCTTGTGAAAGCGTTTGCGCTTCCTCCGTCCCTCTGGACTATCTGCCAGAATCTCGATTTCGGCATATCCGCAGTTCCCTTGAACATCAGATGTTCGCAGAAATGGCTCATTCCCAGAATGTCACCGCATTCGTTGCGGGAACCGACTCTGTAGGAGATGACCGAAGCTACAACAGGAGCGTAATGGAGTTCCTGTGTAATGACGGTAAGCCCGTTATCCAGAACTGTAACATCAGGCTCTACAGCATATACTGCAGATAAGGAGATTACTGAGAGTAGAATAAACGGAATTAATCTGATCATGGGATCAATCCTTCAATGGTAATAATTTTGCGCATATACCCCTACAGTATGCATTGCGGAAATGGTATTTGCAATAGCAGCTTCTGAACATATGAAGAAACGGACAGTGTCTGAAGCAGATCATTCAGCCTTGAAAAACTTGCGGTATGCAAGCATATTCGATTATACTGGGAGCTATTTTTTCATCTTCTGAAAGGCTGTGTTCCAATGCCCCATCACAGATGCAAGTTCATATTCGTTACAGGCGGTGTAGTTTCCTCCCTTGGAAAAGGAATAACCGCTGCTTCCATTGCTCTTTTGCTCCGGCAGAGGGGTTACAGCGTTACAATGCAGAAGCTTGATCCCTACCTGAATATCGACCCTGGAACGATGTCTCCATATCAGCACGGAGAGGTGTATGTCACGGATGACGGCACAGAAACAGATCTCGATCTGGGGCATTATGAGCGATTTGCCGGCGTTTCATGCAACCGCAACAGTAACTACACTGCAGGAAAGATCTATTCAGCCGTTCTGGCTCGGGAGCGCGAGGGGGGGTATCTGGGTAAAACGGTTCAGGTGATACCGCACATTACCGATGAGATCAAAAAAGCGGTACTATCCCAGGCGGTTGACGGTATCGACATCGCAATAACTGAGGTGGGAGGGACGGCAGGTGATATCGAGGGGTTGCCTTTTCTCGAAGCTCTGAGGGAGCTCGGTCAGGACCTTGGCAGGGAGAATGTGCTATACATTCATCTAACGCTGATACCCTGGCTCTCCGCGTCACGGGAATTGAAAACAAAACCGTCGCAGCAGTCAGCAAGCATTCTGCGGAATATAGGTATCATTCCGGACATTCTTATCTGCAGAACAGAAAGATCCCTTCAGGAAGAGCATTTCAGTAAACTCTCAATGTTCTGCAACGTTCCGCTTGATGCAGTTATTGAAGAGAAGGATGTAGAAAATTCGATCTACGAAGTCCCTGTCGAGCTTGCAGATCAGAAGGTTGATGAACTCATTCTGAAAAGGTTGAAGCTTCCCCTTAATGATCTTGACCTTGATGCATGGAAAACCATGATCAGCAGAGCAGTGAACCCATCCGGCCCTTCAGTCAGGATTGGTGTGGTCGGCAAGTATATGGGGTTGCGCGATGCCTACAAAAGCATTTATGAAGCCCTTTCTCATGGAGGTATCGCAAATGATGTTGCTCTTGAGATCAGAGGCATCGAGTCTGAGGACCTTGAAAACGGCATCACGGAAACTCTTGAAGGTTTGAATGGAATACTGGTTCCAGGCGGGTTCGGTTATCGCGGGATCGAGGGGAAACTGGAAGCTGTCCAGTTTGCACGGGAAAGGAACATACCTTTTCTTGGTATATGCCTTGGTTTGCAGTGCGCTGTTATTGAAACGGCAAGGCACCTCGCAGGGCTTTCCGAAGCCAACAGCTCTGAATTCTCTCCAGGGTGTTCCCATCCGGTAATCCATCTTATGGAGGATCAGAAGGGTGTTATCAATAAGGGAGGGACAATGCGTCTTGGTCTTTACCCGTGTCTTCTTCAGGATGGCTCGGTAGCGCAATCAGCCTACGGAAGCAGCAGTATTTCAGAGCGTCACAGGCACAGATACGAGTTCAACAATGATTACAGGGACCGACTGCAGGCAGCAGGACTTGTCTGCTCCGGCTTATCACCGGATGGAGATCTTGTTGAGATAGTTGAAAGACCTGATCACAGATGGTTTGTCGCATGCCAGTTCCATCCCGAATTCACTTCAACCCCCCTTAAGCCCAATCCACTCTTCAGAGCCTTTGTAGGAGCTGCCGCCAAACATGTATCTGAATAAATCACAAACAGCAAAAGCAGGTGAGTACTGCGGCTTGTGCGGAATCAGCGGATTCAGCGGGGATTCTGTCGCTCTCGTTGCCGAAGGATTACTGGCTCTTCAGCACAGGGGTCAGGAGGCGGCAGGAGTTCTGACCTGTTCCGATGGTAAGATGAAGCTTCATAAGAGAAAAGGCACCGTATCCGAAGCCATGTCCAATATTCCCTCTTCCTTTGGAGCCGGCATAAACGATGCGGTAATAGGGCATGTAAGATACGGGACCTATGGGGGTGGAGGGGTTGAAAATGCTCAGCCGCTGATGGTGAGTATGGCCGGGTTTCAGATAGGAATAGCCCATAACGGAACCCTCACAAACGCCGGATTACTGAGGGAAGAGCTGCATCGTCAGGGAGCGATCTTCATGACTAATACCGATACGGAAGTAGTTCTGCACCTGATGTCCCGTAATCTTGAACAGACCGGCTTCAATATCCGGGAAGCTCTGGAGATAGCTCTGGGCAGGCTCCAGGGGGCCTACTGTTTTCTGCTGATGGCACCTGATGGTTTGTATGCTGTGAGAGACCCGCTTGGATTCAGGCCACTGAACCTTGGCAGGTTCGAGGAGGGTGGATGGATCATCGCCAGTGAAACCCTGGCGTTTGATGTATGCGGCGCTGAGTACCTGAGGGAAATAAACGCTGGTGAGATCCTTTACATTCCGCACGATACATTCATTCCCGAATCGGAGGTGTTGGATACCGAAGCGAATCTCTTTCGGAACAGGACCGGGCTCGCTCAGTGCATTTTCGAACATGTATATTTCGCAAGACCCGGAAGCAGAGTATTCGGAGACAGCGTCTATACTACAAGGCTGGCCATGGGGCGCCAGCTTGCAAGGGAATTCCCTGCAGAATGCGATGTAGTCGCTCCGGTTCCCGACAGCGGGATGTTCGCTGCAATGGGCTTTGCCAGGGAGCTCGGATTACCATTTGATATGTGTTTCACACGTAATCATTATGTAGGCAGAACATTTATCGATCCTGCCTCGGCAAACAGGGCGACAATGGTCATGAGGAAGCTTCAGCCCATTCCCGAGGCCGTGAAAGGCAAGAGGCTGTGTGTTGTAGAGGACAGTATTGTCAGGGGCACCACAAGCCGAGCCAGAATAAGAGCTCTCCTGGAAGCCGGAGCAACTGAGGTTCATATGAGGGTAAGCTGCCCTCCGCACAAATTCGGCTGTTACTTCGGAATAGATTTCCCGGAGCCGTCAAAGCTCATTGCCAGAAATTTTTCTGTGCAGGAAATAGCTGCACAGCTTGAACTTGACAGCCTTGGATACCTTTCGAAGGAGGGAATGCTGAGCTGTGTCAGGGCACATGATCCCTGCGATTACTGCACTGCCTGCTTTGATGGTGAGTATCCTGTTAAGCCGCCCGAGCATTTTGCAGAATATGATGGGTACAAAAGCCACAGTTAAGGAGATATTATGGTTCGCGGTGGAGTAGCGATTCTTGATTTTGGTTCTCAGTACAATCAGCTGATAGCCAGAAGGATCAGAGAAATGGGTGTATACTGTGAGCTTATTCCAGGGAATGTACCGCTGTCCGAGGTATTGAGAATTGAACCTGCCGCAATAATCCTCTCAGGAGGCCCTTCAAGCGTATATGATACAGATTCCCCTCATCCTGATCCCGCTGTTTTCAGGATCGAACTGCCGATACTTGGTATCTGCTACGGAATGCAGCTGCTGGCTCTTCATGAGAATGGAAAAGTAGAGGGCGGATACGAGAGGGAATATGGTCCTGCCAGGCTCTTTTTCGAAAAAGACGTCGGTATTTTCAATGATATTGAATCCGGTCTTCAGGCATGGATGAGCCATGGAGACAGAGTTGTCGAGGTTCCCCGAGGATACAGTGCGATAGCGCATACGGAATCCCTTCCGATTGCAGCCATGGCTGATGTAACCAGGCGAAGGTATGGAGTGCAGTTTCACCCGGAGGTGAACCATACCGAATTTGGAGAGAAACTGCTGAGGAACTTCGTTTTTGGAATATCCGGTATTTCCCCAGACTGGAGCATGAAGACATTTAGAACAGAATCTATTAATACTGTACGAAATGAACTTGCCGGCGGAGGCAATGTTATTCTTGGTCTTTCCGGCGGTGTGGATTCCTCCGTTGTAGCAGCGCTTCTTCACGAAGCGGTTCCGCAGAGGTTCACCCCGATCTTCGTGGATAATGGCCTGCTGAGAATGGGTGAGCGGGAAGAGGTAATAGAGACTTTCCGCGGCCATTTCGGTATGCCGCTTAAGGTTATTGACGGTTCTGATGAGTTCCTTTCCGCTTTGAGCGGAGTGACGGACCCGGAGAGGAAAAGGAAGATCATAGGCAGAGTATTCATTGAACTTTTCGAGAAGGCTGCATCCGAAATTGATAACGTAACTCACCTGGCACAGGGGACACTGTATCCGGATGTTATCGAAAGCATTTCCGTTCGAGGACCTTCTGCAACCATCAAGAGTCATCATAATGTGGGCGGTCTACCGCAGAGGATGAACCTCAAGCTGCTCGAACCGCTCCGGGAGCTGTTCAAGGATGAAGTGAGGGAGCTTGGACGCGAGCTTGGGCTGCCCGAACGCATGGTATCGAGGCATCCTTTCCCCGGTCCGGGGCTTGCAGTCAGGATACTTGGCAATATCAACCATGAAGACCTGGACATCCTCAGAAAAGCCGACAGGATATTCATAGATTATCTAGTTGAGAACGATCTCTACGATGAGATCTGGCAGGCTTTCGCGGTGCTTCTTCCTGTAAGAACCGTCGGCGTCATGGGGGACGAGCGAACCTATGACAGGGTCATCGCACTCCGTGCCGTAACCTCCACAGACGGGATGACAGCTGACTGGTACAGAATGCCTCCTGAACACCTTGCCAGAATATCATCGTCAATCGTTAACAGGGTAAACGGAATCAGCCGGGTAGTGTACGATATATCAACAAAACCGCCCGGTACGATAGAGTGGGAGTAAAAGCCTCTTCTTCCGTTGACGCAGGATAATCAGCCTGTCTGAAACACTAAGAGGGTGTTTAGAAGATTGTTTTGATCTCAGCCCAGGTGGATGCTTCCAGTGCATATGGATCATTACAGATAAGCTCGAATGCTGCATCTGTTGTCTGAGCTGTCCACCAGACTATGCCGAGACCGTCAAAACCCTGAACGCAGGGTGAAAGGCTGACAGGCTCGGATTGAATCCAGCCGTACTGACCGCAAGGTTCCCACGGGAATGCCTTGCGTATCTCGAGCCAGTATCTGACTCCAGCGCTAAGTGATACGTAAAATGGGTAATCATACTCGCACAAGTAATAACCCCCATCAGCGACCTCGTCGTAATTTCCAGCCGGAATCGTCCAGCTCCGGATAGCTGAGGCATGCTGGGGAAGTGTGGGTGCATTTCCGGTGCCGTCATCGAGGTAGAGGTATATCTCTACTGGAGCATCGATAGGAATAGGCTCAGAGGTATTCCAGTAAGCGCCCCACCAGCGTATCCTGTTGATTATGGTGAATACGTCGAATTCGAAATTGTCCGCAACACCTGCATCGTAGTCAGGATACAGGTCGGTGAAGTACTGCGATCCCATGGCGCTTCCTGTGGGAAGTTGAGACCAGACAATATCTTCATCGTCGGACCCCTGCCAGCCTGACCCGCTGCTGATAATATCTCCCGTCGCAGTCGGGTCTTCTGCTGTACTGAGGGACACAGCAAATGCCAGCATAAATAGCAGAGATTTCATGGTGTGTCTCCTTTCAAATACTTCAAGTTCACAATCATCCCAAAACTATGGTCTTTAGAAGATTGTTTTTATCTCAGCCCAGGTCGATCGATCCAATGCGGGAGGAGGGGTCCAGATCAGCTCGAAGGCTGCGTCCGTAGTCTGAGCTGTCCACCAGACTATGCCGAGGCCGTCAAAACCCTGAACGCAGGGTGAAAGGCTGACAGGCTCTGACTGGATCCAGCCGTACTGGCCCAGTGGATCGAACGGGAATGCCTTGCGTATCTCGAGCCAGTAGTGTGTGTTGAGATCGAATACTACATATGAGGGGAAAATATATTCGCATCTGTAGTCTGAACCATCTAGGACTTCATCGTAATCTCCCATGGGGATCATCCAGCTCTTGATAGCTGAAGTATGCTGTGGAAGTGTGGGCGCATTTCCGGTGCCGTCATCGAGGTAGAGGTAGATCTCTACGGGAGAATCAACTGGGTAGGAACCAGAACCATTCCAGTAACCGCCCCACCAGCGAATCCTCATTATTGTGGTTGTTTCTGCAAATTCGAAATTGTCCGCAACACCTGCATCGTAAGTGGGATACATATCAGGGAAATACTGTGATCCCATTGCGCTTCCGGTGGGAAGCTGAGACCAGCGCACGATCTCATATTCGGAACCCTGCCAGCTTGACCCTGACCCGCTGCTGATAATATCTCCCGTCGCAGTCGGGTCTCCGGCTGTACTGAGGGACACAGCAAGCCCAAGCACAAGAAGCAGAGGTTTCATGGTGTGTCTCCTTTCAACTTAAAAACCGGGAAGAACTTTCGCTCTTCCCGGTTAATAACTAGAACCAGAGGGTGTTTAGAAGATTGTTTTGATATCACCCCAGGTTGATGATTCCAGTGCACCGGCATCATCCCAGATAAGTACAAATGCTGCGCCGGCATCTCTTGGGGTCCACCAGTCTATTCCAAGACCGTCGAATCCCTGGACGCAGGGAGCAAGGAAACCAGGTGCGGACTCTACAAAGCCGTACTGGCCGTAAGGATCAAACGCGTAGGCCTTGCGGATCTCGACCCAGTATGTGACGTTTGCATCGAAAACTACCCATTCGGGGAAGAAGTAGGTGCAAAGGAAGTTGTCAAGATCGGCGACTTCGTCGTACTCTCCGACAGCGATCATCCAGCTCTGAATAGCTGAGGAATGCTGGGGAAGAGTAGGAGAAGCAAGTGTACCGTCATCCAAGTAGAGGTAAATTTCTACAGGAGCAACGATAGGGAAAGGCTCGGAGGTGTTCCAGTAGCCGCCCCACCATTTGATTTTGTTACAAAGGGTTTCTGTTGGGAACATGAAGTCATCTGCAACACCCGCGTCGTAATCAGGATACATGTCAGTGAAGTACTGGGATCCCTGAGCGCCACCTGTCTGAGGCTGTTCCCAGAGAATGGTTTCAGCATCACTAGGATACCAGTTCGTTCCACTGGTACCTTCTACATCTACTGTTACGCTAGCCATACTGAGTGATACGGCAAGTACAAGCAAGCAAAGTACAAGTTTCATAGTGTGTCTCCTTTCAAATAGTTTAAGTTCCTATTCACTATACGTAGACTAAATCTACAAGTGTCCGGAGAGTCATGTCAATGCTGAATCGGGACAGGCTTTGAGGCTTGTGTAAATGCTGAATAAGAAGAGATTTATCCACACAGAATATTGATCATTTCTATAGATAGAAAAACCGGGAAGAGCAGGTGCTCTTCCCGGTAATGATTCAGACCCTGGCTGTTTAGAAGATTGTTTTGATATCAGCCCAGGTTGATCTTTCAAGTGCGATCGCATCGTCGAAGACAAGCTCGAACGCTGCATCGCCAGTTCTTGGTGTCCACCAGGGTATGCTGAGGCCGTCGAATCCCTGAACGCAGGGTGAATTGGTGACAGGCGTTGACTCAACCCAGCCATACTGTCCGTGTGGAGTGAACGGCATTGCAATGCGGATCTCGAACCAGTACTTCACTCCGGGATCGAAAACTACCCATGTCGGGAAATCGAATTCACAACGGTAGTTTGCTCCGTCAGCGACTTGGGTGTACCCGCCTGCAGGAATCATCCAGCTGGTGATAGCTGAAGAATGCTGAGGAAGTGTGGGTGCATTTCCGGTACCATCATCATTGTAGAGGTAGATCTCCATGGGAGAATCAATTGGAGGGGTGACTGTACCATTCCAGTAACCGCCCCACCAGCGTATCCTGTTGATGGTTGTTGATACGGCGAATTCGAAATCGTCCGCTACACCAGCATCGTAAGTTGGCTCATCCGTGAAATTCTGGGATCCCTGAGCGCCTCCAGTGGGAAGCTGAGACAAGAAAACCGTTTCAGCGTCGGAACCCAGCCAGGTTGTTCCACCGCTACCGCCGCCGATAGCCGTAGGCTCTGCAGCCATACTGAGAGACACAGCAAGCACAAGTATAGAAAGTACAAATTTCATAGTGTTCTCCTTTCAAATAGTGTAAATACCAATTGCACCAGAATTACGCATAACCTACGAAATGTCGGGGTATTGTCAATTCAGAAGATTGCTAGCAGCAGAGGATATTTACGCAAATTGCCGGAAATGCATACCTGCAAGTCAGTTGAACAGAATTCCCTCGATAAGTGAGTGTGATCTCAGGATTCAAGCATTGTATGGAAGGGAAGACCCTGGCATAATAGCAGCATATCAATCGGGGGTGTCATAGTGAGAATTCTTGTCGTTATTCTTCTCTTCTTATGTTCAGTATCAGCAGTGAATGGAGGCTTTCCTGATTGGTCCCCGACAGTAGGGCTGAAGGTAACCACGCCGCAGAAGATCAGTGTATCGATCGGTTTTTCCAGTATTCCCTGGAACAGTCTCTGGGGCGGTGACAGCGGTCTTGTATTCCGGCTTGAACCGGGGCTTGCCGGCGGTAAGGTGCATCTTGGGGTAAGAAGCGCTTTCAGCATGGTATTTATCCCGATCACATCAGTTGATATTTGCTGCTCCCTCATGTACACATGGAACAATCCCTGGAACGGTCTTGCTAATGATCAGACTTATGCCGGGATTGAAGCGCGCGGCGGATTTCACCTCTTCATACTGTCCGCAGGTATCTACCGTCATGTTTCGGGGGTAGATACCTATCATGACTGGATCTTTTCAGGCGGCGTCGGACTCGGATTCTAAGTTCCGGTTACTTCATGTATTCCATTGTCCAGAACGGTCGTTCGGGTGTTTCATCCCCCGACAGCATTTCTCTCCAGGCTTCATCGGTCAGTCTGTCCGACATGGGCCATGTAAATTCGTAATAGCTGAGCACAGGTCCCACTGCCGCCTCGACATTGCCGTCAGGTCTTCTGTATATGACCATGCAGTAGTCAAGGTCTCCAGAAGCAACCTCAAGCACCGAACCGCTGTTCTGATCCGTATGTACATCGGCGATAAGTGATGTTTCCAGGCCCTCTGTTGTTTCGGCTCCCCACGAGATTGCCGATTCCAGGTTAGCTGCGAAACTCTTGAGAAAGTCGGCATCCTCAGACGTTATGACGGAGCCCGCAAGTTCCCTTTCAGCTATATCCTGAAGACGGGTCATAATTGAACAGGCATTCCTGAATCTGCCTTCTATACTGCTGTCAAGAACGCCGTATTCACGAAGACCCCTCTGTGCCATCTGAAGTGTTGCATTCAACTGGGCGTAAACTTCCGGTACAGGTTCAACGAATCCGGCGGAGGGCTCGGGTTCCTCATAGGGGCCGGGCGAGCAGCCGCACTCCATGGTATAACTCTGTTTTGCGTAAAGAATTGTGTCATGCCTGAGCATCGCCCAGGATGCCAGGAAATTTGAAAGAGTATGGCGTTCCCAGGCATCCGTCCGCATGAAATCCGGATAACCCTCACCCTTATCCTGCTGAAGAAGGTAAATGCAGTGGAGCCATGACATGTAAAGTGTTGCATGCCAATCGGAGGGACTGTAATCCTCTATCATTCCGCGCATCGACTCCAAAGAATCCGGGTAGGATGCAAATTCCAGGTCTCCGCGTTCTTCAAGGATAGAGATGGCAGCCTCACTGCCGAAGGCGGCAGCAATATCGAGGCCGGAGGGCATGAACCTCCGGTTTCCCTGCGGATTCGCTCCAACAGCCGGGAAAACGAGTTTTCCAAGAATTTCGCTGTCAGGGGTGTATCTCTGACCGAGGAACCTGAAACCGGTCGTTTTCAGAAATGCCTCCTGCAGATCGTTCGGATCGAATTCCCCCTGTTCGTCAGGCATTGATATCAGCTCCCCTGTACCACTGTAGATGGCAGGGCCCGCAAAATTGGAGTTAACGTAATCTCTGAACAGCCTGTAGAAATCCATACTCCATATAAGCTGGCTGTCCGCGGCTTCGCCTGCGGTCTCCCGCGCTGCAGAAGCGTACTGCGGCACGGAGAGATCGTCTGCAAAACCGGCGAAGAAAGCTGTTATCTCATAGATCCGACGCCATTTATCAAGAAGAAGTTCTCCTTCATACTCAATTTCCGAAAGATCTGAAACGATACAGAGAGCGCTTGCAGTCATAACGCGGGCATCTTCTTCTGCAACGATGTATTCAGCCATCTGTCCGTTGGGCTCTCCTCCGTTCAGAATGAACGTAAGCCTGCCCAGCCACATCATCGCCTTGAAATACCGCTCGAGCCCGGGGCTGGCAGTATAGTGTCCCCTCGGAACGTACTGGGAGTAATCTTCCCTGTATCCCATTACGGGGCTGTCATCAAAGCCGATGTGTTCTTCGATAAGTGCCACTTCAGCGTCAACAGCTTCTGCAATGGAGTGGTCAGGCTCAAAATCCGGATCGAGGAACGCCAGGGGTACGGCAAAGAAAGCGGCATTCAGGTTGCAGCCTCGTTCAAAATTACTTTCGTACAGATTCCGGCAGACGATTTCGAGATCGCCGTACAGATAATTTTCTTCTATATCCTGGAGGATCTGGTCGAAGAAGATATGAAGCATGTGAAGAGGAATACCGGCAGAAATGTATACCGGCTGATCCCATGATTTTATAAATTCGTACGCTCTGATCGGGTTGTTCGTTACATGGAACGGTTCGTATACAACAAAACCATTCTCCAGCAGCACTTCTGGAATACGGCCGATACCCGATACACTGATGATATCATCTAGGTTGAATACTTCCTCAGGGTTAACCGGTAACTGAAGAGAAGCCATATTCGGAATAACAACCGATTCCACTGATTCGAAGAATCTGTCAGCGAATGTTTCAGCCACGTTTACTTCCGCCGGGAATCGCAGTTCTTCATCAATAACATCGTTGCCTGAATCAAGCATGGTTTCTCCTCCGCTGCTGCAGCATGGAATCAGTAGAATAAGAAGAATTACCGGAAAAGTATAAGCGTATTTCATATCAAGTATCCCCTTTCGATTATTTACATCAGATACATATATTGACAATAATCTATTCCATGGCAATGAAATGCTAGTACTCTGTCAAGCATTACCTGCCGTATCCTGCTCGCTCTTCAGCGCACCTGCTTCGTTACGGTTCAGTTACATAGCTCTGCAATGCGCCTTCACCAGTGCCTTTCAGGAGCGCAGAATAGATTCGCAAACTGACGGCATCTGATACTTGACAGTGTACTGTATGATGAAAGAGGGTGTTTCATGAAACAATCTTTAACCGTCTTTATCCGCTGAAGATGAACCTTGCCCTTTCGCTGGCGCTTGCAGTAGTTCCCGCTCTGATCATTGTCATATACTTTTACAGGAAAGACAGGGCGAAGCCGGAGCCGAAGCGCATTATCATCAGAATATTCCTGCTTGGACTTCTATCAACAGTCCCGGCAATATTTATAGAATTGGGTCTCGATGAACTGAGGGGATTACTCAATCCCTGTTATCGTCTCCTCTATCCGGTATTCAAGGCATTTATCGTAGCGGGGCTGGTGGAGGAAAGCCTGAAGCTTTTTATTGTAATGAAGTTTGTTTTTAGAAAGAAGTGCTTCAATGAAGTTATGGATGGAATCGTATATACTGTGATTGCCGGGATGGGTTTCGCCTGTCTGGAGAATGTTCTGTATGTCCTCGGAAACGGTATAGCGGTAGGTATTCTCAGAGCATTCACTTCAATTCCAATGCATGCTTCAGTGTCGGTTATCATGGGCTACTGGATAGGAATGGCTAAATTCAGCGAGAATAGAAGATCAAGGCGAAAGCTGATCATGAAGGGTTTCCTTCTTGCCGTTCTATTCCATGGTCTTTACGACCTGTGCATATTCGCTATCCCATACTGGAGTGAATTCGTTCTACTCGGCCTTCCTCCTGTTCTGGTATGGGCAATAATCCTGGCGAAGCGCAAGATCAAAGCTGCTCTGCTGGAAGATGAGAACGCAGGTAGAATCCCAAAAACTTGCTGATTGTTAACTGATCAGCGAAACATTTGATTATATTTCCCGCACATGTCAGGGCAAGGCCGCTTCCGGTTTTGTCCCTTTCTTTTTCACATCCAGGAGGTGATGAGAGTGAGCATCAGGAATGAATTTCAGGACTATGCAGGTATTGCAGCAGGTTCCATTCTGTTTGGAATGGCGTATTCATGGTTCCTGTTTCCCTTTCGGATATCACCTGGCGGAGTAGCCGGACTGGCGCAGGTTCTGTACCACTGGACAGGTGTCTCTGAAAGCATCTGGATGTTCGGTTTCAATGTACCCCTCTTCTTTCTGGGTTACCTGGTCGTCGGGAAACAATTCGGGGTAAGAAGTCTTGTTGGAATGCTCATGTCGAATTCCATGTGCTGGCTCTTTCAGCCTTCACATCTATCATTTCTTTCGAATTATAAAAACTTCGTACATAACATTGCCCCGGCTGGAGAGCTGCCGCGGCTGGCGGTCTTTTTTACAGGTAATTCTGAAATGGATATACTCCTGGCTTCCATTGCCGGTTCCGCTCTGCTTGGCCTCGGCCTTGGCCTGATCTTCAAATACCGTGGTTCCACCGGCGGGACTGATATTCCGGTGGCAATACTGAAAAAGTATACAGGAGTTTCGATAAGCACCGGTTACTGGATGGTCGAATCCCTGATAATCCTGGCTGTTGGTATTGTATTCCGGAATCCGGTCATCGTAATATGGGCTTATCTTAACCTTTTCCTTACAAGCAGGATGACTGATTTCGCCGCTGAGGGGATGCCCTATGTAAAAGCGGTGATGATAGTGACCGAGAGACCTGATGAAGTAAGGGATGCCATTTTTCAGAAACTCAATAGAGGTGTAACTTTCCTCAAGGCGGAGGGAGGATACAGCAGGAAAGAGAAAGATGTTATTTACGTCTGTATTCATCGCAGGCAGGTTATGATTCTCAGAAGAATACTGAAGAAGATCGATTCGGATGCATTCATGGTTCTGCATGATGCTTACGATGTAATGGGATACGGATTCAAGCAGAGAACACTGACCTACTGACCTGCTGCTCTGGACATATCGGGCCTGTCGATGCAGAATGCATTGTAGTAAAGCCGATAAGATATTCTTTACTTAATCCATTGGAATCCGATATGCTGATTGACACCCACTGCCATCTGTTCATGGAACCGCTATGCGGCGATATTGACGGTGTTCTGAAAAGAGCCGCTCGCAGAGGCATTACTGCGATCATCGTTCCCGCTGTAGAAACCAGCTCCTGGCAGAGAATAGCTGAACTGTCAGAGTATCGGGCAGTTTACCCGGCTCTTGGACTTCATCCCTGGTTTGCAGATGAGATACTTGATACGGGTTTGCTTGGAAAGCTCCTGATCGAAACAGGTTCGGTTGCCGTAGGTGAAATTGGTCTCGATTTCAAAATTGAAAATCCTGACAGAAGTACACAGATCATAGTATTCCGCAGGCAGCTGGATCTTGCCTCCGAGCTTGGTTTACCTGTAATTCTGCACTGCAGGGGAGCTTTCGATGAAATGCTCTCCATTCTATCGGAGAAGAAATACAATCGCAGGATTACTGGCGTATTGCATGCCTTCACAAGGGGGACGCAGCTGGCCGAGCGTTTCCTTGATCTTGGTTTCTACCTTGCATTCGGAGGAGCTGTTACAAGATCCCGCGCAAAGAGAGCAAGAAGTGCCGCGGCAGCGGTACCCCTTAATAGAATTGTTCTTGAGACCGATGCTCCCTCCATCGGAATGGACGGGGTCGAGCCAGAACAGATGGAGCCGGCATATATCGCCCGAATAGCTGAAGCACTGGCACTGCTTCGCGGAATCAATTCTGAGGAAATTGCCTCCCGGACCGCAGGAAATTCGATGGAGCTTTTCAATATCAGAGAAGGCCGGTAAGACATGCAGTTTCAGCGAAGATTCGACAGGGTAGTTGATTATTTCGGCAGCGAATCATTTCTTGCAATACGCGAAGCGGATGTCGCGGTTATTGGTCTTGGCGGAGTCGGCTGCCATGTTGCGGCCGCGCTTGCAAGAAGCGGGATTGGTATACTTCGCCTTGTTGATTTTGACAGGCTTACGGAAACATCTCTGAACAGAAATCCCATGGCCCGATTGAGAGACTGCGGCGGTTACAAGGTTGATATTGTTGCAGATCATCTTCGCAGGACCTGCCCTGACACCCGGGTTGAGACCATCACGGAGTTTTTTCATTCAGATACCGCTGATCTGATTCTCAAGCCAGCACCAGATGTAGTCGTCGATGCCATAGACAGCCTTAATCCCAAAGCCGCGCTGCTTGAATACTGCGTTGAACAGAGGATACCTGTTTTCAGCAGTATGGGCGCGTCTGGAAGGAGAGATCCGTCACATGTCAATATTGGTGATATATCACGGACAAGAACCTGCCCTCTTGCGAAACAGCTCAGGAAGTACCTCCGTAAGCGCGGAATTACCAGCGGTATACCCTGCGTGTATTCAACAGAACCTGCCGGCGACCATTCATTTCCTCCCGATACGGACGATCTTACATATGAACGGGGGAGGGTAAGAAACCGGATATCCAGCCTTATGGTAATGCCCGGAATATTCGGGTATACGCTTGCTGGAATGGTGCTGGATAAGATAGCGGAGCCGCAATAGAATGGCGGGAACGTGTGGGAATCGAACCCACCCAGGGTGGTTCTAGCACCCAGCACCGGATTTGAAGTCCGGGAGGGACACCAGTCCCCGTGCGCTCCCGCGTTTATTTTACCAGCAACAAATGTAATTCCAGTCATACTTTGTCAAGGGCTGTTTGTATGACAGGCAACATTCCTGGAGTAAAAGAAAAGGGAGCCGGAAAACCGGCTCCCCAAGTATCAATTCTGCACAGTTTACTGCATAAGGGTCTTGATATGTCCCCATGTTGTGTGCTGAAGAGCATCCTCGTATATCAGTGTCAAGTCATCCCAGTAGATGGTGCTTCCACCGTCGGAGAAGATATCAAGCGCGGCTATTTCATTTACGCCTGAACCATCCTGCCATGCGTTTGAAGCAAGGAAAACATCATTGTAGTAGAGGTCGTATACATTGATATCAAGATGGATCTCAGCGCGAACCTCTACCCATGCGTCGTTGATAAGGGATGCTACAGCGGAGCTGTAGTAATCCGTTACGATTCCGCCGTCTGAATCATATTCAAGCTGGACGGACCAGTTATGTACACCGGCACCGTAAATGTTAAGCATGATGAAGTACTGCTTGCCTGTAGAGCCGCTGGGGATGTAGCAGTATCCTGTCATGATCCAGTCGCCGCTGGTTTCATTGAATTCCTGTACGATATCCGTTGTTGGAATTGATGCCAGCGCATGGGGTGCTGTGAGAACCTGTGTATCTGTTACGAAGGCATCCGCAGCAGCAGCGCCTTCCCAGCCGTCCCAGCCGCCCTGGCCGATCAATCCGCTGTTAAGAGCGTAGGAATCGAAGTTATCGGACCAGTCAGCGCTGGCTGCCGGTACGATGAGCAGTAATGCTGCGCATACTGTCATAAGACGGGTCATTTTGTTCATTTTTACCCCCTCAGGTAAAGTTACGAAAATACACACTACTGGCTGTAAGAATATCTCACTACGGGATGCAGGTCAAGCCCCTGTATTTGCCGGGTTTACTCCCACCAGCAGACAAGTTCAGGCTCTATTATAAGCCCGAACTCAGTATGACACGGGAGTATTCTTACGGTGAACCCCTGATTTCCCGAATGGCTGCATTCGAATGAACCCTCAAATAACAGTATTCCTTCCGTTTTACACTCAAACTGCAGCTGGACAGATTCTCTTTCCGTCAGCCAGCCGTCATGTTCGATCCTGCCGTGCTGGATTTCAACGAGGAGATCGTCAGGTTCAAGTTCTCCCGCTCGAAGTGTAACTTTTACAGGGATAGGATCACCCACTGCACAGGCGTCGTTCTCGATTTCCGATTCAACCGATTCTATCACGACAGAATTCCAGTTTTCCCGGATCTTCTCCATCCAGGAAGCGAGTTCTCTGGCTCCTGAGTAGCTGTTTTTAGAAAGTTTCTCTGTTCCTTTGTAGGCGGGTACGTAGAACCTCGATGTGTACTCGGCAACCATTCTGTTGCTGCTGAAAACAGGACAGACGTTTTTCATCGATTCCTTGACGATCCGAAGCCAGTTCACCGGGATATCGTTCTTGTCACGATCGTAGAAAATGGGCACTATCTGATTCTCGATGATGTTGTAGAGCGCCTTTGCCTCCAGTCTGTCCTGAAGTTCAGGATCATCGTACTCCTCACCTGAACCAATAGACCATCCCGCACCCGGTCTGTAGGCTTCAGCCCACCAGCCATCAGGGACACTGCAGTGGAGGGCACCGTTGAAGCACGCTTTCATACCGCTTGTACCGCATGCTTCCATGGGCAGTTTTGGAGTGTTCAGCCATACGTCAACGCCCCGTACCATATGTCTTGCCATGTCCATGCTGTAATCCTCAAGGTAGATGATCTTACCGTAGAATTCCTCTTTCATGCAGAGATGTATGATCTCCTTTATCAGTTCCTTGCCCGATGTATCATGAGGATGGGCCTTCCCTGCAAAAATGAACTGCACAGGGTTTTCAGGATCATTTACAATTCTGGCAAGGCGTTCTTCATCCCTCAGAAGAAGACTGGCTCTTTTGTAAGTTGCAAATCTTCTGGCAAAACCGATGGTGGCTCTCTCGGGATCGAGAACCGGTTTGTCCTCTAAGTTCGGCTTGAGCAGCCCCATTCTTCTTATCTGCTGTTCCCATCTGTCCCTTGCCCAGGAGATAAGCCGTTCCCTCATTCTGACATGAGCCGGCCAGAGTTCGGAATCCGGGATCCTGTCAACTTTTTCCCATTCCTTCGAATCTGTCTTGTTGCTTGACCATCTTGGACCGACGTACCTGCTGAGCAGTTTTTCCATTTCATCCGAGACCCATGTTTCAGGATGTATTCCGTTGGTTACGTGCGTAATGGGTGTGTCCGCCGATGGAAGAGCCGGCCAGACATCCTTCCAGATTTCCCTTGAGATCTCACCGTGAAGTTCGCTTACACCGTTTCTGAATTTTGAGAAACGAAGGCCGAAAACCGTCATTGAGAACTTGGGATTGTCGTCGTAATGCCCAAATCGAAGAAACTCCTCATCCGTGAGACCTATGGAGCTGATCATAGGATTTAAATACTTGATCACCATATCCGTTGAGAATTCCTCATTCCCTGCCGGTACTGGTGTGTGCGTTGTGAACACGTTGCCTGCGGCTACGATTTCACGGGCTTCGGGGAAGGAGAGTCCTTCCTGCATGAGCTGTCTTATGCGTTCTACGATAAGGAAAGCCGAATGCCCCTCGTTGATATGCCGGACAGTGGGAGTAAGGTTCATTTCATCAAGGGCTTTGAGCCCTCCTATTCCCAGGATTATCTCCTGTTTGATCCTCATTTCGCGATCTCCGCCGTAGAGTTGCCCGGTTATGTCCCTGTCACTTTTCTTATTCTCCGGAAGATTTGTGTCCAGAAGGTACAGGACAGCTCTGCCGACCTTGACCTGCCAGACCGCTGCAGTTACGACTCTCGAAGCCATTGGAACCTGTACTGAGACCTGGGATCCATCGAGGCGGTGTACCGGTTCAACCGGCATATTGGAATAATCATTGATGAAATATCTTTCCTGCTGCCAGCCGTCGCTGTTCAGGTACTGGCTGAAGTATCCCTTCCTGTAAAGCAGGGAAACACCAACAGCTGTCAGGCCAAGTTCGCTGCAGCTCTTAATAGTATCTCCGGCCAGAACGCCAAGACCTCCGGAATAGATCGGAATACTCTCATGGAGACCGAATTCAGCTGAAAAAGTGGCTACAAGGAAATTGTCACCCGATATTTCCTGTTGCTTCTTCAGAGCATCAAACCAGGTGTTCCTTCCAAGATAATCGTCCAGTCTTTCGACTGTCTTTTCAAGGTGTGAAAGATAGACTGAATCTGCCGAAAGTTCCTCAAGCCTTTCCTGGCTTACATGTCCAAGCAGGCGTACAGGGTTGTGATAAGTGCTTTCCCACAGGTCAGAATCGATCCATCGAAACAACTCTATAGCCTGTGTATTCCATGTCCACCAGGTGTTGTAAGCTATCTTCCTGAGTGCTGCAAGCGATCGTGGTATTCTTGGTATTACTCTGAAATTCTTAGTTTTCAATGTCTGCGCCTTCCATGAACCATCTCTATGCTTGGGAACGATTATCTCAGTTATGTAATATATTCATAGTAATTCGAATGTAATGGAGGAGATGGATTTGAAATTATTCCGTTTTGCACAAGTGCTTTTTATACTGAGTTTTCCGGTAGCCGGAGGCTCCATCACCAGAACACTGCATTTCAATCCGGCTGATATTGATCTTCAGTTGAATGATATCTGGACTGTTATCGTAATGCCGCAATTCGAGCAGAGGGGTCTCCCCGGAACCCCGCTTCTTCCGGCGATACCAGAAGTGTTCATACTCCCGGATGGCGCTGTGAACGTTACGTTCAGCACAGTCACCCTTGAAGAGACTGCAATCGGTCTTCCAGGAATAAACATAATACCCGCATCGGAACTCAGACCGTTCAGTGCACAAACTTCAGTTTCCCTGCGCCTGCCTGATCCGGCTGTTTACTCTTCCGAATCACCCTGGCCCCGGAACCCTCTTATCGGTACGCACACCGGTACCCTTGCAGGGAACAGGATAGCTTCCTGTCTGATTCAGCCATGGGTCTACATTCCGGCAACAGGTTCTATAAGCATCATAAATGAGATAGAAGTAACGGTATCATGGGAAGAAGGTACCCCCTGCGATCTGACTTTCGAACAGAGAAGGGTTGCCCGAAGCAGGACTAATGCTCTTGAAGGGGTTAATGATCGTACCTCCCCCTGGGATTCTCCTTCTATTCTCCAGGGAGATGCCCAGTACCTTCTGATCTGTGACAGTTCATATATTGAAACCATGGAACCGCTTGCGACTTTTCATGCGAGCAACGGGTACTCAGTTGAAACGGCTTCTGTGCAGGATATACTCTCCACCTTCCCCGGCATTGATGACGCTGAGAAACTGCGGAATTTCATAAAGAACAGATTCTTGGAACACGGGACAATCTTTGTCCTCCTTGCCGGTGATGAAACACTCGTTCCGGTGAGAAGGATTTACACCTATTGCGAATCCTACGCTGATACCGCCGCTGTGGATCTCTATTTTGCCGATCTGGACGGCACATGGGATGGCAGTGGAGACGGCGAATACGGGCAGCCGGATGACGATCTTGATCTGTACGCGGATGTACTTCTTGGACGGGCACTCTTTTCAACTATCGATGAAGCGGAGCTATTCGTTCAGAAGAACCTGACCTACCAGGACACCCCGCCTGCAGGAGACTGGCAGACAAGGGCTGTTCTGTGCGGTGCGGTGCTTTTCGAGGAAATAGGTTATACCGCGGACAAAGGCTGCGATTCAATAGCTGTTGAGTTTCCACCGTACTGGGAAGTGAATAAATACTACGAAGAGCTGCCAGGTGGAGGCTTCCTGGAACACATTCCAGTTATCAGCAGCGGCACCGCATGGAATCA